>NZ_PTRX01000001.1:0-317834 GCF_002966045.1 Escherichia sp. MOD1-EC5189 | reverse complement strand
CTAATTTTTCAGGACGTATTGCAACGATCCAGTCTGGTACTTTGATACCGTAAAATCTGGAGCGTCCATCTCATTATCCCTGTAAAACGTCCCTGTAAAACGCGCCCTCAGCCCACATCCATGTGGGCTGCCCCGGCCTTCAGGGAACGCCTCGGCGATTTTGACGCCACCAACACCCGTGCAGTCTTTCGTTTCAAAGCAAAAACAATTTTTCGATCATATTTAAGCTACCACTGAACAAGCCTCATAACTCCATTTGCGCCATCCCTCACCGCGCGCTAGCATGATATTTCACAAAGGGAGGTCGTATGGATCTGTTGTACCGGGTAAAAACGCTTTGGGCCGCGCTGCGCGGCAATCATTACACCTGGCCTGCTATCGATATCTCTCTTCCCGGCAATCGCCATTTTCATCTGATTGGCAGTATTCATATGGGCAGCCACGATATGGCTCCCCTGCCCACCCGTTTGCTCAAAAAGCTCAAAAACGCCGATGCGCTGATCGTCGAGGCGGATGTTTCCACCAGCGATACGCCTTTTGCCAATTTGCCTGCCTGCGAGGCGCTGGAAGAGCGCATTAGCGAGGAGCAACTCCAAAACCTGCAGCACATTAGCCAGGAGATGGGCATTTCTCCGTCGCTCTTTTCTACCCAACCGCTGTGGCAAATCGCGATGGTTCTTCAGGCGACGCAGGCACAAAAACTGGGGCTGCGGGCAGAATACGGTATCGATTACCAGCTATTGCAGGCGGCGAAGCAACAACATAAACCCGTGATTGAACTGGAAGGGGCAGAAAACCAGATTGCCATGTTGCTCCAACTCCCTGACAAAGGACTGGCGCTGCTGGACGATACGCTGACCCACTGGCACACCAATGCACGGTTGCTGCAACAAATGATGAGCTGGTGGCTGAATACGCCGCCGCAAAATAATGAAATAACGCTGCCTAATACGTTCAGTCAGTCGCTGTACGATGTGTTGATGCATCAGCGAAATCTCGCCTGGCGGGACAAATTACGCGCTATGCCGCCGGGGCGCTATGTGGTCGCGGTCGGTGCACTACATCTGTATGGAGAAGGGAATTTGCCACAAATGTTGCGCTAAAAAAATGGCCAATATCGCTATTGGCCCGTCAAAGAGGAATTTCATTTTTTTATTATTATGCCGTCACTTTAAGCGACGGTGTAACTCGATTGTCGCTCAATCTCACCATCCTGCCAATACTCTTAGGCAAGATGACTCTTTTTTTTGGACCGCCATCAGGCGTATGCTTGCTTCGTTTTTTTGTTTAAGGCAGGAAAATTACCATGACACCCGCAGTTAAATTACTCGAAAAAAACAAGATTTCGTTTCAAATCCACACCTACGAGCACGATCCGGCTGAAACCAATTTTGGCGATGAAGTCGTCAAAAAATTAGGTTTGAATCCGGATCAGGTCTACAAAACGCTGCTGGTGGCAGTGAACGGTGATATGAAGCACCTTGCCGTGGCCGTTACGCCGGTCGCCGGTCAACTGGATCTTAAAAAAGTAGCAAAGGCGTTGGGTGCCAAGAAAGTTGAGATGGCCGATCCGATGGTTGCGCAGCGTTCGACGGGGTATCTGGTTGGGGGGATTAGCCCACTGGGGCAGAAAAAACGCCTGCCGACGATTATCGACGCCCCCGCGCAAGAGTTTGCCACTATTTTTGTTTCTGGCGGCAAGCGCGGGCTGGACATCGAACTGGCGGCAAGCGACCTGGCGAAGATCCTCGATGCCAAATTTGCTGATATCGCTCGTCGCGATTAAGCATTGTGCCGGATGCGAACATCCGGCACTTTCGGATTACTGCCAGCTCACCTCACCTTTCGGTTCATAGACACTCACATCCAGCGGCGAGTTTTTCTGGATATACGCTTTCAGCACTTCAGCATCAATAAAGCCGGTATTCACATAGCCCGGTTTGTTATCCAGACGCGGATAGCCATCACCGCCAGTGGCATTGAAGTTTAATGTCGCCATACGGTAAGTTTTCGCCGGATCGACCGGTTCGCCTTTGATTTTCAGGTCGTTCAGTTTGCCGTCTTTCGCCACAAAGCTAACGTTGGCAAATTGCGGATAGGCACCAGAATCAGGCTTCATTTGTGCGACGGCGGTCAGGTAATCAATCACCTCTTTACCGGTCATGTCGGCATACACCACCACATTGCCGAATGGCTGCACTTTCAGCACATTTTTATAGCTGATATCACCTGCTTCGATAGAATCACGAATTCCGCCTCCGCTCATCACCGCAAAGTCGGCACCAGTGCGATCCATTTGTGCTGCCAGAATCAACCGCCCCATATTGGTCTGTACAAAACGCACTTTGCTGCGGTCGCCTTCCAGACGACCATTGGTTTCGCCTATTTTCACTTCCAGCTGCGCTTTGCCTTTGTTCTGGAACGGTGATAACAGCGAAATCATTTGCTGGTTTTCGGCGATTTCAGGGGTGTAAAGCACACGCTCGCTTTTCCCGTCTTCCCAGGTCACTTTCTTCTTCAGGTTTACCGGAATCAACTGGTAGTTGACCATTTTCATTTCGCCGTTGCGAAACTCAAAGTCGGCCCGACCCACGTACTTGCCCCACTCATGCGCCTGTACAATCCAGATGCCATTTTGTTGATCCGGTTTGCATGGCGTACCAGGAACGTAATCGACCTGTTTTTTATTTTCTGCCGCCATACAGACTGGATCTTGCGAGTGACCTCCGACGATCATCGCCAGCGATCCGGCAGGCAGCGCGCGTGCCATCTCCACATCGCCCGGTGCATTAGAGCCGTGCTCACCATTGTCGTAATGCCCCATATGGGTTGCCGCGATAATAATGTCTGGCTTTTCTGTCTGTTGCAGCTCCTGAATCACCAGCTTCGCTTCATCAGCGGGCTTACGAAATTCGATATCAGTGAAGTATTCCGGGTTACCAATTTTGGCTGTGTCATCGGTTGTCAGCCCAATAACGGCAATTTTCAGATCCTGACGCTTAAACAGCGCCCATGGTTTAAACAGGCGCTCACCAGTGCTTTTTTGGTAGATATTGGCGGAAAGCAACGGGAACTTAGCCCACTTTTCCTGCTGGCGTAATACGGTGAGCGGGTTATCAAATTCATGATTACCGATCGCCATTGCATCATAGCCTACCAGATTCATACCGCGAAAATCAGGTTCGGCATCCTGTAAGTCGGACTCGGGCACGCCAGTATTAATGTCGCCACCGGAAAGTAGCAGCACGCTACCACCTTCAGCCGCAACCTCTTTGCGAATACCGTCCACCAGCGTTTTTTGCGCCGCAAGACCATATTCGCCATATTCATTACGCCAGAAATGACCATGATGATCATTGGTATGCAGAACTGTAATTTTGTAGGTTTTATCCTGCTCATAAGCCAGAGCAGTTTCACTCGCCAGTGTAAATGTGGTTAACAGTGCTAACGCCACGCCCCGCTGCAATAATTTCATACTTCTCTCCCTGATCAGATTTCAACGTGTTGAAAAATAGTATGACGCGACATCATAGACAAGTCTGCGTCCGGTGAAGATAAATCTGCATCCAGATTAGAAATTCTGTATTCAGCGTTGAGACTTCCTTCAGGCGGCGCATACAGGTATGTTAGTCGGGTAATAATCACAAATAAGATCATTCTTTACATCGCAACCCTGAAAAAGTGACTTTCCTATGGCAATGAGTGAACAAACCCAGCCAGTGGCTGGCGCTGCTGCGTCAACGACCAAGGCCCGAACATCGTTTGGTATTTTAGGTGCTATCAGCCTCTCACATCTGCTGAACGACATGATCCAATCGCTGATTCTGGCGATTTATCCCCTGCTTCAGTCAGAATTTTCTCTGACATTTATGCAAATTGGCATGATAACCCTCACCTTCCAGCTCGCCTCTTCACTATTGCAACCTGTGGTCGGCTACTGGACGGATAAATATCCGATGCCGTGGTCGTTGCCGATTGGCATGTGCTTTACCTTAAGCGGTCTGGTGCTGCTGGCGCTGGCGGGCAGTTTTGGCGCAGTTCTGCTGGCGGCGGCGTTGGTCGGCACTGGTTCGTCGATCTTTCACCCGGAATCCTCACGCGTGGCCCGAATGGCGTCTGGTGGCCGTCATGGTCTGGCGCAATCTATCTTCCAGGTCGGCGGCAACTTTGGCAGTTCCCTGGGGCCCTTGCTGGCAGCGGTGATTATCGCGCCTTATGGCAAAGGCAACGTGGCCTGGTTTGTGCTTGCAGCACTGCTGGCAATCGTGGTGCTGGCGCAAATCAGCCGTTGGTACTCGGCACAGCACCGAATGAATAAAGGAAAACCAAAAGCGACGATTATCAATCCACTGCCGCGCAACAAAGTGGTACTGGCGGTCAGCATTCTGTTAATCCTGATTTTCTCGAAATATTTCTATATGGCGAGCATCAGTAGCTATTACACCTTTTATCTGATGCAAAAATTCGGATTATCTATCCAGAATGCCCAACTTCATCTGTTTGCCTTCTTGTTTGCCGTTGCGGCAGGTACGGTGATTGGCGGGCCTGTGGGGGATAAAATTGGGCGGAAATATGTGATTTGGGGCTCTATCCTCGGCGTTGCGCCGTTTACGCTGATTTTACCCTACGCCACCCTGCACTGGACGGGGGTTTTGACGGTGATTATTGGATTTATCCTCGCTTCGGCGTTCTCTGCCATTCTGGTCTACGCTCAGGAGCTACTTCCAGGACGTATCGGTATGGTTTCTGGACTCTTTTTCGGTTTTGCTTTCGGCATGGGGGGTCTGGGAGCGGCAGTTCTGGGGCTTATCGCCGACCACACCAGCATCGAGTTAGTCTATAAAATCTGTGCTTTCCTGCCACTATTGGGGATGTTGACCATATTCCTGCCTGATAACCGGCATAAAGACTGATTTCATTGCAGCCAAAGGCAAACTTTGGCTGCATCGTTTTACAGTCGCCATAAGCCTTTCCTCTGTTAAACCGCCTTCTGTTTTCCGATCCGTGCTTTTTTTGCCGCTAATTCCATTTTTCTGCAAAATTCAACAATTATTCATAAACATCATCAATGAAATTGTCATAAACTATTACCTGTAATTTTGGTTTTCCCGGCCAAAAATGGACAATAACCACCAGGAAAAGGAGACGGAATGCATCACGCCACCCCGCTTATCACCACCATTGTTGGCGGCCTTGTGCTCGCCTTTATCCTCGGCATGCTGGCCAATAAACTACGCATTTCTCCTCTGGTGGGATACCTGTTAGCAGGTGTGCTGGCGGGACCATTCACTCCTGGCTTTGTTGCCGATACCAAGCTCGCGCCGGAACTGGCGGAGCTGGGCGTTATTCTGCTGATGTTCGGCGTCGGTTTGCACTTTTCGCTGAAGGATTTGATGGCGGTAAAGGCCATCGCCATTCCCGGCGCGATCGCCCAGATAGCCGTGGCGACGCTGCTGGGTATGGCGCTCTCCGCCGTGCTGGGCTGGTCGTTAATGACCGGTATCGTGTTCGGTTTATGTCTTTCCACCGCCAGTACCGTGGTGTTACTGCGCGCACTTGAAGAACGGCAATTAATAGACAGCCAGCGTGGGCAAATCGCCATCGGTTGGTTGATTGTGGAAGACCTGGTCATGGTTCTGACGCTGGTATTGCTGCCCGCAGTAGCAGGAATGATGGAACAGGGTGATGTGGGCTTTGCCACTCTTGCAGTCGATATGGGGATCACCATCGGCAAGGTGATCGCATTTATCGCCATTATGATGCTGGTAGGTCGCCGTCTGGTGCCGTGGATTATGGCACGCAGCGCAGCAACCGGTTCCCGCGAGCTGTTTACCCTGTCGGTGCTGGCGCTGGCGTTAGGGATTGCTTTTGGCGCGGTGGAACTGTTTGACGTCTCCTTTGCACTCGGCGCGTTCTTCGCCGGGATGGTACTGAACGAGTCTGAACTGAGTCACCGTGCTGCCCACGATACGCTGCCATTGCGCGACGCGTTTGCGGTGCTGTTTTTTGTCTCCGTCGGAATGCTGTTTGATCCGTTAATTCTGATTCAACAACCACTGGCGGTGCTAGCGACGCTGGCGATTATTCTGTTTGGTAAGTCATTAGCCGCGTTTTTCCTGGTGCGACTGTTTGGTCACTCTCAACGTACGGCATTAACTATCGCCGCCAGCCTGGCGCAAATTGGTGAGTTCGCTTTTATCCTGGCGGGGCTGGGGATGGCGCTGGATCTGTTGCCGCAGGCCGGGCAGAACCTGGTGCTGGCAGGGGCAATCCTGTCGATTATGCTTAACCCGGTGCTGTTCGCGCTGCTGGAGAAATATCTGGCGAAGACCGAAACACTGGAAGAGCAGACGCTGGAAGAGGCAATCGAAGAAGAGAAGCAGATCCCAGTGGATATTTGCAACCATGCGCTACTGGTGGGTTACGGTCGTGTAGGCAGCCTGCTGGGGGAGAAATTGCTCGCCTCTGATATTCCTTTAGTGGTGATTGAGACGTCACGAACCCGTGTTGATGAGCTGCGCGAGCGCGGGGTCCGGGCGGTATTGGGCAACGCGGCGAATGAAGAAATTATGCAACTAGCGCATCTGGAATGCGCAAAATGGCTGATCCTGACGATTCCTAATGGTTACGAAGCAGGCGAGATTGTGGCGTCTGCTCGCGCGAAAAACCCGGATATTGAGATTATCGCCCGCGCCCATTATGACGACGAGGTAGCATATATTACCGAGCGCGGGGCGAATCAGGTGGTAATGGGCGAGCGTGAAATCGCCCGTACTATGCTGGAACTGCTGGAAACGCCACCGGCGGGTGAAGTGGTGACGGGGTAAGACATTGATTTCATTTCCGGATGATTACCCGGCATTGGGGACAATCAATTCTGAGGCTTCGTCCCATGAAATGAATCCTTCTTCCCACCAGGTACGATCAAGCTGCCCTTGATCAGGCTGAATATTTGCAGCATCTTCATGAAAATAGCGGCAGGCTCGTTCCCGGGCCTGCTCCGCCAGTTTTGCCGTGGTATAAATGCCGAGGAAAGCATAATCATCGGCCTCATCATCACGAATATGCCACAGGCTGTACACCATCGGCTCGACAAGATCGTCTACCTGTGTAACGGGAAAATCTCCCCAGAGATCCTGGTTTAGGATGTATTCAATAAACTGAAAATTTTCCGGGTAATCCACAAAACCAGGCTTATTTTCCACCTCCTTTTTGGCCTGCAAGGCCAGTTCATAACGGGTATAAATGCCGATACCTTTCATTTCGCCAAAATGCGTATGTTGCAGATACCATACCGTTTGCATTCTATGCATCCATGTCAGAAGTAAAAAAGACGCCGGTATTGGCTGCCAGTGCCCGGCGTGTTTGTATTAGCAAGATATTTAGGAATGAATTTTCAGGATGGGTGATGAGCGTTTGCTCAATAAGCGCAGCCATGTGCTTAAGCTTACGTATATCCGTGACATACTCATCTTCAAAGTCATTGATACAGATATGTAAAGTGCCGTTGAGCAAGGTAATGAACAGATCGCTTGGCTTGCAGCAATCATAATCAAGACGTTCCATTGCCTGTTGTGTGAGCGGCACAGAAATGTATTTCATCTTGCTGCTTCCCTGGATTGCCCTGGTTGGAAAAACCACTATGTTGGAAACACCACCGGCGGTTGAAGTGGTAACGGGTCAAGACATTGACTCCATAGCCGGATGTGATGCTAACGCATCCGGCAAGGGCGTGCTATCTTCCGCTGGTCGGATAAAGCGTTTACACCGCATCCGACAGTCATCAGTCCGATAACTTAACGATCCCAGTAAGACTCTTCCAGGCTGTCTTCACGCTCCGGCAAGCCGCGCGTTAAACGAGGTGAATGCTGGTTCAGTACCTGATAGCTCACACGGTTAGCATATTTACACACCTGCGCTAATGACGAATACGTTAACCAGGTGAATTTATGTTTGCTGGAGTTTGGTACGTTGCTACGGTGATAACTGTTAGCAGTAATGTCATGCAACAACGCTGCCAGTGCGCCATCCCCCGCTCCGTTAGTGTTCATGATTTTTTCCGGCCCGCCCATGTACGGCGCAATGTGCGAATAGACGCGCAGCGGGTTTTGACAATCTTTATGGCGCATGGCGCGGCTAAACTCATACTGGTTAAATTCCGCTATAGCGCCCGGCAGCAGCGGATGCTGGGTTTTACGTTTCGCTTCGTCTTCAGTAAAGCCCGCCATATACAAGCCGATTGGCCCGGCGGTGCACAGCACCAGATCAACCCAGTCCAGCGCCTTGTCAGATGCCAACAACGGATCGCTTTCTCCGGTCAACGCTTCGGCCTCATCTTCGTTCATCGCAAGGATAGAGACGTGATCTTTGAGGAATTGCTGCCACCACTGCGGATTCTCGGCAATGACAAACTTGGTGCCCAGCGTCAGCACCACCGGTACGTTATATTTCTTCGCGTACTCAATGGCTTTCATGGTTGCTTCCGGCATGGGTTCACCCGGCTTACAACGCACCAGATAAGAAGTGAGAACCAGTGCCGAGGCTCCGGCAATCACATCTTCCGGAATACTTTCAGCCCGCAGCTGGTTCATGTGGCCAGGGCTGATAGCAAAGGTACGTTCCCCGGACTCGCCAATCAAGGTAAAGCAGCGACCAATCGGGCCGTCCACGCCTTGCAGATAGTTAAGATCGGTACGGCTGGAGGTGTTACACAGGTAACGATAGGCATAGCTGCCAATTTCAATATTGCTGCACATGACGCCCAGCAGCACCGAACGGTCGTCCGCGAGCACCGAGTAGTTGTGCATGGTGTTACCAATGGTGCCACCTGCAAACTGATGAGTAATCAGGTTTTTCTGTTTCAGCTCCTGATAAAGTGCTTCGGCAACATCATCCTCAATCACCAGTGAATGCCCGGCGCTTAATCCATAACGCTCAATGAACTCATCATCCACTTTCGCTTCAATATCGACCAGCGTTTGATCGATACCCACTACCCAGGCAGCGCTGGTTTCGTTTTCTGGCTGGAATTGCTGAAGCAGCGGATCGCGTGCGTTTACGGGAAAATAATGTTTGGATTTACGTTTGCCGGGAAATTTCATGGTTGTTTTTACGGGTGGTTAACTGAGCGGCGAATGTTAACACAATCTGACGGGAGCGCGCGAGACGCAGCCAGTTTCAATATCAGCAGGCGGGATCGCATTTTCATGGCAGTGGTTCCTTACAATGACGTAATTTGAAAGGAGTTTTTGCATGAAGCCGGAAAACAAATTACCCGTTCTGGACCTTATTTCTGCTGAAATGAAGACCGTTGTGAATACTCTTCAGCCGGATTTACCGCCCTGGCCCGCAACGGGAACGATTGCTGAGCAACGACAGTATTACACACTTGAGCGCCGATTCTGGAATGCGGGCGCTCCAGAAATGGCAACCAGCGCTTACATGGTTCCCACACCTTATGGTCAGGTCGAGACTCGCCTCTACTCACCCAAAAGTCACAGCCCGGCGACACTATTTTATCTGCATGGTGGTGGTTTTATTCTCGGCAATCTTGATACCCACGATCGGATTATGCGACTGCTGGCAAGTTACACCCAATGTACAGTGATTGGAATTGCTTACACTCTTTCGCCGGAAGCACGTTTTCCGCAGGCAATAGAGGAAATTGTGGCTGCCTGTTGCCACTTCCACCAGCAGGCAGAGGATTATCAAATCAATATGTCCCGCATTGGTTTTGCCGGTGATTCCGCAGGTGCCATGCTGGCGCTCGCCAGTGCGTTGTGGTTGCGTGATAAACAGATCGATTGCGGTAAAGTTGCGGGCGTTTTGCTGTGGTATGGGCTTTACGGATTACGGGATTCCGTGACTCGTCGTCTGTTGGGCGGTGTCTGGGATGGCTTAACGCAACAGGATTTACAGATGTATGAAGAGGCGTATTTAAGCAACGACGCGGACCGCGAGTCGCCGTATTACTGCCTGTTTAATAATGATCTCACTCGCGAAGTTCCGCCCTGTTTTATTGCCGGGGCGGAGTTCGATCCGCTGCTGGATGACAGCCGTCTGCTTTACCAGACGTTAGCGGCGCATCAGCAGCCCTGTGAGTTCAAACTCTACCCAGGCACGCTGCACGCCTTTTTGCATTATTCACGGATGATGAAAACCGCCGACGATGCTCTTCGCGACGGCGCTCAGTTCTTTACCGCTCAGCTTTAGCGATACGCGGCAACAAGATTAGCCATCATTTCGATATGTTCCGGTGTGGCATTAAGCGCCGGAATATATTCGTATTTTTTCCCGCCCGCACCGAGGAAGACCTCACGGTTTTGCTCGGCAATCTCTTCCAGCGTCTCCAGACAATCTGCAGCAAAGCCCGGGCACATCACCTGAATATGACCTACGCCTTTTTCTCCGAGCATTTTCAGCGTTTCGTCGGTATAAGGCATCAGCCAGGGTTCCCGCCCAAAGCGCGACTGAAAGGTCATCATCACTTTTTCCGGTGCCATCCCCAGTGCGGAAGCCAGTTCGCGAGTCGTTGTGCGGCAACGTTGCGGATAATCATCGCCTTCATCTGCATAACGCTGGGGAATGCCATGATAAGAGAGCAGCAGCAGATCCGGTTCGCCATGTTTGGCAAAAGAAGCACGTACGCTGTTCGCCAGTGCATTAATGTAATCGTGGTTATCGGCGTAATCACGAATAAACGATATCCCCGGAATGCTACGTTTGCGCGCCAGAATGCGTGCCAGTTCATCCCATACCGCGCCGACCGTTGAACAGGAGTATTGCGGATAAAGCGGCAGCACCACGATATGATCTACATGTTCTGCCAGTAGTTCATCTACGGCGCTTTCCAGTGATGGCGAGCCGTAGCTCATTCCCAGCGCTACGGGCGTCTCCGGTAAACGTTGTGCCAGCGCCTGCTGTTGCTGGCGGCTGTAAACCATCAGTGGCGAGCCACCTTCCATCCAGACAGAGGCATACAACTTCGCCACACGCGGCGAGCGCAGCGGCAAAATCACGCCGCGCAGCAACGGCCACCACAACAGCCGTGAGGTATCAACCACGCGTCTGTCGCTTAAAAATTGTTTCAGGTAGCGTTTTACCGCTTCAGGAGTGGGGGCATCGGGTGTACCCAGGTTTGCCAGCAGAATACCGGTTTTAGTTTGACGCATTACCGCCTCTTATCGATTCAACTTGTTGATAATTGTAGCGGAAAAGTGAAGAAGAAGAACTAATTGCTGCAAGAGGTATTGCCTGAGGAGAATGAGCAGACCTGCCCGAAAGCAGATCTGCTGCGGCTTGATTAGCCGAGGATTTTTTCCAGATCAGCGCGAACTTCAGCAACCGGTTTGGTGCCGTCAACTTTCGCGTATTTGGTGTTACCCGCTTCCGCTTCTTTGGAGTAGTAGCCGATCAGCGGTGCAGTCATCTGATGGTATTCAACCAGACGTTTACGCACGGTTTCTTCCTGATCGTCTTTACGGGTAGTCAGTTCTTCACCGGTAACGTCGTCTTTGCCTTCTACTTTCGGCGGATTGAATTTAACGTGATATACACGACCAGACGGCGCGTGAACGCGGCGGCCTACGATACGGTCAACAATCAGTTCGTCCGGTACGTCGAATTCCAGAACGTAATCAACGTTGATGCCCGCTTCTTTCATCGCGTCTGCCTGCGGAATGGTACGCGGGAAGCCATCCAACAGGAAACCATTACGGCAGTCTTCCTGAGCAATACGCTCTTTAACCAGCGCGATCACCAGCTCGTCGGTAACCAATTTGCCAGCATCCATAATGTCTTTTGCTTGTTTACCCAGCTCGGAGCCAGATTTGACCGCAGCACGCAGCATATCGCCAGTGGAGATTTGCGGAATACCATATTTCTCCATGATGAACTGAGCCTGAGTCCCTTTCCCCGCGCCCGGAGCGCCAAGCAGAATGATACGCATTGCGAAAATCCCCTTAAAATGTGTCGAATTTTTTGAAAAAGCGATAAACGATACCACCAACAAGCGATTGCCTCAAGAAAGGCACCTGGGGCTGAAACGGTTAATGGCGAGATAATTTGCGGAAAGGACAGATGATGAAAAGAAAAATGCCGGATGACACGAGGGTCATCCGGCATTATATCAGGAAACCAGCAGCTGGTTCATACGGCGAATAAACAGGTTCGGATCTTCCAGCGTACCGCGCTCTGCCAGCAGCGCCTGATCCAACAGTAATTCTACCCACTCGCTAAACTTAGCTTCATCTTCAGTATCTGCCGCACGTTTCACCAGTACGTGATCCGGATTCAGTTCGAAGATGTATTTCACTTCTGGCACTTTTTGGCCCGCTGCGGCAAACAGTTTCGCCATCTGAGTGCTCATTTCGTCAGCGTCGGTAGAGACAATCGCTGGCGTATCGGTCAGACGGTGGGTCAGACGCACATCTTTCACACGCTCGCCGAGCAGGGCTTTCACGCGGTCGATGAACGGAGTCAGTGCTTTCTCCGCTTCCTTCGCGCTCTCATCAACTTCGTCAGCCAGTTTTTCCAGCGACTCGTCAACTTTAGACACCGACTGGAACGGTTTACCGTCGAACTCAGTCAGATAGTTCATCATCCACTCATCGATGCGGTCGGAAAGCAGCAGAACTTCGATGCCTTTCTTACGCAGCAGTTCCAGGTGCGGGCTGCTCTTCGCTGCCGCATAGCTGTCTGCGGTGATGTAGTAGATTTTCTCCTGCCCTTCTTTCATGCGGGAAACGTAGTCTTCCAGAGACACGGTCTGCGCAGAAGAATCGGTATGGGTAGAAGCAAAACGCAGCAGTTTGGCGATCGCTTCCTGGTTAGCGAAATCTTCCGCCGGACCTTCTTTCAGCACCAGGCCAAACTGTTGCCAGAAGGTCTGGTATTTTTCCGCGTCGTCTTTCGCCAGTTTTTCCAGCATTTGCAGCACACGCTTGGTCAGCGCATTGCGCAGGTTGCGGGTTACCGTGCTGTCCTGGAGGATTTCACGGGAAACATTCAGCGGCAGATCGCTGGAGTCAATCAGACCACGCACGAAGCGCAGATAGTTCGGCATGAACTGTTCTGCGTCGTCCATGATGAACACACGCTGAACATACAGTTTCAGGCCGTGTTTATGATCGCGGTTCCACATATCCCACGGTGCCTGCGACGGAATGTACAGCAGGCTGGTGTACTCCTGCTTACCTTCAACGCGGTTGTGGCTCCAGGTCAGCGGATCGTTAAAGTCGTGGGCGATGTGTTTGTAGAACTCTTTGTACTCTTCGTCGGTGATTTCCGACTTGTTACGGGTCCAAAGCGCCTGCGCTTTGTTGATTTTCTCCCAGGAGATAACGGTTTCGCCGTCTTTCTCTTCGCGTTTTTCGATCTCTACCGGCAGCGCGATATGGTCGGAGTATTTGCTGATGATGGAACGCACACGCCAGTCATCGAGGAACTCATCTTCGCCTTCACGCAGATGCAGGGTGATTTCAGTACCACGATCTTCTTTGGTGATGTCGGCAACGGTGTATTCACCTTCGCCCGCCGATTCCCAGAACACGCCGTTTTCTGGTTTTTCTCCTGCCGCACGAGTACGCACGGTCACTTTGTCGGCCACGATAAACGCAGAGTAGAAACCAACACCGAACTGACCGATCAGCTGGCTGTCTTTCGCCTGGTCAGAACCCAGGGATTCGAGGAATGATTTGGTGCCGGATTTAGCGATAGTCCCCAGATGGTCAATTACTTCGTCGCGGGTCATCCCCACGCCGTTATCGGAGATGGTAAGCGTGCGCTTGTCTTTATCGAAAGAGACACGAACGCGCAGTTCGCCATCACCTTCGTACAGGTCCGGGTTGGAGAGCGCGCGGAAACGCAGCTTGTCCGCCGCATCGGAGGCGTTAGAGATAAGCTCACGCAGGAAGATTTCTTTATTGGAATAGAGAGAATGGATCATCAGGTGCAGAAGTTGTTTCACTTCTGACTGAAAACCACGAGTTTCTTGTCCTTTCATGTAGGTCTACCTCAATAATGCCATTTTAAGGTTAAAAACAGGATGAGGGAGAGATGGGGACAAGGGGGAATAATTTCAAGCGAGAGCAGGTGATCCTGCTCTCGTTTGCTTAAAAACGAATCTTATGACGCCCGGCAAGGGAGTGTGACAGCGTGGTGCCATCGACCATTTCCAGTTCGCCGCCAACCGGTACGCCATGAGCGATTCGGCTGGCTTCCACGTCATATTGCGCGCAAAGCTCGGCAATGTAGTTAGCGGTAGCTTCACCTTCAACCGTGGGGTTGGTGGCGAGGATCACTTCAGTGATTTTTTCCTCTGCCAGACGCTGTTCCAGACGATCAAGGCCGATATCATCCGGACCGATGCCGTCCAGCGGTGACAGATGTCCCATCAACACAAAATAACGACCTGAAAACTGCCCCGTCTGCTCAATGGCGTAAATGTCCGCCGGACTCTCCACCACGCAGATTTGACCGTTTTCCTGACGACGCGGATTCGAACAGATGTTACAGACTTCCTGTTCGGTGAAGGTGCGGCAATCGGCGCAGTGGCCGATTTCCGACATCGCCCGGGTGAGCGCCTGCGCCAGACGCATCCCGCCGCTACGATCGCGCTGAAGCAGCGTGAACGCCATACGCTGCGCCGACTTCGGGCCAACGCCCGGCAGACAGCGCAGTGCTTCCATAAGCTGTGTTAACAGCGGGCTGGTTTGCATCAGAACGGCATCTTAAAGCCAGGCGGCAGCTGCATTCCGGAGGAAACAGAGGCCATTTTTTCTTTCTGCGTTTCTTCGATACGACGTGCTGCGTCGTTGAATGCTGCAGCCACCAGGTCTTCCAGCATCTCTTTGTCGTCTTCCAGCAGGCTCGGGTCGATCTCTACGCGACGGCAGTTGTGTGCACCGTTGATGGTCACTTTTACCAGACCTGCGCCAGATTCGCCGGTCACTTCCAGCTGCGCGATCTCTTCCTGCATTTTCTGCATTTTTTCTTGCATCTGCTGGGCTTGCTTCATCAGGTTACCCAGACCGCCTTTACCAAACATAGGTTTCTCTCTCAATCACGTTAAGGATGACGAACGTAAGCTGTGCTTACGATCAAATGGGGCGGATACTTTCTTCATCCAGCTCCGCATCGAAGAACCGACGCAGGGTCTGAATATTATTATCCGCAATAATGGACTCGCGCGCCTGCGCAAGTTTTTCTTCGTATATCGCCTGACGCCATTCCAGCGGCGTGCGCACCGCGGGATTATCATCTTCAACGATAGTCAGTTCAACCGTTGAACCTTTTAACGTGCTCAACGCTTCAGCCAGTTTTTGCTGTGCACCGCGGTTGTTTAAATGCCGCTGAGAGGAGCGCAAATGCAGGCATATTGCGTTGTCGCTCTCCTCTTTCCAGGCATTTAACGCCACCTGTTCGACCAGTTTTGGTAGCGAAAGTTGGCTCACCTGTGCCGCCCAAGGATCGCGCTCAATGGCTTCTGCCGCCAGCTTTGCCGCCAGTTCCGGCGTTTTTTCATGTTCCAGCGCTTTTTTCAGCGCCTTCGGCGTGGCGACCACTTCTTTTTGCTGCATCACTGGAGTGGTCGCCTTCCAGCGATACGCTTCTTTTTTGGCTGGTGCTTTTTCCAGCGCCGATGGCACCAGACGCGCCTGAACGCGATCGGTGACCGAAGCCAGTCTTTCCAGCGCAGCGTTATTCACCGGCCGCGCGCGGGTAGCGGCTGCCGGTTCACTCTTTTTTGCTTTGGTTGCTCCCTGTGCGCGCTGCAGTTGTTGGCGCGCCGCCAGCACCTGGCTGGTGGTTTCTGAGAGCGGTACAGTCGGTGCCTGCTGCGGAGCTGATTGCGGTTGCGGCGGCACCTGGGTTGGCGTCATTACTGCCGTTGGCGCGACGGGCGCAAAAGACTGGCGTGGCACTTCTGGCTCAGGCAGCGGCATACGCGGATGAAACGCCAGTGCGCGCAACAGCGTCATCTCAACGCCCATGCGGCGGTCCGGCGCATACGGTAATTCTTTGCGACCAATCAACAGCGTTTGATAGTAAAGCTGAATATCCGTCGGCGGTATGGTGCGCGCCAGTTCACGCATCCGCAGCTCGATGGCGGCCATGTCGTTGCCCAGCGCAGCAGGGGAAAGTTGCACCATTGCAATGCGGTGCAACAGGCCGAGCATTTCTACCAGCAACGCTTCCCACTCAATACCACGAGCGGCGGCTTCATTAATCAGCGACATTACACGCTCGCCGTTGGCTTCAACCATCGCTTCAACCAGCGACAGCGCCTGATCGTCGTCAAGCGTACCCAGCATCGCACTGACCGCCTGGGTTGAAACCTGGCCGTCACCGCTGGCAATTGCCTGGTCGGTTAAACTTAGGGCATCTCGCAAGCTGCCTTCAGCGGCGCGCGCCAGCAGTTGCAGCGCCCGCGGCTCGTGAGCGATATGTTCTTCGTTGAGGATGTGCTCAAGCTGATGGCGAATTTGCTCGACATCCAGCGCCTTGAGATGAAATTGCAGGCAGCGTGACAAAATCGTCACCGGCAATTTCTGCGGATCGGTCGTCGCCAGCAGAAACTTGACGTGCTCCGGCGGTTCTTCAAGGGTTTTTAACAGTGCGTTAAAGCTGTGGCGCGACAGCATATGCACTTCGTCGATCAGATAAACTTTAAAACGACCACGCGCTGGCGCGTACTGGACGTTATCCAGCAGGTCGCGGGTATCTTCGACTTTGGTACGCGAGGCGGCGTCGATTTCAATCAGATCGACAAAGCGCCCCTGCTCGATTTCACGACAGTTATCGCACACGCCGCACGGCGTCGCGGTAATGCCGGTTTCGCAGTTTAGCCCCTTCGCAAGCAGTCGGGCGATAGAGGTTTTTCCGACGCCCCGGGTGCCGGAAAAAAGATAAGCATGATGAATACGCCCTAACGACAAGCCGTTCGCCAGTGCGGTCAGCACATGTTCCTGGCCGACGACGTCAGCAAAGGTTTGTGGGCGCCATTTTCGGGCTAAGACCTGATAACTCATTGGCAGGCTCTGAAACGCTGGAAGGTGGATTCACGAAGGGGTAATGCTAACACAGCCCCGTCAGAACGGCGAGGCTGAATGCACATCTTGTGCTGCCCGTAGCGTGAGCAGCGCAAGACTGACGATAATTAATGGCCCGGGAACGGAACAAGGCTGTAGCTGGTAATGCCCTGTTTTTCGAGACGCTGTTCGCCGCCGAGATCGAACAGGTTGATAATGAACGCAGCATCAGCCACTTCACCACCCAGACGACGGATCAGTTTAACGGTCGCTTCGATAGTGCCGCCGGTTGCCAGCAGGTCGTCCACCACCAGAACTTTGTCGCCCGGTTTGATGGCATCAACGTGGATTTCCAGCTGATCGGTGCCGTATTCCAGATCGTAAGTTTCACTGATGGTCTCACGCGGCAGTTTGCCCGGTTTACGGACCGGTACAAAGCCAACGCCCAGACCCAGAGCTACCGGAGCGCCAAACAAGAAGCCACGCGCTTCGGTGCCGACAACTTTGGTAATACCCGCATTTTTGTAACGCTCAACCAGTAAGTCGATGCTGAGAGCGTAAGCTTTCGGGTCTTCCAGTAAGCTGGTGACATCGCGGAAAAGAATGCCGGGTTTTGGGTAGTCCTGAATGCTTTTGATGCTATTTTTGAGATACTCAAGCTGCTGTGCAGTCGCGGTCATAAGTGTATGCCTGCTTGTTACGGTGGTACTCACGGCGCGTTTTAAACGTATCAAAAGTAACAGTTGTTTAACCTTTGACCGCCTGCGCCTGTGCTCGAAAACGCCAGAATGTACTGGCTGTACGCAATAATTGCAACTGCGATTGTTGTGCTTCAGTGCTTTTCTTGCTTTTCATCAATCACCGGAATTCGCCACATATAAAAAAGCAAACAGGCGAGAATTACCAGCAACATGATGCGCACCCATGGCATCTGGACGAACCACAGAGAAATGGCAAACGTGAGCAAAATAAGCAAAATCGCCCGCGGTTTGACGCCGCGCGGCATCGCATGATGTTTCTGCCAGAAACGTAGATAGCTGCCAAACCATGAGCGGTACAGCAACCAGGCGTGAAAGCGCGGGGAAGAACGGGCAAAGCACCAGGCCGCCAGCAGGATAAACGGCGTCGTCGGTAATACCGGTAATACCACGCCCAGCGTACCCAGCACTACCGCCAGCCAGCCAATGATGATTAAAATGATTCGTTGCATATTGAGTGTTGTCAGCTTACAGAGTGGCTACTTTAGCATAACAATTATCATTTTCATTGAGGTCTTATCGTGAAAACCGCCCTGCTGCTGGAAAAACTGGAAGGACAGCTCGCCACGCTGCGTCAGCGTTGTGCCCCGGTAGCGCAATTTGCCACGCTAAGTGCCCGTTTTGACAGGCACCTTTTTCAGACCCGTGCGACAACGCTACAGGCATGCCTGGAAGAAGCGGGAGATAATTTGTCCGCGCTTCGCCATGCAGTTGAGCAACAGCAACTGCCACAAGTGGCATGGCTGGCGGAACATCTGGCGACGCAACTGGAAGCCATCGCGCGAGAAGCCTCCGCCTGGTCCTTGCGCGAGTGGGACAGTGCGCCACCGAAAATTGCCCGCTGGCAGCGTAAACGTATTCAGCATCAGGATTTTGAGCGGCGACTTCGTGAGATGGTTGCCGAACGTCGAGCCCGCCTGGCGCGGGTGACCGATCTCGTGGAACAGCAAACGCTGCATCGTGAAGTCGAAGCCTATGAAGCGCGCCTGGCACGCTGCCGCCATGCGCTGGAAAAAATCGAAAACAGGTTAGCGCGTTTAACCCGCTAGCAATGGAGAGAGTATGTCACTGGAAAATGCCCCTGACGATGTCAAACTGGCTGTCGATTTGATTGTGCTGCTGGAAGAAAATCAGATCCCAGCGCGCACCGTGCTGCGCGCGCTGGATATTGTAAAACGCGATTATGAAAAGAAATTAACGCGCGATGATGAGGCGGAAAAGTGAGAAATAAATGGGGCCGCTAAATGTCCCCTAAGATTGCGGGCAAACGCAAAACTGCCTGATGCGCTACGCTTATCAGGCCTACACCGCTCCTGCAATATATTGAATTCTTGCGGTTTCGTAGGCCGGATAAGGCGGTCACGCCGCATCCGGCATGAACAACGCGCACTTTGTCAGTAATCTCGGGGCAACTAAATGTCGCCCCCTTTGGTTATTACCCTACCGCTGGTGTCGGATCGTCGCCCTTGTAGTCACGTTTTACTTCCGTTACTTCATCGCCCTTCTCGTTGTGCAAATGCACTTCAAGCTGGTTAAAGGCAATGTTGATGTCGTTTTCACGGCACAGCTGATCGATAGTACGGTTCAGCTCATCGACAGTACGACTGCGGTCACGCAGTTCACGCACATACAGACGCAGCTCATGATCCAATGTGCTGGCACCAAACGCCGTAAAGAAGACTTCCGGCATTGGTTCGTGCATCACCCTTGGATGCTCAGTCGCCGCCTTCAGCAATACTTTACGCACTTTTTCCAGATCGGAGCCATAGGCCACGCCCAGACGGATCACCAGACGCGTGGTGGTGTCGGTCAACGACCAGTTGATGAGACGCTCGGTAACAAACGCTTTGTTCGGGATGATAACTTCTTTGCGATCGAAATCGGTAATCGTTGTCGCACGAATGCGGATCTTGCTGACCGTCCCGGAGAAGCTACCAATGGTTACCGTATCGCCAATGCGTACCGGACGTTCGAACAGGATAATCAAACCAGAGACGAAGTTACCGAAGATCTCTTGTAAACCAAAACCAAGACCTACGGATAATGCCGCCGCCAGCCACTGGAGTTTATCCCACGAGACGCCCAGCGATCCGAACACCGTCATCGCACCAACGGCAATAATGATGTAGTTAAGGATGGTAGTAATGGCATAAGACGCGCCCTGGCGCATGTTCAGGCGCGAGAGCACCAATACTTCCAGCAAACCTGGCAGGTTGCGAATCAACGCCCAGGCTACCATTGAGGCGATAATCGCAAACAACAGACTGCCCATGGTGACGTTTTTCACCACCGCAGCGCCAGCTTCAGTGCCGTTGTAATGCCAGAGCGTGATGCTGTCGAGATAGCTGAACACAGTGATCAAATCTGACCAAATTGCCCAGAACATGACACCGAACAGCGCAAACATCAGCAACATAGTAATACGCAGCGTCTGTTGGTTAACCTGCTCCAGTGCAATGGTAGGTTCTTCCGGCGGTTCGGCCCCTTCTGCGCCCTCTTTCACCAGATTCTGTCGACGCGCCAGCGCACGACGCCAGGCGATACGCCGCGCCGCTACGCTTAAGCCGCGCAATACCGTCTGGTACAGCAGGTTCCAGATGATCACCAAATAAACGGTTTCAATCCAACGCCCGGAGAGGCGCAGCGTGGTGTAGAAATAACCCGTGGCGGTCAGCACCATCAACGCAATCGGGATTATCGACAGTATGGTAATGGTGACAAGTCGCATGGTGTGCGACTCTTTATCACGCCAGCTTTCGCGGCACATTGGCCATACCAGGAAGGCAATCAGCAGCAGGTTGAAGAAAATCATCGCCTGCCCCAGCACATCATCCATCAGATGCAGCGGGGAAAGTTCTGCCACCACAGACCAGAAATGGATAGGCAGCAACGCGAGACTGATGCGGACAATTTGCCGACGCCAGTGGCTGGTCTGCTGTTCCGGCATGCCGAAGTGACGCACGGCAACACCGTTTTTCTCCAGCACTTTCCAGCACAGGCCAAACACCAGCCAGAAGATCGCCAGTTTTTTACAGAACGACCACAGCAGTTCGCTGATGTTGAGCTGCATGGTTAGCAGAATCAGACCAACCGCAAGAATAATCAGACATACCGGCAGTGCGCGAATCAGGTCGATAAGGATCGCTTTTGGTGTGTTGAGCTGGCTGTCGTTACGCAGGGAACCCACAGCGGAAGCCAGTTTTTGTTGATACGCTTTCAGCCATCCCAGACGCCAGTGGATCAGCCCGGCAATTAATAGCAGTGGTAAACCAGCGAGGAAAGCGATAAAGACGGCAGGCCAGGCTTTTTCCCAGTTTACCGTGATCTTCATCGACTTAAATTCATCTTTCAGCGTTTGTGGGAACGCTTTGATCCAGTCCCAGTCCATTGGACGGTTACTGTTCACCCAAAAGATTTGCTGAGTCAGGATCGATTTCAGGTTTTTCGACACGCTCATTAACTGCTGCTGGTTGATTTGCAGGTTAATGGCCATCATCAGCTGGTTACCCAACTGTTTATTAAGCTGATCCAGCAGTTCGCGACGCATATCCACAACCTGGAGTAATGCGTCATGAACTTCACTGTTAACTTCGTTGGCGTGGCCTTCTTCCAGCTTGTTAACGAACGCATCACTCTGGAAGAGCGCATCACGCTGCTGGTTGACTTCAAACTGTTCGAGACGCAAATCCGCGATGCGGTTGGTCATGTTTTCCAGTTCATCCGCCGAGGGCAGCGTTTGTTGTTGCTGGTAAAGGATACGAGACAACAGCAGACTGCCCTTCAGGACGGCAATCTGCTCTTTAATATTGCGTTCCGATTGCAGCGCCCGCTCCAGCCAGTTTTTGACTTTAATGTTTTGCTGCATCAACTGATTACCGTTTTCAGTCGCGGTAATCAGACGCTGACTTAACTGCTGGTTAATTTCCAGTTCCTGCTTCACCAGCGGATTAGCCTGAATACGTGCAGCTTCATCCGGAGAGACGGCTTCCTGCGCCGTTTTTTCGGTTAAGGTCAGGCGCTTACTGTTTACCGCTTCTTGCAACAGTTGCAACTGGTGTTCCAGACGAGCACTGTTCGCCGTCACGTAATCACGCTGCTTTTGCAAGGTATCCTGTAAGACGGTGTTCCCTTCCAGGCTTTTTCGCTGCTGGTCAATCTCAGCATTCAGCAAAACCTGCTGGGCCTGCATCAACACTTTCTGGCTGGGACGTAAGGCAGTATCGCCAACATCAGTGCCATCCAGGCGGCTGCGAATTTGTTGCAGCTGCTGCGAAGCGTTATACATCGCATTTTGCACGCGTTCGGGCTGCGTCTGTAACGAAACCAGCTGGCTGTTATAAGACGCCAGATCGTTTTGTGCGTTTTGCAAATCGTCCAGCGCCTGGGCAACGCGAGTTTCCAGCTGGCGCAACGAAAGCGTGCTTAGAATTTTGCGCGTTTCTTCGTCGTTATCGACATCGCTAAGTGCTGTTAACGCCGCGGTCGCCTGACGCATTTTTTCCGGCGCTTCAGCGACTTTTTGCCGTAGCTGAACTGTCTCTTCTTTTATGCGATCGATTTTATCGAGGGTGGCTAATGTATCTGTCAGATCCTGCTGCACCAGTTTGTCCTGAGCAGAAAGATCTTTTTGTTTATTCAGTGAGTCAAGTTGTGCCTGCAGGTCCGCTTTTGTCGGCAGATCACCATTCGATGGCGCCCGCGCAAACGCCGCATTCTGGCATAACAAGACCAAAACAAAAGCAATGAATGCTGAAAAAACAAAATGCCGTGATCGTTTGTAATACTGGAACATAGTCATGATGAATGAAGGTTTCTGAACCTGAAGAACGACCTGAAAAAGTCAAACCGCAAGAATATCACGACGCAATGAACCAGAATAGCAACGGCGAAAATGTCCAGGAAAAATCCTGGAGTCAGATTCAGGGTTATTCGTTAGTGGCAGGGTAACGAAGCGTGGGGCACAGGAGATACATCTCCAGTAAGATGGCGACGTAATCGCGAGCTTCTTTTTTAAGATCAAAAGATTGCGGGGCAAAGAGCCAGTTTTCCATCAGGCCGGAAATATAGCCACGCATAATAATTGCTGCGCGACGTGTCATTAAATCCGCAGGCAACATTTTTGCTTCAATACAATGTTTTAACGTTTGTTCTATACGGTCATAACTTTCCAGACAGAGATTACGTTGTGCCTGTTGCACAACAGCCATTTCTCCGACAAATTCGCATTTATGGAATATAATCTCCATCAATAATCGACGCCGTTCTTCTGTCACCGTGGATTCAAGAACATGAATTAATATCTCTCTTAATACTGAGAGTGGATCGCCAGGGAATTTTGCCTGATACTCAAGCTCTAGTTCACCAATATTGGATTCTGACAGTTCCCAGATCTCACTGAACAAATCCGACTTGTCTTTAAAATGCCAGTAGATTGCACCGCGCGTAACGCCAGCTGCTTTTGCAATCTCACCCAGCGAGGTGGATGATACCCCCTGCTGTGAGAAAAGACGTAGAGCCACATCGAGGATGTGTTGGCGCGTTTCCTGCGCTTCTTGTTTGGTTTTTCG
Organism: Escherichia sp. MOD1-EC5189; assembly: GCF_002966045.1. Taxonomy (NCBI): domain Bacteria; kingdom Pseudomonadati; phylum Pseudomonadota; class Gammaproteobacteria; order Enterobacterales; family Enterobacteriaceae; genus Escherichia; species Escherichia sp. MOD1-EC5189. Next base: position 294,479 of record NZ_PTRX01000001.1, on the reverse strand, counting down.
TGCCATATGTTCGTGAATTTACAGGCGTTAGATTTACATACATTTATGAATGTATGTACCATAGCACGACGATAATATAAACGCAGCAATGGGTTTATTAACTTTTGACCATTGACCAATTTGAAATCGGACACTCGAGGTTTACATATGAACAAAAACAGAGGGTTTACGCCTCTGGCGGTCGTTCTGATGCTCTCAGGCAGCTTAGCCCTAACAGGATGTGACGACAAACAGGCCCAACAAGGTGGCCAGCAGATGCCCGCCGTTGGCGTAGTTACAGTCAAAACTGAACCTCTGCAGATCACAACCGAGCTTCCGGGTCGCACCAGTGCCTACCGGATCGCAGAAGTTCGTCCTCAAGTTAGCGGGATTATCCTGAAGCGTAATTTCAAAGAAGGTAGCGACATCGAAGCAGGTGTCTCTCTCTATCAGATTGATCCTGCGACCTATCAGGCGACATACGACAGTGCGAAAGGCGATTTAGCGAAAGCCCAGGCTGCAGCCAATATCGCGCAATTGACGGTGAATCGTTATCAGAAACTGCTGGGTACGCAGTACATCAGTAAGCAAGAGTACGATCAGGCTCTGGCTGATGCGCAACAGGCGAATGCCGCGGTAACTGCGGCGAAAGCTGCCGTTGAAACTGCGCGTATCAATCTGGCTTACACCAAAGTCACCTCTCCAATTAGCGGCCGCATTGGTAAGTCAAACGTGACGGAAGGTGCCCTGGTGCAAAACGGTCAGGCGACTGCGCTGGCAACCGTGCAGCAACTTGATCCGATCTACGTTGATGTGACTCAGTCCAGCAACGATTTCCTGCGCCTGAAACAGGAACTGGCAAATGGCACGCTGAAACAAGAGAACGGCAAAGCCAAAGTGTCGCTGATCACCAGTGACGGCATTAAGTTCCCACAGGACGGTACGCTGGAGTTCTCTGACGTTACTGTCGATCAGACCACCGGGTCTATCACCCTACGCGCTATCTTCCCGAACCCGGATCACACTCTGCTGCCGGGTATGTTCGTGCGCGCACGTCTGGAAGAAGGGCTTAATCCAAACGCCATTTTAGTCCCGCAACAGGGTGTAACCCGTACGCCGCGTGGCGATGCTACCGTACTGGTGGTAGGCGCGGATGAAAAAGTGGAAACCCGTCCGATCGTTGCAAGCCAGGCTATTGGCGATAAGTGGCTGGTGACAGAAGGTCTGAAAGCAGGCGATCGCGTAGTAATAAGTGGGCTGCAGAAAGTGCGTCCTGGTGTCCAGGTAAAAGCACAAGAAGTTACCGCTGATAATAACCAGCAAGCCGCAAGCGGTACTCAGCCTGAACAGTCCAAGTCTTAACTTAAACAGGAGCCGTTAAGACATGCCTAATTTCTTTATCGATCGCCCGATTTTTGCGTGGGTGATCGCCATCATCATCATGTTGGCAGGGGGGCTGGCGATCCTCAAACTGCCGGTGGCGCAATATCCTACGATTGCTCCGCCGGCAGTAACGATCTCCGCCTCCTACCCCGGCGCTGATGCGAAAACAGTGCAGGACACGGTGACACAGGTTATCGAACAGAATATGAATGGTATCGATAACCTGATGTACATGTCCTCTAACAGTGACTCCACGGGTACCGTGCAGATCACCCTGACCTTTGAGTCTGGTACTGATGCGGATATCGCGCAGGTTCAGGTGCAGAACAAACTGCAGCTGGCAATGCCGTTGCTGCCGCAAGAAGTACAGCAGCAAGGGGTGAGCGTTGAGAAATCGTCCAGTAGCTTCCTGATGGTTGTCGGCGTTATCAACACCGATGGCACCATGACGCAGGAGGATATCTCCGACTACGTGGCGGCGAATATGAAAGACGCCATCAGCCGTACGTCGGGCGTGGGTGACGTTCAGCTGTTCGGTTCTCAGTACGCGATGCGTATCTGGATGAACCCGAATGAACTGAACAAATACCAGCTAACGCCGGTTGATGTCATTACCGCCATCAAAGCGCAGAACGCCCAGGTTGCTGCCGGTCAGCTCGGTGGTACACCACCGGTGAAAGGCCAACAGCTTAACGCCTCTATTATCGCTCAGACGCGTCTGACCTCTACTGAAGAGTTCGGCAAAATCTTGCTGAAAGTGAATCAGGATGGTTCCCGCGTTCTGCTGCGTGATGTGGCGAAAATTGAGCTGGGTGGTGAGAACTACGACATCATCGCAGAGTTTAACGGCCAACCGGCTTCCGGTCTGGGGATCAAGCTGGCAACCGGCGCGAACGCGCTGGATACCGCTGCGGCAATCCGTGCTGAACTGGCGAAGATGGAACCGTTCTTCCCGTCAGGTCTGAAAATTGTTTACCCGTACGACACCACACCGTTCGTGAAAATCTCTATTCACGAAGTGGTAAAAACGCTGGTCGAAGCGATCATCCTCGTGTTCCTGGTTATGTATCTGTTCCTGCAGAACTTCCGCGCGACGTTGATTCCGACCATTGCCGTACCGGTGGTATTGCTTGGGACCTTTGCCGTCCTTGCCGCCTTTGGCTTCTCGATAAACACGCTAACAATGTTCGGGATGGTGCTCGCCATCGGCCTGTTGGTGGATGACGCCATCGTTGTGGTAGAAAACGTTGAGCGTGTGATGGCGGAAGAAGGTTTGCCGCCAAAAGAAGCCACCCGTAAGTCGATGGGGCAGATTCAGGGCGCTCTGGTCGGTATCGCGATGGTACTGTCGGCGGTATTCGTACCGATGGCCTTCTTTGGCGGTTCTACTGGTGCTATCTATCGTCAGTTCTCTATTACCATTGTTTCAGCAATGGCGCTGTCGGTACTGGTGGCGTTGATTCTGACTCCGGCTCTTTGTGCCACCATGCTGAAACCGATTGCCAAAGGCGATCACGGAGAAGGTAAAAAAGGCTTCTTCGGCTGGTTTAACCGCATGTTCGAGAAGAGCACGCACCACTACACCGACAGCGTAGGCGGTATTCTGCGCAGTACGGGGCGTTACCTGGTGCTGTATCTAATCATCGTGGTCGGCATGGCCTATCTGTTTGTGCGTCTGCCAAGCTCCTTCTTGCCAGATGAGGACCAGGGCGTATTTATGACCATGGTTCAGCTGCCAGCAGGTGCAACGCAGGAACGTACGCAGAAAGTGCTCAATGAGGTAACGAATTACTATCTGACCAAAGAAAAGAACAACGTTGAGTCGGTGTTCGCCGTTAACGGCTTCGGCTTTGCGGGACGTGGTCAGAATACCGGTATTGCGTTCGTTTCCTTGAAGGACTGGGCCGATCGTCCGGGCGAAGAAAACAAAGTTGAAGCGATTACCATGCGTGCAACACGCGCTTTCTCGCAAATCAAAGATGCGATGGTTTTCGCCTTTAACCTGCCCGCAATCGTGGAACTGGGTACTGCAACCGGCTTTGACTTTGAGCTGATTGACCAGGCTGGCCTTGGTCACGAAAAACTGACTCAGGCACGTAACCAGCTGCTTGCAGAAGCAGCGAAGCACCCTGATATGTTGACCAGCGTACGTCCAAACGGTCTGGAAGATACCCCGCAGTTTAAGATTGATATCGACCAGGAAAAAGCGCAGGCGCTGGGTGTTTCTATCAACGACATTAACACCACTCTGGGCGCTGCATGGGGCGGTAGCTATGTGAACGACTTTATCGACCGCGGTCGTGTGAAGAAAGTTTACGTCATGTCAGAAGCGAAATACCGTATGCTGCCGGATGATATCGGCGACTGGTATGTTCGTGCTGCTGATGGTCAGATGGTGCCGTTCTCGGCGTTCTCCTCTTCTCGTTGGGAGTACGGTTCGCCGCGTCTGGAACGTTACAACGGCCTGCCATCCATGGAAATCTTAGGCCAGGCAGCACCGGGTAAAAGTACCGGTGAAGCAATGGAGCTGATGGAACAACTGGCGAGTAAACTGCCTACCGGTGTTGGCTATGACTGGACGGGGATGTCCTATCAGGAACGTCTCTCCGGCAACCAGGCACCTTCACTGTACGCGATTTCGTTGATTGTCGTGTTCCTGTGTCTGGCGGCGCTGTACGAGAGCTGGTCGATTCCGTTCTCCGTTATGCTGGTCGTTCCGCTGGGGGTTATCGGTGCCTTGCTGGCAGCCACCTTCCGTGGCCTGACCAATGACGTGTACTTCCAGGTAGGCCTGCTCACAACCATTGGGTTGTCGGCGAAGAACGCGATACTTATCGTCGAATTCGCCAAAGACTTGATGGATAAAGAAGGTAAAGGTCTGATTGAAGCGACGCTTGATGCGGTGCGGATGCGTTTACGTCCGATCCTGATGACCTCGCTGGCGTTTATCCTCGGCGTTATGCCGCTGGTTATCAGTACTGGTGCTGGTTCCGGCGCGCAGAACGCAGTAGGTACCGGTGTAATGGGCGGGATGGTGACCGCAACGGTACTGGCAATCTTCTTCGTCCCGGTATTCTTTGTGGTGGTTCGCCGCCGCTTTAGCCGCAAGAATGAAGATATCGAGCACAGCCATACTGTCGATCATCATTGATACAACGTGTAATCACTAAGGCCGCGCAAGCGGCCTTTTTTAGATGCATAACCTACGAGTTGAATGGGGAACTGAACAATCAACTCAGAATCTCATATGAAAACCAGTATTAACTTCGCATAAAATTCATAAAAAATACTGATTGTTAGTTAATTTATATTAAGCAGGGCTAATAGATTTAATAATCCATAATCATTTAGAGGCTTTTCTTAATTATTTGCGGTAATTCTTTATTCATTCCTCGGTTATTACGACATATTCAGAGCATTCCTGGTATTAGTGTGACCAATTTCATCAGGCGATAATCTTGAAATGTTATGAACAGTTCGAGCAAACTGCTTTTACCTGCAGCGGGTTGGTGCTAGTATGAAAAAATGAGTCCTATCCCGCTTCCTTCCTATTTGTAATTTTTCGTAATAATGCGATGAAAACCTGCAAAGAGTGGCTTATAGTTAAGCTAACAAACGAGAGGGCAAGTCCAGGTCAGTAAGTTTTTTCCATCCCGAAAGGTGTCCGTTAGTTCAACCGCTAAGAAGGGGACGCGTTATGGATGAATACTCACCCAAAAGACATGATATCGCACAGCTTAAGTTTCTCTGTGAAACCCTGTATCATGATTGCCTTGCAAACCTTGAAGAAAGCAACCATGGCTGGGTTAACGACCCAACCTCGGCGATCAACCTCCAGTTGAATGAACTGATTGAGCATATTGCGACCTTCGCACTTAATTACAAAATTAAGTATAATGAAGACAATAAGCTCATTGAGCAGATCGACGAATATCTGGATGACACCTTTATGTTGTTCAGTAGTTATGGTATTAATATGCAGGATCTTCAAAAATGGCGGAAGTCAGGTAATCGACTATTCCGTTGTTTTGTCAATGCGACGAAAGAGAATCCTGCGAGTTTATCTTGTTAGAATTATTACAACCATGGGTAGAAGTATGTCCGAAAAACCTTTAACGAAAACCGATTATTTAATGCGTTTGCGTCGTTGCCAGACAATTGACACGCTGGAGCGTGTTATCGAGAAAAATAAATACGAATTATCAGATAATGAACTGGCGGTATTTTACTCAGCCGCAGATCACCGCCTCGCCGAATTGACTATGAATAAACTGTACGACAAGATCCCTTCCTCAGTATGGAAATTTATTCGCTAATAAATAATTGGCTTTCGGAGCTATAACCAGCTGTTTATTAAGAATTTTATACTTTATCGCCATGAAGGCGCACCCTATGTGATCTTCATCACACAGACGTAATGGGAACGTTCTCTTCACTGACTTTTCGTCTTACTGTGTTGCCGCATTTTCAGCAACCGGAGGTCAGTAATGAGCACAGAAAAAGAAAAGATGATTGCTGGTGAGTTGTATCGCTCGGCAGATGAGACGTTATCTCGCGATCGCCTGCGCGCTCGTCAGCTTATTCACCGATACAATCATTCCCTGGCGGAAGAGGAAACATCACGCCAGCAAATTCTCGCTGATTTATTCGGTCAGGTGACAGAGGCTTATATTGAGCCAACGTTTCGCTGTGACTATGGCTATAACATTTTTCTCGGCAATAATTTTTTCGCCAACTTCGATTGCGTGATGCTTGATGTCTGCCCTATTCGCATCGGTGATAACTGTATGTTAGCGCCAGGTGTTCATATCTACACGGCAACACATCCCATCGACCCTGTAGCACGTAATAGCGGTGTTGAACTGGGGAAACCCGTTACCATCGGTAATAACGTCTGGATTGGCGGACGCGCAGTCATTAACCCTGGTGTGACCATTGGTGATAACGTCGTGGTAGCCTCAGGTGCAGTTGTCACAAAAGATGTCCCGGACAATGTTGTCGTGGGCGGTAATCCAGCCAGAATCATTAAAAAATTGTAACCTGTTTTTCGCAACTGTTATGCAAAATCGTGGCAAATCTGTTACTTTCCCTCTACTATTCCCACGTTAAAATAGGGTGTTCCCTGGAAAGTTGCAGATACCACGAAGGCAAACGATGACCGAAATACAACGCCTGCTGACCGAAACGATTGAGTCTCTGAATACCCGCGAAAAACGCGACAACAAACCCCGCTTTAGTATCAGTTTTATCCGTAAACATCCGGGGCTGTTTATCGGTATGTACGTTGCTTTTTTTGCCACCCTGGCGGTGATGTTGCAGTCCGAAACGCTGTCAGGCTCTGTCTGGCTACTGGTTGTATTATTTATCCTGCTTAATGGTTTCTTCTTTTTCGATGTCTACCCACGCTACCGCTATGAAGATATCGACGTGCTGGATTTCCGCGTTTGCTATAACGGCGAATGGTACAACACGCGCTTTGTACCTGCCGCGCTGGTTGAAGCCATCTTGAACTCTCCGCGTGTCGCGGATGTTCATAAAGAACAACTGCAAAAAATGATCGTCCGTAAAGGTGAACTGTCTTTTTACGATATTTTTACCCTCGCTCGCGCCGAATCAACATCTTAAGTTAGGGTTACATACCAGGCGTAAAGCTCTACGCCTGGTCAAATGACAACGATCGTTTCCACCCATCGCTTCATGAAATACCAGCTCTACCTCCTTATCTCCTGCCAGCCTTTTTCCACAATCAGATATACTTTCCCTACACTGTGTTAATAAGGACATGCTGGTGAGAACACGACATCTGGTCAGCCTGATTTCGGGAGTACTGATTCTTTCAGTATTACTGCCTGTCGGCTTAAGCATTTGGCTGGCCCATCAGCAAGTACAAACATCGTTTATTGAAGAGCTGAATACTTATTCCTCCCGCGTCGCTATTCGGGCCAATAAGGTGGCGACACAAGGGAAAGATGCTCTGCAGGAGCTGGAAAGGTGGCAAGGTGCGGCCTGTAGCGCAGCCCATCTCATGAAAATGCGTCGGGTATCTTACAGTTATCGCTATATTCAGGAAGTGGTCTATATCGATAACAACGTTCCCCAGTGTTCGTCTCTGGAGCATGAAAGCCCACCCGATGCCTTCCCCGAGCCAGGTAAAATTTCGAAAGATGGTTATCGGGTCTGGTTAACATCGCATAACGATTTAGGCATTATCCGTTACATGGTCGCCATAGGAACGGCACATTATGTCGTCATGATCGACCCCGCTTCCTTTATTGATGTCATTCCCTATAGCTCATGGCAAATTGATGCCGCCATTATTGGCAATGCCCATAATGTTGTCATAACCAGCAGCGATGAAATTGCTCAGGGAATTATTACCAGGCTACAAAAAACACCCGGTGAGCATATCGAAAATAATGGAATTATTTACGATATCCAGCCCTTCCCGGAGATGAATATTTCGATCATCACCTGGGCTTCAACGAAAATGTTGCAGAAAGGCTGGCATCGGCAAGTCTTTATTTGGTTACCGCTCGGGTTGGTGATTGGCCTGCTGGCAGCGATGTTTGTGCTGCGTATTTTGCGCCGTATCCAGTCACCGCATCATCGGCTGCAGGATGCTATCGAAAATCGTGATATTTGCGTGCACTATCAGCCGATTGTCTCCTTAGCCAATGGCAAAATTGTCGGTGCTGAGGCACTGGCGCGCTGGCCGCAGACAGACGGTAGTTGGTTGTCACCAGATAGTTTTATTCCGCTGGCACAGCAAACGGGGCTTTCTGAGCCGTTGACGCTACTGATTATAAAAAGTGTCTTTGAAGATATGGGCGACTGGCTGCGTCAGCATCCGCAGCAGCATATTTCGATCAATCTTGAATCCACCGTGCTCACCTCGGAAAAAATCCCGCAATTGCTGCGTGAAATGATCAATCACTATCAGGTTAATCCCAGACAGATCGCGCTTGAACTCACTGAACGCGAGTTTGCCGATCCGAAAACCAGCGCCCCGATAATTTCTCGCTACCGGGAGGCGGGCCATGAAATTTATCTCGATGATTTTGGTACGGGGTATTCAAGTTTAAGCTATTTACAGGATCTGGATGTCGACATTCTGAAGATCGATAAATCTTTCGTTGATGCGCTGGAATATAAAAATGTCACGCCACATATCATCGAAATGGCAAAAACACTGAAACTGAAAATGGTAGCGGAGGGAATCGAAACCAGTAAACAAGAAGAGTGGCTACGCCAGCATGGCGTGCACTACGGCCAGGGCTGGCTCTATAGCAAGGCATTACCGAAAGAGGATTTCTTACGCTGGGCCGAACAACATTTGTGAATTTTAGGGCTGACGGCACGCCGCACAGCCCGTCACGCTACCTACTCGTCGATGATTGACTCGAATCCGCCATAGATCATTCGCTTGCCATCAAACGGCATGGACTCGCCGAACTCCTTCATCCGTGGGTCCGACATCATCTTTTGATTAGCAGCGTCGCGGACCTCTTTTGAAGGGTATTCAATCCAGCTAAAGACAACCTCTTCATTCTCTTCCGCTTTCACCGCCATACGAAAATCGGTCACTTTGCCATCCGGTACATCGCTGGCCCAGCATTCGACAATACGAAGCGCGCCAAACTCTTTAAACAATGGCGCGGCCTTAGCGGCCATTTCCCGATAGGCATCCTTTTTATCGGCAGGAACGGCAACCACAAAACCATCAACATACTTCATCAGACATACCTCCGAAGCGTACTGCGCAGCCAGACAATTCTTGCGACGTCAGTTGTGGTTAAAGTTTAGCCATGTTGGGATTTTTTGACGAAACGGGGGAAGGCAGAAATGGGTGGGGGCCCTGCCAGCTACATCCCGGCACACGCGTCATCTGCCTTGGCTGCTTCCTTCCGGACCTGACCTGGTAAACAGAGTAGCGTTGCGGGAGAACCAACAGAGCCCCCATTGAGAGCGTTGAGAACCAACGCGCAGGCGCATTATCACTGCTGCCCCGGCTAATTGCAACCCATTGCGTGCCAGATGCTGGTTTCTTGCGCAATGCGGCTTCACTCGGGCGTTTTTCCAGATTATGCTGAAAAATTACCTCAGGAAGAAAAGATGGAAAAAGAAGATTCATTTCCCCAACGCGTCTGGCAAATCGTAGCCGCTATTCCCGAAGGCTATGTCACCACTTACGGTGAAGTCGCGAAACTGGCGGGATCGCCCCGCGCCGCGCGCCAGGTAGGTGGTGTGTTAAAGCGTCTCCCGGAAGGCAGCACCTTGCCCTGGCACCGGGTGGTTAATCGCCACGGCACAATTTCGCTAACCGGACCGGATTTACAGCGTCAACGGCAGGCATTACTGGCAGAAGGCGTGATGGTATCGGGAAGCGGACAAATCGACTTACAGCGTTATCGCTGGAACTACTAACCCTCTCCGGGCGGAGAGGGTTAACTTCGCTTAATATTGCGTAGGAGCTGGAACTGCCGAAGACGGATTCACCTGAGTTGGTGAAGTCGAAGGTACGGTAGTCGTTGCGCCACCGCTGGCCTGAACCGGCACGGCGGTTTGCTGCACCGGCACCAATGTCAGGTCAGCTTTAGTTCCGCCCTGGTTGATCACTGGCTGAACGGTATCGGTAATAAATACCAGTTTGTCATTCACGGTAATCGCCGCACTCAACAGAATACGCGCGTTCGGCTGAACGTCTGCCGGGTTAAATGGCAGAACAAAGCTGAATGGTGACTGTTTACCTTCAGTACGCACCGCTTTTTGAGCCAGCACTTTTGACGGTGCATCGGCTAATGATGCGTCAGAAAGTGTCACGGTCAGCACGGCATCAGGCGGCAGTGCGACTTTCTGACGGATCCAGACGGTACCGGAAACATTCGGTTGCTGGATAGCAGGTTGCTGTGTTGCTGAAATAGACGTATTTGCAGCCGGTGCTGGCGTCTGAATATCCGCGCTTTTATCTGCGCAAGCCGCCAACGCAATCGCAACCGCTAAACCACTGGCCATGTGCACGAGTTTCATTCACTTCTCCTTATTATCAATGCACCAGCGGGCTAACTTTCCTCGCCGGAAGAGTGGTTAACAAAATAGTAACGTCAACAAGTGTGGCACACATCACGCATTTCTGCCTGTAATTGGCTAGTAATTCAGACTATTGCACCCATCGGACCAGTGGCAAATTTGCGTTATACTCAACTCACTTTGGCTTGCTGCGGCAGCTTTGTTACTGGAGAGTTATATGAGTCAGGCGCTAAAAAATTTACTGACATTGTTAAATCTGGAAAAAATTGAGGAAGGACTCTTTCGCGGCCAGAGTGAAGATTTAGGTTTACGCCAGGTGTTTGGCGGCCAGGTCGTGGGTCAGGCCTTGTATGCTGCAAAAGAGACCGTCCCTGAAGAGCGGCTGGTACATTCGTTTCACAGCTACTTTCTTCGCCCAGGCGACAGTAAGAAGCCGATTATTTATGATGTCGAAACGCTGCGTGACGGTAACAGCTTCAGCGCCCGCCGGGTTGCTGCTATTCAAAACGGCAAACCAATTTTTTATATGACTGCCTCTTTCCAGGCACCAGAAGCGGGTTTCGAACATCAAAAAACAATGCCGTCCGCGCCAGCGCCTGATGGCCTGCCTTCGGAAACGCAAATCGCCCAATCACTGGCGCACCTGCTGCCGCCAGTGCTGAAAGATAAATTCATCTGCGATCGTCCGCTGGAAGTCCGTCCGGTGGAGTTTCATAACCCACTGAAAGGGCATGTCGCAGAACCGCATCGTCAGGTATGGATCCGCGCAAATGGTAGCGTGCCGGATGATCTGCGCGTTCATCAGTATCTGCTCGGTTACGCTTCTGACCTTAATTTCCTGCCGGTAGCTCTACAGCCGCACGGCATCGGTTTTCTCGAACCGGGGATTCAGATTGCCACCATTGACCATTCCATGTGGTTCCATCGCCCGTTTAATTTGAATGAATGGCTGCTGTATAGCGTGGAGAGCACCTCGGCGTCCAGCGCACGCGGCTTTGTGCGCGGTGAGTTTTATACCCAGGACGGCGTGCTGGTTGCCTCGACCGTTCAGGAAGGGGTAATGCGTAATCACAATTAAAAAAAACAGCCGGAGGTGAAAACCGTCCGGCTGTTTTTTGCAGTGCTTATTACGCGTTATAGGCATTTTCGCCGTGGCTGTTGACGTCCAACCCTTCTCGCTCCTGTTCTTCCGGTACACGCAGACCAACCGTCAGATCCGCCAGTTTGTAGCCAATAAACGCCACCACACCGGACCAGACAATCGTAATGGCAATGCTTTCCAGCTGTACCAGCAACTGATGGCCCATCGTCACACCTTCAGCGAAGCCCACGCCGCCCAGCGAGCTGGCGGCAAAAATCCCGGTCATGATACAGCCGACAATGCCACAAACGCCGTGCACACCGAAAACATCGCAGGGATCATCCACCCGCAGCAAGCGTTTGAGCATGGTAACGCCCCACAAGCCCGCCAGACCAGCGACTACGCCGATAATCAACGCGCCGCCAACACCAATGTAGCCACAGGCTGGCGTCACGCCGACCAGACCGGCAATCGCGCCAGAACACGCCCCCAGCAGTGAAGGCTTACCGCGCAGCGCCCATTCACCGAAGATCCAGCCAAGAATTGCCGCCGCCGTTGCGACCACAGTGTTCACAAATGCCAGTGCTGCAATTTCATTCGCCGTGCCCGCTGACCCGGCGTTAAAGCCAAACCAACCGATATAGAGAATGGCAGTACCGGTAAAGACCATCGGCAGGTTGTGCGGTTTAAACGCCTCTTTGCCGAAGCCCACGCGTTTGCCAATTAGATATGCGCCCACCAGACCAGCAATTGCGGCGTTAATGTGCACCACCGTGCCACCCGCGAAATCCAGCGCACCGTGAGAAGCCAGCAAACCACCGCCCCAGACCATATGCGCAATCGGAATGTAAGAGAGCGTCAGCCACACCACCACGAAAATCAGCACAGCTGAGAAGCGGATCCGTTCCGCCAGCGCCCCGACGATCAAGCCTACGGTAATGCAGGCAAACGATCCCTGAAACGCCACGTGGATATACTGATAAATGCTGCCCATCACCGCCGTCAGTTCGATGTTTTTCAGCATCAACCAGTTAATGTTGCCAAAGAAGTTGTTGCCCTCACCAAACGCCAGCGAGTAACCGTAAACCACCCAGAGAATACAGACCAGTGCAAACGTCACCGTCACCTGCGTCAGCATCGACAGCACGTTTTTGCCGCGAATTAACCCACCGTAAAACAGGGCAATCCCCGGAATAGTCATAAACAGCACCAGCGCAGTACAAATCATCATAAACGCATTGTCGGCTTTATCGGCCACCGCAGGTGCAGCCATTACCAGTCCCGGCAGCATCGCCAGTGAAGCAAGCCCAGTTTTTATCGTCGCTATCTTCATTTTTCGTTCCTGTTGCTGTGTGCCAGAGATTACAGCGCCGCTTCGTCGGCTTCGCCGGTACGAATACGAATGACGCGTTGCAATTCAGCGACGAAGATTTTGCCGTCGCCAATTTTTCCGGTGTAAGCCGCTTTGCTGACGATATCGATCACTTCATCGAGTTGGTCATCAGCAATCGCCACATCAATTTTTACTTTTGGCAGAAAGTTGACGCTGTATTCCGCCCCCCGGTACAGCTCGGCATGCCCTTTCTGACGCCCGAAACCTTTCACTTCGGTGACGGTCAGGCCCTGAATACCGATGGAAGATAACGCTTCACGAACGTCTTCCAGCTTGAATGGTTTGATTATCACGGTCACCAGCTTCATAGATCCCCTCCGGTCAGAATTCGGTAATGGTTCTGCTACACGAATAAGGTATTGCAAGCGGTGTGCCAGAAATGAAAAACGAGAAAGAGAGCAGGAAGTTAAGAAGATTGAAAACAAAAACGCACTATGACAGTGCACAGTGCGTTACATTTTTGCACCAACGATGAAATATTGCGCTATTCAGGCGCTCAATGATTCATCTTCACGCACGCTGGCTGCCAGCTCTTCGCCCGCAAGTTGCAGTTGATACATCTGCCAGTAGCGCCCCTGGGCGGCCAGCAGTTGCTGGTGAGTCCCCTGTTCCACAGCCTGACCACGATGAAGCACCAGAATGGTGTCGGCATCGACAATGGTCGATAAGCGGTGAGCAATCACCACAAGCGTAGTGTGTTCACGCACCGCCGCCAGTGCGTGTTGAATCGCCTGTTCAGTACCGGAGTCAATGCTGGCGGTTGCCTCATCAAGGATCAGGATTTGCGGCGTCTCCACCAGCACGCGCGCCAGTGCCAGCAGTTGCTTTTGCCCGACGGAGAGATTATTCCCCTGCTCGCCCAGCGGCGTATAAATACCATCGCTCATGCTGCGCGCCAGCTCCGCCAGTTGCACGGTTTCCAGCGCCTGCCAGACACGTTCTTCGGAGATATCACGTCCCAGCGTCACGTTGGCGAGGAAGGTATCCGCCAGTACCACCGGATCTTGTTGCACCATCGCCACGCCCTGGCGCAGCACGCTGTGACTTAGCGAACTTAATGGACGACCATCAAGGCGAATCTCACCTTCCGTTAGCGGGTAATAGCCCATCAATAAACTGGCGAGGGTACTTTTTCCACTTCCGGTATGCCCCACTAGCGCCACAAAGTTACGCGAAGGCACAGAGAGATTAATATTCTTCAGCACCAGATTGTTATCGCGATAAGCAAATGACACGTTATCGACTTCAATGGTGCCGCTCTGCAACGGGCGATCATCATTGCCATATTGCTGGCGCGGCCCGTCCATCAACTCAAACACGCGCTCACCAGCAACAACAGCCTGTTGCAGCATCGCTTGTTGCGTGGTCAGTTCGATTAAGGGTTCGTTAAGCCGCCCAAGATAGCTGATAAACGCATACAGTACGCCCACTTCAATGGTACCGCTGGCGGAGAAGCCAAACAGCATCAACAAGCCACAAAGAATGAGCGATGAAAACAGACTCAGCAGCGGACGCAGCAGAAAACCGTCGAGGCGCAGGGTTTGCATCCTCGCCATATAGTGTGAACGACTGGCCTCACCCATACGTTCGCCAAATCGCGCCTGCTGACGGAACTGCTGGATGACGCTCATGCCATTGATGATTTCGTTAAAGCCGTCGTTGATATCTGCCAGATAGGCGCGCACACGACGGACAATCGGCGTGCTGTAACGCTGGTATATCACCATTACCACCAGCACCACCGGGAAAATCATTATCGCTACCAGCGCCATTCGCCAGTCGAGACTAAACATCGCCACCAGCATCGCACCCACCAGGGCGGCGCTACGCAGGACCGTTGCCACTACGGTAACGTAGAGGTCGCGGATCACTTCAGTATCATTGGTAACGCGGGAAATCACCTGCCCGACCGGCTGAGTATCAAACTCACTCAACGGTTGGCGTAACGCAGCATCCATCACGTCGGTACGCAACTGTTGTACCACGCCAACCGCCGCCCGATTAAACAGCAGCGACTGCGCGTAATGTAGCCCGGCGGCAAACAGTTGTAGCCCAACATACGCCGCAGCCAGCCCGGCAACCACTTTCAACGGCAGGTTATTTTTCGCTACCATATTGTCGATAAAATAGCTGATAAGCAGCGGCCCGCTGACTTCTGCCGCCGCCGCAACCCACATCATCAGGACCGCAATCCCCAACGGTTTCCGCCACGGTGAACCGTACGCTAACAGGCGCTTGAGAGTCGGCCACAGTTGGCTAAAACTACGCATCGATGGCCTCCTCGCGAATTTCCGGAGCGTCGTCGAGCGCCGCCTCCAGTTGTTGATAGCGATACATATCGCGATACCAGCCGCTTTGTTGTGCCAGCACATCATGATTGCCACGCTGGGCGATATGTCCGTGCTGCATCACAATAATTTCACTGGCTTCCGTCAGTGCAGAAAGGCGATGGGCACTGATGATTACCGTCCTTCCCTGCCCCCACTGGCGCAGGTTATGCAGGATCTGGTGCTCTGTGCGTCCGTCCACCGCCGAAAGCGCATCATCAAGGATGAGGATTTCCGCGTTGACTAATAACGCACGAGCAATGGAGATACGCTGTTTTTGCCCACCAGAAAGCATCACGCCGCGCTCGCCCACCTCTGTATCGTAACCTTGCGGTAGACGCAAAATATCGTCATGTACGCTGGCTAACCGCGCGACATGCTCAATCTCTTGCTGTGTGGCATTCGGGCAACCTAGCGCGATGTTGTTCGCCACGGTGTCGGAAAAAAGGAATGGCGTCTGGCTGACCACCGCCAGGCGGCTACGCCAGCTATCGAGTTGTAACTTCGTCAGAGGAATATCATGAAAGCGAATATGCCCCTCGCTGACGTCGAAATGACGCTGAATGAGCGACAACAGGGTACTTTTGCCGGAACCAGTCGGCCCGCAGATACCCAGCATCTGACCGGGTTTCAGGGCGAAATTGACGTTTTCCAGCGCAGGATGGTCAGTCTGCGGATACATAAACTGGCGAATATTTACATCCAGTTCACCACGACCTTCTGGCACTGGTTCGCTACCATCGTTCACCACCGGCGCTTCCGCCAGCATCGCGCGAATACGGCTGTACGCAGCACTACCACGCTCCACTATGTTAAACATCCATGCCAGCGCCAGCATCGGCCAAATCATCAGACCTAAATACATCATAAAACTGGTGAGCTGGCCCAGCGTTAAACTGCCCTGCACCACCATCCAACTACCGCCGCCAATCGCCAGCAAGTTCGCCATACCAATCGCGATATAGATGGTCGGGTCGAAACGAGCATCAATACGCGCCACCCGCATGTTTTTTTTGCCGGTATCTTCGGCATCCGCGGCAAATAACGCCGACTGGCGATCTTCCAGACCAAAGGCTTTGATCATGCGGATACTGGTGAGGCTTTCTTGAGTTCGGTCATTAAGACTGGAAAACGCCGCCTGCGCCAACTTAAAACGTTCATGTAAGGCATCGCCGTTGCGCTTAATCATGATCGCCATCACTGGCATCGGCAACAGGGCAAATAAGGTCAACTGCCAGCTAATTTGCGTTGACATCATAATCAACACAGCGCAGCCCATCACCAGTGAATCCACCAGCGTCAGCACCCCTTCTCCGGCGGCAAACACGACCCGATCGACGTCATTGGTCGCACGAGCCATGAGGTCACCCGTGCGATGACGCAGATAAAACTCAGGATGCTGCCGGCTTAGCTGACGGTAATAATCTTCACGCAGTTCAACAGCCAATTGATAGGACGCGCCGAACAGCAATACGCGCCAGACGTAACGCAGGAGATAAACTACGACTGCAATCAGCACCATGGTAGCGATCCACATCAGGATCTGCCCGGTAGTAAAGTGTTGTTCTGTCACGCCATCGACAACAATACCAACCACCTTCGGCGGAACCAGTTGCAGCATCGCGATAATGACAAGCAAGGCAACAGCCCCGAGATAGCGACGCCATTCCCGACGGAAATACCAGCTTAATTGAGCAAATAATCGCACGCGTAGTGTCCTGACCTGATTCTGGATATTTATTCGATGGGTAAAGAAGTGGTGTATTTAATCTGTTCCATCGCGAAGCTGGAAGTGACGTCCGACAGCCCCGGCACGCTGTTTACCAGACGCTTATAAAACTCGTCGTAGCGTTTCATATCGGCAACCTGGACGCGCATCAGATAATCGTATTCCCCGGCCATGCGCCAGAACCCCAGCACTTCTGGCATTTCAGTAACCACCGTCACAAAGCGGCAATACCATTCGCTGCTGTGATGTTGCGTTTTTATCAGCACAAAGGCGGTCAGACCGAGGCCAATTTTTTCCGGGTCCAACAGGGCGACTTTGCCGATAAGGATACCGTCATCCTCCAACCGTTTCAGTCGCTTCCAGCAAGGCGTGGTTGTCAGATTAACGGCTTCAGCCAATGCCTGCAAAGAGAGGGTGCAATCCTGCTGTAGTAAGGCCAGCAGCTTACGGTCAATTTTATCTAACATAACCCTTCCACAGAGAATTTTTTTCTCTTTTAATTCTATTTTAAAGGTGAAATCGCGACAATTTATTCTGTGCGGTTTAAACATCACGGCACAAAATGACAAATTCAACGCAAAAAAAACCGGGCAATTGCCCGGTGCTGGAAGGGATCTCGTTATTCGGGGGAATAAGGTAGATGTGGATAGTCCAGCCAGTGCGTCAAATAGTGAGAGACCGCCTGATTTCGGCAATGTCCAATCACCGGTAAATGAGGGAGCTCCGCGCGCAGTTGCGGCATCGCATTGCCCATAATAAAGCCGCTACCGACGCTGCCTAACATTTCGCGATCGTTCATCGCATCACCAAAGGCCATGCAATCGCGCAACGATAAACCTAAATGTTGGGTCAGCACCGTCAATGCAGCGCCTTTATTGCAGCCCACCGGGAGCACTTCGAGGCAATCCGTCGCGGAAAAACACAAATGTGCACGCTCGCCTAATGCTTCGTGTAGTTGGATCTGCAAGCGTGTAAGATCGTCGTGATCGCCACAGAAGCAGATCTTGGTGACGCTGCCGAGTGGCATTTTTTTAACATCGATTATCTGATAACGAAAACCGCTATAGACAAATGCCTGCAACAACGCAGGGATCTCTTTTCCGGTAAACCAACCATCGTCATTGAAAATATGCATGCTAGCTCGGGTATCCCATTGCTGATACAGCACCAGCTCTGCCACATCCGCAGGTAAATCATCACGATGTAAAAGTTCACCTTCCAGAGAATGCACGCGCGTTCCGTTGCCGGTAATCAAATACGCATCCAGCGATAGCGCCCCGAGAATATGCTGCATCTCCAGCGCATGACGACCTGTGGCGAAAGTGAGGGTAATGTCGCGTTCACGCAGTCGTGCCAAAGTAGAGAGTGTTTTCTCACCTAAATGATGGTCAGGCATCAATAAAGTGCCGTCCATATCAAATGCTGCCAGACGAGCCATTTCTTTCTCCACTCTGTGACACGGTTAATAGTGATTGAGTATCACCTGATATATACGGAAGTAATAGTGAATAGTTAAATAATATTGTTCCGGGTTTATATGCGACTGCTCAACCGTCTTAACCAGTATCAACGTCTGTGGCAACCTTCCGCCGGAAAGCCGCAAACCGTCACCGTCAGCGAACTGGCCGAACGCTGTTTTTGCAGCGAACGCCATGTTCGTACGCTGTTACGCCAGGCACAGGAGGCGGGATGGCTGGAGTGGCAGGCGCAGTCAGGACGCGGAAAGCGCGGTCAACTACGCTTTCTGGTCACGCCAGAATCGCTACGCAATGCGATGATGGAACAGGCGCTGGAAACCGGAAAGCAGCAAGATGTGCTGGAGCTGGCGCAACTGGCCCCAGGTGAGCTGCGCACTCTGTTACAGCCGTTTATGGGCGGACAATGGCAAAACGATACGCCCACGTTGCGTATTCCCTACTATCGCCCGCTCGAACCGCTACAACCGGGCTTTTTGCCCGGCCGTGCCGAGCAGCATCTCGCCGGGCAAATATTTTCCGGCCTGACCCGCTTCGATAATAATACCCAGCACCCGATTGGCGATTTAGCGCATCACTGGGAAACCTCTGCTGACGGGTTACGCTGGGACTTTCATCTTCGCTCAACCCTACACTGGCATAACGGCGATGCAGTAAAAGCCTCACACTTACACCAGCGGTTATTGATGCTGTTACAACTGCCAGCACTGGATCTATTATTTATTAGCGTGAAGCGTATTGAAGTCACCCATCCGCAGTGTCTGACCTTCTTTTTACATCGCCCCGATTACTGGCTTGCGCACCGGCTGGCGAGCTACTGCAGCCATCTGGCGCATCCGCAATTCCCCCTGATCGGCACTGGTCCTTTTCGCTTAACACAATTCACAGCGGAACTGGTGCGCCTGGAGAGTCATGATTATTACCATTTACGTCATCCGCTGCTTAAAGCGGTTGAGTACTGGATAACTCCGCCGCTTTTCGAAAAAGATTTGGGAACCAGTTGTCGGCATCCCGTGCAAATCACTATCGGCAAACCTGAGGAGCTGCAACGGGTCAGCCAGGTCAGTAGTGGCATCAGTTTAGGTTTTTGCTATTTAACGTTGCGCAAAAGTCCCCGACTGTCCCTCTGGCAGGCGCGAAAAGTGATCTCCATTATTCATCAATCCGGTTTATTACAAACGTTAGAAGTCGGAGAAAACCTGATCACCGCCAGTCATGAATTACTGCCTGGCTGGACTATTCCACAATGGCAAGTACCGGATGACGTCAAACTACCGAAAACCTTGACGCTGGTTTATCACCTACCGATAGAACTTCATACCATGGCAGAACGCCTACAGGCGACACTGGCCGCGGAAGGCTGTGAACTTACAATTATTTTTCATAACGCAAAAAACTGGGACGACACGACCCTACTGGCACACGCAGACCTCATGATGGGCGACAGGTTAATTGGCGAAGCGCCGGAATATACCCTGGAGCAATGGCTGCGATGCGATCCACTGTGGCCACATGTTTTCGAGGCTCCAGCATATGCACATTTGCAATCGACACTGGACGCGGTGCAAGTAATGCCTGATGAGGAAAACCGATTTAATGCCCTGAAAGCGGTTTTTAGCCAGTTAATGGCAGATGCGACGCTGACGCCGCTGTTCAACTATCACTATCGCATTAGCGCCCCTCCCGGCGTGAACGGTGTGCGGCTGACACCGCGAGGCTGGTTTGAATTTACCGAAGCCTGGCTTCCCGCGCCGTCGCAATGAATAGCTGGTCCGGGTTAATCGCAGGCGTTACCATAACGCTTTTATTGTTCAAGCAGGATTATCTATGAAACGTGCTGTCGTTGTGTTCAGTGGAGGCCAGGATTCCACCACCTGTCTGGTGCAGGCATTACAACAATATGATGAAGTCCATTGCGTGACGTTCGATTACGGTCAGCGACATCGCGCAGAAATCGACGTGGCACGCGAACTGGCGCTGAAACTGGGCGCTCGTGCACATAAAGTGCTGGATGTAACGCTGCTCAACGAACTGGCGGTCAGCAGCCTGACGCGTGACAGCATTCCGGTGCCTGATTATGAACCTGAAGCTGATGGCATCCCGAATACGTTTGTCCCTGGGCGTAATATTTTGTTCCTGACACTGGCGGCAATATATGCGTATCAGGTAAAAGCAGAAGCCGTAATTACCGGCGTCTGCGAAACGGATTTCTCCGGCTACCCAGATTGCCGCGATGAGTTTGTGAAAGCACTAAACCATGCTGTCAGTTTAGGCATGGCGAAAGATATTCGTTTTGAAACGCCGCTGATGTGGATTGATAAAGCGGAAACCTGGGCGCTGGCTGATTATTACGGCAAACTAGATTTAGTCCGTAACGAAACGTTGACCTGCTATAACGGCATTAAAGGCGACGGTTGCGGTCATTGTGCGGCGTGTAATTTACGCTCCAACGGTTTGCATCATTATCTGGCCGATAAACCGACGGTGATGGCAGCGATGAAGCAGAAAACCGGGTTGAAGTAATTATTCCGGGTGTCGCCGGATGCGGCTTGAGCATCCGGCACCACAAAACGTTTACTTAACCATCTGCTCCAGCTTTTCGCGCAATTCCCCTTCCAGAGCTAATGCTTTCTGCGTTTTAAGATCAATACAAACAAACGTAATAAGCGCATCCGCGACTACCTGCCCTTCCGGCTCCAGTGTAATGACCTGGCTTAAGATGCCGCTTTTACCGTTTAATTGCTGCAACTGACTGGTAATGGTTAACAGGTCGCTTAATACCGCCGGGCGACGATAGTTAATATTGATATTGACCACGACGAAGGCGATGTTATGGGCCGTCATCCACTGAAAACTGTCGCTATTTTCCAACCCATCCCAGCGGGCTTCTTCGAGAAACTCAAGGTAGCGGGCGTTGTTTACGTGCTGGTAAACGTCGAGATGATATCCACGAACTTTGATTTGTGTTTGCATAGCGCAATAACCTTACGTTGTTGTTATAAGAACTGTTATAAGTGCAGAGGTCATAACTGGTATGACCTCTTCAGTCTGGCAAAAATTTGCCACTATGCAAATTAATTACAGGGTTAATACCGCCAGATTACGTTCCACCAGCGAATTGCCCATCCCCGGCACCTGCTTGAGATCCTCCACCGTTTTAAACGGACCGTACTCTTCGCGATAACTGACAATCGCCTGCGCCTTCTTCAGGCCAACGCCATTCATCGCGCGGGCTAACTCTTCCGCGCTGGCATTATTAATGCTGACCCGGGTACCTTCTTCGTCACTGGCTTTAGTCGGTACTGCTGCTTTACTTTGTGCTGCAGGAGCTTCCGCTTTGGTTTCTACCGTTGTCGGTTTCGCCGCAGGAGCTGCCGCCAGCGCGCTATGAGACATTCCGGCACAGGCCAGGGACAGGGTAATGAGCAGTGCTTTAATTCCGTGTTTCATACTGTTTTCTCCTTGTTTGTTAACAGTGGAATCACCTTAACGACAGTGAAAACAGGAAACAAATGGCAATGTTCAGAAATGGAAAAGGCCGCGAAAGCGACCTTTTCTTGTTACAGCTGCAAAGCATTTTTTTGCGAGGCGGCTTCAGGATTATTGCTGTTCCAGCGCATCGCCAATTTTGATTTTCGCCTCTTTACGCAGGTTACTCATCAGAGCTTCAAAGACGATTTGTGCGTTGTTCTGGGTGATACCCTGCACCATCGCTTTTTTCTGCTCTTCCGGCATTGAACCTTGTTTCACTTCATCCAGCGCCAGCAGAACCACATTACCTTGCATATCGGTCGCCATACCGTAGCTCGGTTTGTCTTTCGCTGGCAGTGGCAGTGCAAACGCCGCCTGGCTAATCGGGTCACGACCGGAACGGCTTAAGGTTTTCGGCTCGCCAAATTTCAGACCGGCGGCCTGCATAGCTTCTGCACCTTTGCCGGCTTTCAAATCAACCAGCAGTTTTTCAGCATCCACTTTCGCCTGTTGTTCAGCTTTGTTGTGCTGAACCAGTGCCTTAACTTGTTCCTGAACATCTGCCAACGGTTTCACCGCTTCCGGTTTGTGCTCGCTGATGCGCAGCACGAATGCGCGATCGCCGTCTACGGTGATGATGTCAGAGTTGATGCCCGGCGCGCCGTTTTCACCTACCAGACCGCCGTTGAAGATAGCGTCTGCAACCGGCTTAAAGTTCAACTCTTCCGGCAGGTTATCTTTGCTGAACCAGCCAGTCTGAGTGGCTTTAACGCCCGCAGCTTGCTCTGCACCGGCCAGAGACTCGGTATCATTGCTTGCTGCATCGCTCACTTTCTGCTGCAGTGCGTAGTACGCATCGAGGGCTTTTTCGTGTTTCACTTTCGCCGCGACATCGTCACGCACTTCGTCTAACGACTTCACTTTCGCTGGCTGAATGTCGTCCAGACGTACAATCAGGAAACCGACCGAAGATTTGATGACACCAGAGAGTTGGCCTTTTTCTTTCAGACCAGCATTTTTCAGTTCGTCCGGGATAGTGGCATCTTCTAACCAACCCATATCGCCGCCGTTACGGGCAGAGATAATATCGGCAGATTTTTCTTTGGCTAACGCAGCAAAATCACCGCCTTTATTCAGCTCATCAAGTACCGCTTTCGCTTCATCTTCAGTTTTGGTCTGGATGATGCTGTAGCGGGTACGCTGCGGCTGGGTGAATTGATCCTGATGCTGATCGTAGTAGCTCTGGATATCCGCATCGCTAACCGGTTGCTGCATCGTTGCGGCATCCAGCTTGATGTAACTCACGCGGAATTGTTCCGGCGTCATGAAATTGTTTTTGTTTTGTTCGTAGTAGCTGGCAATTTCCTGTTCGGTCACAGGCTGCTTCGCCGCCAGCGCGTTAACATCGATAGTCGCTTCACGTACCACGCGTTGTTGAGCTACCAGTGCCGCCAGCTCGTCGGTTTCACCTTTCAGCATAAAATCGGTACCGGCAACGCCGTTAATCAGCTGTTGAGTAGTGAGCTGGTTACGTAGCGCCTGGGCGTACTGATCGGCGGTCATCCCCATCTGGTTGAGGATACCGTTATAGCGGCTGTTATCAAATTTGCCGTCAACCTGGAAGGCTGGGGTCGCGAAAATCGCCTGTTTAACCTGCTCATCACTGATACCCAGTTTCAGCTCACGAGCGTACTGATCCAGCAGCGCCTCGTCGATCAGACGATTCAGCACCTGTTGACGCAGGGTTTTCATATAGCCTTCGTTCGCTGCAAGCTCAGAGTATTGATCGCCCAGCTGTTGCTGCATGCGATTACGCTCGCTGTTGAAGGCGTTCTCGAACTGCCCACGGCTGATTTCCTGGTCATTCACTTTTGCGGCGTAGTTATTGCCTCCGCCAATCAGGTAACCACTCACGCCGGTCAATATGAACGACACGATAATGATACCGAAAATAATCTTGAGCACGAGACTGTTTGCAGCCGTGCGTAAGCTGTCCATCATGGTGTAACAACACTCCGCTGTAGATGACTGTGTACCTCACGCAACGTATCGATGCGCGCAAAGGCCTATTGTGACAAGAAACGGGGGCAATTGTCAGCCCACAAGACGCAGAAAGTCACCGAATACAAATAAAAAAGGCACATCAGTAGATGCGCCCTTGAACTTCGTCACATCCCCACTGGGGACAACGCTTAGTTTACCGCGTCTTTCAGTGCTTTACCTGCACGGAAGCTCGGTACTTTAGCGGCAGCGATGGTGATCTCTTTACCGGTCTGCGGGTTGCGGCCAGTACGGGCAGCACGCTCTTTAACGGCAAAAGTACCAAAACCTACCAGTGCTACATCATCCCCTTCTTTCAGAGATTCAGTTACGGAAGCAATAATAGCATCTAACGCACGGCCAGCCGCAGCTTTAGAGATATCAGCCCCTGCAGCAATCTTGTCGATCAATTGAGATTTATTCACTCTTCTCTTCCTCTTTATAATTTATATCGCACTTGAATCCTTCAAGGTACGAACGCGCAGCAGTTATATCAGGCCAGCCATCCCCTTACAACACCCCTTAATAAGGGCAAGCCCAATCCGCCATCTAACTTAGCGAGACAAAAAAAGGCTGGCAAGTCCGAATTAGCCTGCCAGCCCTGTTTTTATTAGTGCATTTTGCGCGAGGTCACTATTTTGCAGTCACAACCTGCATGCCAGACGGTTCATTTTGCAGCGCCAGAGTCAGAACTTCCTCAATGCGTTTCACAGGATGAATGTCCAGATCAGCAATTACGTTGTCAGGAATCTCTTCCAGATCGCGTTTATTTTCGAACGGAATTAACACTGTTTTAATCCCGCCACGATGCGCCGCTAACAGTTTTTCTTTCAAACCACCGATAGGCAGTACCTGACCACGCAGAGTGATCTCACCGGTCATTGCCACATCGGCACGAACCGGGTTACCGGTCAGGCAAGAAACCAGCGCAGTGCACATGGCAATACCGGCGCTCGGGCCATCTTTCGGCGTCGCGCCTTCCGGTACGTGAACGTGGATGTCGCGTTTTTCGTAAAAATCAGGGTTGATCCCCAGTTTTTCTGCACGCGCACGAACCACCGTTAACGCCGCCTGAATGGACTCTTGCATCACTTCGCCGAGCGAACCGGTATAGGTCAGTTTGCCTTTACCCGGAACGCACGCAGTTTCAATGGTCAGCAAGTCGCCACCCACTTCTGTCCACGCCAGACCGGTTACCTGGCCGACACGGTTTTCGTTATCCGCGCGACCATAGTCGAAACGCTGAACACCGAGGTAGTCATGCAGGTTATCGCCGTTAATTTCGATATGTTTTAATGACTTATCGAGCAGTAACTGCTTAACCGCTTTGCGACACAGTTTGGAGATTTCACGCTCCAGGCCACGCACGCCCGCCTCACGGGTGTAGTAACGAATAATGCCGATAATGGCGCTATCGTCGACGGTCAGTTCACCTTTTTTCAGTGCATTACGTTCAATCTGCTTCGGCAGCAGGTGACGTTTGGCGATGTTCAGTTTTTCATCTTCGGTATAACCGGAGAGGCGAATCACTTCCATACGATCCAGCAGCGGTGCCGGAATGTTCATGGAATTCGACGTCGCGACAAACATCACGTCGCTGAGATCGTAATCCACTTCCAGGTAGTGGTCGCTGAACGCTACGTTCTGCTCTGGATCCAGCACTTCAAGCAGTGCGGAAGCCGGATCGCCTCGCATGTCAGAAGACATTTTGTCGATCTCATCGAGCAGGAACAGCGGGTTTTTCACGCCCACTTTCGCCATTTTCTGGATCAGTTTACCCGGCATAGAACCGATGTAAGTACGGCGGTGACCACGGATTTCCGCTTCGTCACGCACGCCGCCCAGCGCCATACGAACATATTTACGTCCGGTAGCTTTGGCGATGGACTGACCAAGAGAAGTTTTACCTACCCCCGGCGGCCCTACCAGGCAGAGGATCGGTCCCTTGATTTTGTTGACACGGCTTTGAACCGCAAGATACTCAAGGATGCGATCTTTCACGCGCTCCAGACCATAATGGTCGGTATCAAGGATTTCCTGCGCCTGACGCAGGTCTTTTTTGACCTTGCTACGCGCATTCCACGGTACCTGTACCATCCAGTCGATATAACCACGCACTACGGTCGCTTCTGCCGACATCGGAGACATCATTTTCAGCTTCTGCAACTCTGCTTCCGCTTTCTCTTTTGCCTCTTTCGGCATTTTCGCCGCGTCGATTTTGCGCTTCAGGGCTTCGTTTTCGTCCGGCGCGTCGTCCATTTCACCGAGTTCTTTCTGAATAGCTTTCATTTGCTCGTTCAGATAGTACTCACGCTGGGATTTCTCCATCTGCTTTTTAACGCGGTTGCGAATGCGTTTCTCAACCTGCAGCAGATCGATTTCCGATTCCATCATTGCCATCAGATATTCCAGACGTTCGTTGACGTCGGACATCTCCAGAACGGACTGTTTGTCAGCCAGTTTCAGCGGCATATGCGCAGCAATGGTATCCGCCAGACGCGCCGGATCGTCGATGCTATTCAGCGACGTCAGCACTTCTGGTGGAATTTTTTTGTTCAGCTTGATGTAGCCTTCGAACTGGCTGATTGCAGTACGCACCAGCACTTCCTGTTCCCGCTCATCAATGGTCGGCGACTCCAGATACTCCGCCTTCGCAGAAAAGTGTTCGCCATTGTCAGAGAGCGCAGAAATACGCGCGCGCTGTAACCCCTCGACCAGCACTTTGACGGTGCCGTCAGGCAGTTTCAGCATCTGCAATATAGAGGCCACGGTCCCGACGGTGAAAAGATCGTTTACACCCGGCTCATCCGTTGAAGCTTCTTTCTGCGCGACCAGCATAATTTTTTTATCATGGTCCATCGCCGCTTCCAGACAACGGATAGATTTTTCCCGCCCGACAAATAAGGGGATGACCATGTGCGGATAAACCACCACATCGCGCAGCGGCAATACGGGGATTTCAATGCGTTCAGAACGCTCAGGATTCATAGAGCTCTCTCTTAGTTTAATTTCCGCCAGGTAATCAGATGACACGACTGTGCTTCACGCCATCTATTAACATGTACGTCAGTATATGGGGATGTTTCCCCCACATTCAACGCCGAGAATAGAGGAAAAATTAAAGGGGAGATAAAATCCCCCCTTTTTGGTTAACTAATTGTATGGGAATGGTTAATTATTCACCAGATGCCTGTTGCGCTTCCGGCTTGCCATAAATCAGCAACGGCTTGCTTTGACCATCAATTACCGATTCGTCGATAACCACTTTTTCGACGTCTTCCATGGACGGCAGATCGTACATGGTATCGAGCAGTGCGGCTTCTACGATGGAACGCAGGCCACGAGCACCGGTTTTACGCGCCATCGCTTTCTTAGCGATAGCATCCAGCGCCTCGTCACGGAATTCCAGATCCACGCCTTCCAGATTAAACAGCGCCTGATACTGCTTGGTCAGGGCGTTTTTCGGCTCTTTGAGGATCTGAATCAGAGCTTCTTCGCTCAGTTCATTCAACGTTGCGACAACCGGCAGACGACCAATGAACTCAGGGATCAGACCAAACTTGATCAGATCTTCCGGTTCAACCTGCGCCAGCAGCTCGCCTTCACTTGCTTTGTCAGATTTCGCTTTTACCGTCGCGCCAAAACCAATGCCGGAGCCTGTTTCTACACGATGGGAAATCACTTTATCCAGACCGGCAAATGCACCGCCACAGATAAACAGGATCTTAGAGGTATCAACCTGCAAGAATTCCTGCTGCGGATGTTTACGCCCACCTTGCGGTGGAACAGCAGCTACCGTACCTTCGATCAGTTTCAACAGTGCCTGCTGTACGCCTTCACCGGAAACGTCTCGGGTAATGGACGGGTTGTCTGACTTACGAGAAATCTTGTCGATTTCATCGATGTAGACAATCCCGCGCTGCGCTTTCTGTACGTCGTAATCGCACTTTTGCAACAGCTTCTGAATGATGTTTTCAACGTCTTCGCCCACATAACCGGCTTCGGTCAGCGTGGTTGCATCGGCCATGGTGAACGGGACGTCCAGCAGGCGCGCCAGCGTTTCGGCCAGCAGCGTTTTACCGGAACCGGTCGGACCGATCAGCAGAATGTTACTTTTGCCCAACTCGACACCATTGCTGGTATCTCCGTTGCGCAGACGTTTGTAGTGGTTGTATACCGCGACCGCCAGCACTTTTTTCGCCTGTTCCTGACCGATAACGTAATCGTCCAGGTGGTTGCGAATTTCATGCGGCGTCGGTAGCGCACTGCGTTCACGATGCGGTGCAACTTCTTTAATCTCTTCGCGAATGATGTCGTTACATAAATCAACACATTCGTCGCAGATATACACGGATGGACCGGCAATCAGCTTGCGCACTTCATGCTGGCTTTTGCCGCAAAAAGAGCAATACAGCAATTTGCCTGAGCCATCTTTGCGTTTATCTGTCATGGGTCAAAACCTCTTCTTTGTTCTTTGTGCCGCACACGACGACGCAAATGCCATTCTCAGGCGCAAGCCGCTTTATAGCGTTGTGCCGCCCTGGATAAGTATAGCGGCACAGTTGCGCCTCTGGCATCAATTACGATGGGTCAGAATCGAATCGACCAGACCGTATTCCACCGCTTCAGGGGCGGAAAGGAAGCGATCGCGCTCGGTGTCACGTTCAATCTGTTCTAATGATTGACCCGTATGAAGCGCCATAAGTTCATTCATACGCCCTTTAACTTTCAGAATTTCACGGGCATGAATTTCGATATCGGTCGCCTGGCCCTGGTAGCCGCCCAACGGCTGGTGAATCATCACGCGCGAATTCGGCAGGCAGAAACGTTTACCTTTTGCCCCTGCAGTCAGCAAGAAAGCGCCCATCGAAGCCGCCTGGCCCATACAGATGGTGCTGACATCAGGCTTGATAAACTGCATGGTGTCATAGATAGACATCCCGGCAGTGATCACCCCGCCTGGGGAGTTAATGTACAGATAGATATCTTTTTCTGGGTTTTCTGCTTCCAGGAACAGCATCTGCGCCACAATCAGGTTAGCCATGTGGTCTTCAACCTGGCCAGTCAGAAAAATGACGCGTTCCTTAAGTAGACGAGAATAGATATCAAAAGAGCGCTCACCACGTGAGGTCTGTTCAATGACCATCGGCACCAGCGCCATATGGGGTGCAAAGTTATCTCGTTCGCCGCTGTATGACATTTCCGTCTCCTGGATAAAATTGAAAAAACCTGCTGTACCGATTGTAACCTTATGGACGGATTATCAGCTAGTCCCTGTGTTATGGGTACGGCATCACCATATTTCAAGCATAACAATCTTTTGTTGTTACGCTAACACCGAAAGAGGCTTTTCGCACGGTTCCATGCAAAATTCATGACAAAAAAAAGACCCACCACCTGGCGGTGATGGGCCTTTGTGCGAATTTAGCGCGTTATGCTGCGTAAATTACGCCTGCTGGTTCATCAGCTCGTTGAAAGTGGTTTCTTTTTCAGTCACTTTCGCTTTCGCCAGTACAGCTTCAACAGCCTGTTCTTCCAGAGCAACATTGCGCATGTTGTCCATCAGTTCTTTGTTTTTGCTGTAGAACTCGATAACTTCTTTCGGATCTTCGTACGCAGAAGCCATCTCTTCGATCAGGCCTTTCACGCGTTCTTCGTCAGCTTTCAGCTCGTTGGTGCGGATAACTTCGCCCAGCAGCAGGCCAACAACTACGCGGCGTTTAGCTTGTTCTTCGAACAGTTCGCGCGGCAGTTCCAGAGCCTGTTTTTCGTTACCGCCGAAACGCTGTGCAGCCTGGCGACGCAGAACGTCGATTTCGCTGTCGATCAGCGCAGCCGGTACGTCGATGTCGTTAGCTTTTACCAGACCTTCGATCGCCTGAGACTTAACGCGGTTACGGATGGCGCTCTTCAGCTCGCGCTCCATGTTTTTACGCACTTCAGCGCGCAGACCTTCTACGGAACCATCTTCAACGCCGAAACGTTTGATGAATTCTGCAGTCAGTTCCGGCAGTTCACGCTCTTCAACTTTCTTCAGGTTGATAGCGAATTTCGCTGCTTTACCTTTCAGGTTTTCTGCGTGGTACTCTTCCGGGAAGGTCACGTCGATGGTGAACTCTTCGCCAGCTTTGTGGCCTTTGATACCGTCTTCAAAGCCCGGGATCATACGACCCTGGCCCATCGCCAGTACGAAATCAGACGCTTTACCGCCTTCGAACTCTTCGCCGTCTACAGAACCGGTGAAGTCGATGGTTACGCGGTCTTCTGCTTCAACAGCGCCGTCTTTTTCTTTCCAGGTCGCCTGCTGTTTACGCAGAGTATCCAGCATGCCGTCAACGTCAGCGTCGGTCACTTCAACGATCGGTTTTTCAACTTCGATCGCTTCCAGACCCTGCAGTTCAACTTCCGGATAAACTTCAAACTCTACAGAGTAGGTGAAGTCTTCACCCAGCTTGTATTCGCCCGGAACATAAGTCGGTGCGCCAGCCGGATTGATTTTTTCTTTAATGATGGCGTCAATGAAGTTACGGCTCATCAGGTCACCCAGAACGTCCTGGCGTACAGAGGCGCCATAACGCTGAGCAACGATATTCATTGGCACTTTGCCTTTGCGGAAGCCGTCAATACGTACTTTTTTCGCAACGTTGACCAGCTCGCTTTTAACAGCGGTCTCGATGCTGTCAGCAGCGATAGTAATCGTTACACGGCGGCCAAGGCCTTGAGTGGTTTCAACTGAAACTTGCATCTTGTTACCTCAAAAAATCACAGTGCTCGGTCAACTCTTACCCCGCAAGCACAGGTTGTTGGCTTCGCGGAACCGGGATGTTCTTATAATCAATCACATTCCCTGTTACCAGAATCATCCCGAAAGCATTCAAATAGGACGCGGCATTATAGCGGCATCACTTTTATGAGTCGAGAACGGTTATTGCGCGCTGTCGCGTATTTTTTCACAATTCCCGGGCAATTTTCGTCTGAATGCTGGGCAAAAAGCGCAAAATCCAGACAAAACAAAACGGCCCGCAGGCCGTTTTTCATAAAATCTTTAGCAACATACTGGAAAAGCGCCGACAGTTGCAAATGCGTTTTTACGCGATGCTTCCTGCTCCACGACAGGGAGGAGAGGCAAAGACGGTGTCCTGCAACCCTTCCCACTCCTTAATAGTGTAAGTATGCAGAGCCAGCGCATGAACGATAGTAGAGAGTTCCTCCGCTAAAGTACTGTAAATCATTCGATGACGATTCAGAAAACGTTCACCCGTAAAACGATCGCTGACCAGCACAACTTTAAAATGGCTTTCAGAGCCGGCTGGGACATTGTGACGATAGCTTTCATCCACTACTTCGAGGAATACGGGTTGGAACGCCGCCCTTAATTTTTCTTCTATCCGCTCACGTATCATCATGAAATATCTCCTCCGACAACGCTGAGATGTCATCCATCCCTTTAAATACTAGCCGCTTTTACCGTTTCCATTGCAGCTTAACAACAAATATTTAGGTTTCGTCCTGGTTTTTCCGTCAAGCGTATGAAGTTTACTGATTTAAAGATTGAAACACAGGCCTCGCATCAGCGTTTCTTTTACCAGGGGCGATTATTTCGTCAACATGATGAATTTACATGCCTTACCCACTTCCCCTCGCCGTTGGCAATGTTATGATGGCGGGAATTTTTACCAAACACGCTTAAGAGTCTCTGAGAGCCCGAACATGTTCAAAAAAATCCTCTTCCCGTTAGTTGCTCTGTTTATGCTTGCAGGATGCGCAAAACCGCCAACAACTATTGAAGTTTCTCCGACGATAACGCTGCCACAACAAGATCCAAGTCTGATGGGCGTCACCGTCAGCATTAATGGTGCCGATCAGCGTACCGATCAGGCGCTGGCAAAAGTTACCCGCGATAATCAAATCGTTACCCTGACAGCCTCCCGCGATCTGCGTTTCCTGCTGCAAGAAGTGCTGGAAAAACAGATGACCGCGCGTGGTTACATGGTTGGTCCGAATGGCCCGGTTAATCTGCAAATCATCGTTAGCCAACTGTATGCTGACGTGTCCCAGGGCAACGTGCGCTATAACATCGCCACCAAAGCGGATATCGCTATCATCGCTACCGCGCAGAATGGCAACAAAATGACCAAAAACTATCGTGCCAGCTACAACGTTGAAGGTGCGTTCCAGGCCTCCAACAAAAATATCGCCGATGCGGTTAACAGTGTGCTGACCGATACCATCGCTGATATGTCTCAGGACACCAGCATCCACGAATTCATCAAGCAGAACGCGCGTTAATTTCTGCCCTCTGGCCCGGTGCAAGCCGGGCCTGTAGACGCCCATGTCCAGTCAATATTTACGTATTTTTCAACAGCCACGTTCAGCCATATTGCTGATTCTGGGTTTTGCTTCCGGGCTACCGCTCGCCCTGACATCCGGCACCTTACAGGCCTGGATGACGGTCGAGAATATCGATCTTAAAACCATTGGTTTCTTCTCTCTGGTAGGCCAGGCTTACGTTTTTAAATTCCTCTGGTCACCGCTGATGGACCGCTACACGCCCCCATTTTTCGGGCGGCGGCGCGGTTGGTTGCTCGCCACGCAAATCCTGTTATTAGTCGCCATTGCGGCGATGGGTTTTCTAGAACCAGGCACCCAGCTCCGCTGGATGGCGGCACTGGCGGTGGTGATCGCTTTTTGCTCTGCCTCCCAGGATATTGTCTTCGATGCGTGGAAAACCGATGTGCTCCCGGCAGAAGAGCGTGGTGCGGGCGCGGCAATCAGCGTGCTGGGTTACCGTTTAGGGATGCTGGTTTCCGGCGGCTTAGCCCTGTGGCTGGCAGATAAATGGCTGGGCTGGCAGGGCATGTACTGGTTGATGGCGGCGCTGTTGATCCCCTGTATTATCGCGACGTTACTTGCACCAGAACCAACCGACACCGTTCCTGTGCCCAAAACGCTGGAACAAGCGGTTGTTGCACCTCTGCGCGATTTCTTTGGTCGCAATAATGCCTGGCTTATTTTGCTTCTTATCGTGCTGTATAAGCTGGGCGACGCATTCGCCATGAGCCTGACAACCACGTTTTTGATTCGCGGCGTCGGGTTTGATGCAGGTGAAGTAGGCGTGGTTAACAAAACGCTTGGCTTACTGGCGACCATTGTTGGCGCATTGTACGGTGGGATTTTGATGCAGCGCCTGTCACTGTTCCGGGCGCTGCTGATTTTCGGTATTTTACAAGGTGCGTCTAACGCCGGTTACTGGCTGCTGTCGATTACTGATAAGCATCTCTACAGCATGGGCGCAGCCGTCTTTTTCGAAAACCTCTGTGGCGGGATGGGTACATCAGCCTTTGTCGCGCTGTTAATGACGCTGTGTAATAAGTCATTTTCCGCTACTCAATTTGCCCTGCTCTCAGCGCTTTCTGCTGTAGGGCGAGTTTATGTCGGCCCCGTGGCGGGTTGGTTTGTTGAAGCACACGGCTGGTCGACATTCTATCTGTTCTCCGTCGCCGCTGCTGTACCAGGGCTTTTTTTGCTGCTGGTTTGTCGCCAGACGCTTGAATATACACGAGTAAATGACAACTTTATCTCCCGTACCGAATATCCGGCAGGTTATGCCTTTGCCATGTGGACACTGGCGGCGGGCGTCAGCCTGTTGGCCGTGTGGTTACTGCTGTTGACGATGGACGCGCTGGATTTGACGCACTTCTCTTTCCTGCCTGCTCTGCTGGAAGTCGGGGTTTTAGTCGCCCTTTCTGGCGTCGTGCTTGGTGGTTTACTGGATTATCTGGCGCTACGAAAAACGCATCTGACGTAATCTGTAAATATTATTTAGCTGTAGTAATCACTCGCCGTAATTATTACGGCTAAATAAACATCAGCATCGCTTATTAATATTTGTTCTTTTGTGCGGCTTAGTGTTTGGAAATTATTGACGCCATTTATGAAATCTATTTTTTCTTACACGATTCAGCTAATGAGACTTTATTTCCCCACCACCCAATTGTCACCTTAATGATAATTATTTGTTAAATAAATGTTTTATTTAGCATTGGTTATACCAATTGCCCGCTCAGACTCCTTCTGCACTCCCCTTTCGTTATAACGCCCTTTTGCAACAGCTTCTTAAAATCAACTTGATATGTTTTGCAACATATGTGACCTGGCAGCCAAATCCAAGTAACAGGAATTTAATCATGTTTACAGTAATGTAACCTTCCCGTAAAATGCCCACACACTTTAAACGCCACCAGATCCCGTGGAATTGAGGTCGTTAAATGAGACTCAGGAAATACAATAAAAGTTTGGGATGGTTGTCATTATTTGCAGGCACTGTATTGCTCAGTGGCTGTAATTCTGCGCTGTTAGATCCCAAAGGACAGATTGGTCTGGAGCAACGTTCACTGATACTGACGGCATTTGGCCTGATGTTGATTGTCGTTATTCCCGCAATCTTGATGGCTGTTGGTTTCGCCTGGAAGTACCGTGCGAGCAATAAAGATGCTAAGTACAGCCCGAACTGGTCACACTCCAATAAAGTGGAAGCTGTGGTCTGGACGGTACCTATCTTAATCATCATCTTCCTTGCGGTACTGACCTGGAAAACCACTCACGCTCTTGAGCCTAGCAAGCCGCTGGCACACGACGAGAAGCCCATTACCATCGAAGTGGTTTCCATGGACTGGAAATGGTTCTTCATCTACCCGGAACAGGGCATTGCTACCGTGAATGAAATCGCTTTCCCGGCGAACACTCCGGTGTACTTCAAAGTGACCTCCAACTCCGTGATGAACTCCTTCTTCATTCCGCGTCTGGGTAGCCAGATTTATGCCATGGCCGGTATGCAGACTCGCCTGCATCTGATCGCCAACGAACCCGGCACTTATGACGGTATCTCCGCCAGCTACAGCGGCCCGGGCTTCTCAGGCATGAAGTTCAAAGCTATTGCAACACCGGATCGCGCCGAATTCGACCAGTGGGTCGCAAAAGCGAAACAGTCGCCGAATACCATGTCTGACATGGCAGCGTTCGAAAAACTGGCCGCGCCTAGCGAATACAACCAGGTGGAATATTTCTCCAACGTGAAACCAGACTTGTTTGCCGATGTGATTAACAAGTTTATGGCTCACGGTAAGAGCATGGACATGACCCAGCCAGAAGGTGAGCACAGCGCACACGAAGGTATGGAAGGCATGGACATGAGCCACGCGGAATCCGCCCATTAAAGGGGTTGAGGAAGAATAAAGATGTTCGGAAAATTATCACTTGATGCAGTCCCGTTCCATGAACCTATCGTCATGGTTACGATCGCTGGCATTATTTTGGGAGGTCTGGCGCTCGTTGGCCTGATCACTTACTTCGGTAAGTGGACCTACCTGTGGAAAGAGTGGCTGACCTCCGTTGACCATAAACGCCTCGGTATCATGTATATCATCGTGGCGATTGTGATGTTGCTGCGTGGTTTTGCTGACGCCATTATGATGCGTAGCCAGCAGGCCCTTGCCTCTGCGGGCGAAGCGGGCTTCCTGCCACCTCACCACTACGATCAGATCTTCACCGCGCACGGCGTGATTATGATCTTCTTCGTGGCTATGCCTTTCGTTATCGGTCTGATGAACCTGGTGGTTCCGCTGCAGATCGGCGCGCGTGACGTAGCGTTCCCGTTCCTCAACAACTTAAGCTTCTGGTTTACCGTTGTTGGTGTGATTCTGGTTAACGTTTCTCTCGGCGTGGGCGAATTTGCGCAGACCGGCTGGCTGGCCTATCCACCGCTATCGGGAATAGAGTACAGTCCGGGAGTCGGTGTCGATTACTGGATATGGAGTCTCCAGCTATCCGGTATAGGTACGACGCTTACCGGGATCAACTTCTTCGTTACCATTCTGAAGATGCGCGCACCAGGCATGACCATGTTCAAGATGCCAGTATTTACCTGGGCATCATTGTGCGCGAACGTACTGATTATCGCCTCCTTCCCAATTCTGACGGTTACCGTCGCGTTGCTGACCCTGGATCGCTATCTGGGCACCCATTTCTTTACCAACGATATGGGTGGCAACATGATGATGTACATCAACCTGATTTGGGCCTGGGGCCACCCGGAAGTTTACATCCTGATCCTGCCTGTTTTCGGTGTGTTCTCCGAAATTGCAGCAACCTTCTCGCGTAAACGTCTGTTTGGTTATACCTCGCTGGTATGGGCAACCGTCTGTATCACCGTGCTGTCGTTCATCGTCTGGCTGCACCACTTCTTTACGATGGGTGCGGGCGCGAACGTAAACGCCTTCTTTGGTATCACCACGATGATTATCGCCATCCCGACCGGGGTGAAGATCTTCAACTGGCTGTTCACCATGTATCAGGGCCGCATCGTGTTCCATTCTGCGATGCTGTGGACCATCGGTTTTATCGTCACCTTCTCGGTGGGCGGTATGACAGGCGTGCTGCTGGCAGTACCGGGCGCAGACTTCGTTCTGCATAACAGCCTGTTCCTGATTGCGCACTTCCATAACGTGATCATCGGCGGCGTGGTGTTCGGCTGCTTCGCAGGGATGACCTACTGGTGGCCTAAAGCGTTCGGTTTCAAACTGAACGAAACCTGGGGTAAACGCGCGTTCTGGTTCTGGATCATCGGCTTCTTCGTTGCCTTTATGCCGCTGTATGCGCTGGGCTTCATGGGTATGACCCGTCGCTTGAGCCAGCAGATTGACCCGCAGTTCCACACCATGCTGATGATTGCCGCCAGCGGTGCAGTACTGATTGCGCTGGGTATTCTCTGCCTCGTTATTCAGATGTACGTTTCTATTCGCGACCGCGACCAGAACCGTGACCTGACCGGCGACCCGTGGGGTGGCCGTACGCTGGAGTGGGCAACCTCTTCCCCGCCTCCGTTCTATAACTTTGCCGTTGTGCCGCACGTTCACGAGCGTGATGCATTCTGGGAAATGAAAGAGAAAGGCGAAGCGTACAAAAAGCCAGACCACTATGAAGAAATTCATATGCCGAAAAACAGCGGTGCCGGTATCGTCATTGCGGCTTTCTCCACCATCTTCGGTTTCGCCATGATCTGGCATATCTGGTGGCTGGCGATTGTTGGCTTCGCAGGCATGATCATCACCTGGATCGTGAAAAGCTTCGACGAGGACGTGGATTACTACGTGCCGGTGGCAGAAATCGAAAAACTGGAAAACCAGCATTTCGATGAGATTACTAAGGCAGGGCTGAAAAATGGCAACTGATACTTTGACGCACGCGACTGCCCACGCGCACGAACACGGGCACCACGATGCAGGCGGAAACAAAATCTTCGGATTTTGGATCTACCTGATGAGCGACTGCATTCTGTTCTCTATCTTGTTTGCTACCTATGCCGTTCTGGTGAACGGCACCGCAGGTGGCCCGACAGGTAAGGACATTTTCGAACTGCCGTTCGTTCTGGTTGAAACTTTCTTGCTGTTGTTCAGCTCCATCACCTACGGCATGGCGGCTATCGCCATGTACAAAAACAACAAAAGCCAGGTTATCTCCTGGCTGGCGTTGACCTGGTTATTTGGTGCCGGATTTATCGGGATGGAAATCTATGAATTCCATCACCTGATTGTTAACGGCATGGGCCCGGATCGCAGCGGCTTCCTGTCAGCGTTCTTTGCGCTGGTCGGCACGCACGGTCTTCACGTCACTTCCGGTCTTATCTGGATGGCGGTGCTGATGGTGCAAATCGCCCGTCGCGGCCTGACCAGCACTAACCGTACCCGCATCATGTGTCTGAGCCTGTTCTGGCACTTCCTGGATGTGGTTTGGATCTGTGTGTTCACTGTTGTTTATCTGATGGGGGCGATGTAATGAGTCATTCTACCGATCACAGCGGCGCGTCCCATGGCAGCGTAAAAACCTACATGACAGGTTTTATCCTGTCGATCATTCTGACGGTGATTCCGTTCTGGATGGTGATGACAGGGGCTGCCTCTCCGGCCGTAATTCTGGGAACAATCCTGGCAATGGCAGTGGTACAGGTTCTGGTGCATCTGGTGTGCTTCCTGCACATGAATACCAAATCAGATGAAGGCTGGAACATGACGGCGTTTGTCTTCACCGTGCTAATCATCGCTATCCTGGTTGTCGGCTCCATCTGGATTATGTGGAACCTCAACTACAACATGATGATGCACTAAGAGCGGCGGTTATGATGTTTAAGCAATACCTGCAAGTAACGAAACCAGGCATCATCTTTGGCAACCTGATCTCGGTGATTGGGGGATTCCTGCTGGCCTCAAAGGGCAGCATTGATTATCCCCTGTTTATCTACACGCTGGTTGGGGTGTCACTGGTTGTGGCGTCGGGTTGTGTGTTTAACAACTACATCGACAGGGATATCGACAGAAAGATGGAAAGGACGAAGAATCGGGTGCTGGTTAAAGGCCTGATCTCTCCTGCTGTCTCGCTGGTGTACGCCACCTTGCTGGGTATTGCTGGCTTTATGCTGCTGTGGTTTGGCGCGAATCCGCTGGCCTGCTGGCTGGGGGTGATGGGCTTTGTGGTTTATGTCGGCGTTTACAGCCTGTACATGAAACGCCACTCGGTCTACGGCACGTTGATTGGTTCGCTCTCCGGCGCAGCGCCGCCGGTGATTGGCTACTGTGCAGTGACAGGCGAGTTCGATAGCGGCGCAGCGATCCTGCTGGCTATCTTCAGCCTGTGGCAGATGCCTCACTCTTATGCCATCGCAATTTTCCGCTTTAAGGATTATCAGGCGGCAAACATTCCGGTGCTGCCAGTGGTGAAAGGCATTTCGGTAGCGAAAAACCACATTACGCTGTATATCATCGCCTTTGCCGTTGCCACGCTGATGCTCTCTCTTGGCGGTTACGCTGGGTATAAATATCTGGTGGTCGCCGCGGCGGTTAGCGTCTGGTGGTTAGGTATGGCCCTGCGCGGTTATAAAGTTGCTGATGATCGAATCTGGGCGCGCAAGCTATTCGGCTTCTCGATCATCGCCATCACTGCCCTCTCGGTAATGATGTCCGTTGATTTTATGGTGCCGGACTCGCATACGCTGCTGGCTGCTGTGTGGTAACACAACCTCTCTATAAAAAAGGTGCTACGGCACCTTTTTTATTGTCTGAGAACAGAGATACGGCTAATAACCGTATCTCTTGACAGAGTGAGTATATGCACATAAATTAATCATACGGTTGATAGCCGTATTATGCATGAGATCGACTCCCTACGATTTCATTCAGTTAATCAAAGAGGTCATAATGCCTGGAAAAACAGTCGCTCTACCCGATATCGATAAAACGCTGAAAAATGCGCGGGTTGAACTCAAAACCAGTCCCGACGCCAAAAACAAACTTCGTGAAGCTGCGCAAGCCGTTGGGGTAGATTTAAGCGCTTTTATTTTGAGCGCAGCTATGGAACGCGCCGAAAGTGTGCTTGATAACCAACGTCGCCGTGAGCTTTCGAATCAAAGCTGGGAACTGATGAACCAACTCATCGCTGAACCTGCTCAACCGACGCTCGCCCTCAAGGCGTTAATGAAAAGGAAAAACAGCGATGGTCGACAAGCATGAAGAGATTACTCTGCCCATAGTCCTCTCCTGTAATTATCAGTCTGATATTACTTATCCTGGGCAAAAACAGTTTGATTGCGGTAACCCTGTTATCGATAAATTTGTACGCGCATCGCTAAAGAAAAGTGTGCGTAATAGCGACTGTGCTGCTAAAGCACTTATTGACAGACAAAGTGGTGAACTGATTGGCATCTGTACTTTTACGGCATATTCGCTGGAAAAACAACGCGTTTCTGGCGTCCTTCAGGGTTCACAACCTTCAGAGATTGGTGTTGTCAGATTAGTCATGTTAGGGGTAGCGCGGAAATATCAAAAGCGGGGCTTTGGTCAGGACCTACTATGTGATTTTTTTGAACATGTAAAAATAATTCACCGGGCATTACCAATTAAAGGGGTTTATCTTGATGCTGACCCTGCCGCCATTAACTTTTATACTCGTCTCGGCTTTGTTCAGCTTTCAGCGAGGCCCAATGTTTTCGGTGCTGTACCGATGTTTTTAGCGATTCAGCATATTCTCGCGGCTTAGATTATTATCGCCTCCGGCCATGGCAAGTTTTGCCTCAGCCGGAGACTGAGCAGCGTTACCACTTTTGTTCAATTGCCCCCGCTTTCATCAGGTCCACATCCTTGCCTTTAATGGTTGCCGTTGCGGCAACGATCGTGGTCCTTATAGCTGCACAAGATTTTCGTTCAAATTCCGGTTTATAAAGAATAAGCAACGAATTACTGGTAAATGAATCAAGCCGGTAATCTGTAAAGTTAATATCCAGTCGGTTTAAGCCGAAAGGTGCAAAGCCGACCGTTTGAATAGTTTCCTTACCCGACGGACTCTTGATGTTGTACGTAACACGAAGATTGGCCACTTCGCCTAATTTATTGGTTTTGGCAAAGAGGCTATCCTTGCAGGAAAAACCTTTATCTAAAAAATTATCCCGCATTCCAGAACGGGTAATCGTGATCACCGGTAACGTATCGTCAACCGTTTTTCTGTCAATCATATCTTTTCGACAGGCGGCCATAAAGTCTTCCGGACCAGCATAAATGTGAACACCCTTATCAAGATATTCTTTCGCTTTACTACAATCCACCTCGACATACTGACCATTGGCGTACATCATGCCCAACCTGGACCATGCTAAATTCACACCGCGTTGCGTAGCCTGATTAAATAACGCATACGCTTTGGCATAATCCACCCGCACCTGTTCACCTTCGTAGTAGATATCCCCCAGCGCTAACGGAGCTTCTTCATCACCTTGTTTAGCGGCTAACTCGAACCATTTAATGGCTTCCTGAACGTTGGGTGTGGTATCGTAGCGGGGCTGATAATATTCCCAGCCTAACAGGCTTTGCGCGTCGACATCCCCCGACTCAGCCATTTTATGCAGTGTCCTTATCACATCGGGGGCAGGCTTTTCACTGTATATGCTGTCATACAATTCATGCGCTTTCTCGCTTGCCAGTGAACCTTGTGAGGCAATTAATAAAATAGCCAATAAACTCTTTTTGTTTAACATAAATAACCTTTATGCATCCACCACTATATTTTTCAATATACCTAACCACCAAACATCCACTTCATGAATAAATACACAGCCATAACAACCTCAGGTAATAAGTAAACATTTAAGCTAAAGCAGAATAACCAGCACCTCCAACACCTCTATTTATTGTGATAAAATAACACCATCCTTTAATAAAAAATCACACGCTCATCAACAAATCCGAAAATAATATCATTCGTGGCAGGATAAAATCAGGCGAGCTTTTCATTTGTTATATTTAACGCACAAAGTATTAATGGCAAGAATACGAGAGAAGCGCATGCCTGACGTAAAAATCACGCTCTTATGTAATATTTACTCATTAACACTCTGTTTACCCAACATGCGCTCCGCACTACACTATGTGGGCAATTTTTTAAGAGGTGGTAATGAACGATTATAAAATGACGCCAGGTGAGCGGCGCGCGACCTGGGGTTTAGGGACCGTATTTTCATTGCGCATGCTGGGCATGTTTATGGTACTGCCGGTTCTAACTACGTACGGTATGGCACTGCAAGGTGCCAGTGAAGCATTAATCGGTATTGCCATTGGTATTTATGGCCTGACTCAGGCCGTTTTTCAGATTCCGTTTGGCCTGCTCTCAGACCGTATTGGTCGCAAACCATTAATTGTCGGCGGGCTGGCGGTGTTTGCCGCCGGTAGCGTTATCGCTGCGCTTTCCGACTCTATCTGGGGAATTATTCTGGGCCGGGCGTTACAAGGTTCTGGAGCGATTGCCGCTGCCGTTATGGCGCTACTTTCTGATCTCACGCGCGAACAAAACCGCACCAAAGCGATGGCGTTTATCGGCGTGAGTTTTGGCATTACCTTCGCCATTGCGATGGTACTTGGCCCTATCATCACTCACAAACTTGGACTGCACACGCTGTTCTGGATGATCGCTATTCTGGCAACGACCGGTATTGCGTTGACCATTTGGGTTGTGCCCAACAGCAGCACGCACGTACTTAATCGTGAGTCCGGAATGGTGAAAGGCAGTTTCAGCAAAGTGCTGGCAGAACCGCGACTGCTGAAACTCAACTTCGGCATTATGTGTCTGCACATGCTGCTGATGTCGACGTTTGTTGCCCTGCCCGGACAGTTGGCTGATGCGGGGTTCCCGGCGGCTGAACACTGGAAGGTCTATCTGGCGACGATGTTAATCGCCTTTGGCTCGGTTGTGCCTTTCATTATCTACGCGGAAGTTAAGCGCAAAATGAAGCAAGTCTTTGTTTTCTGCGTCGGGCTGATCGTGGTTGCGGAAATTGTGTTGTGGAACGCACAAACGCAGTTCTGGCAACTGGTGGTCGGCGTGCAGCTTTTCTTTGTGGCGTTTAATTTGATGGAAGCCCTCCTCCCCTCGCTTATCAGTAAAGAGTCGCCAGCCGGTTACAAAGGTACGGCGATGGGCGTTTACTCCACCAGCCAGTTTCTTGGCGTGGCCATTGGCGGTTCGCTGGGTGGCTGGATTGACGGCATGTTTGACGGTCAGGGCGTATTTCTCGCTGGCGCAATGCTGGCCGCAGTGTGGCTGGCAGTCGCCAGTACCATGAAAGAACCGCCGTATGTCAGCAGTTTGCGCATTGAAATCCCATCGGACATTGCCGCAAACGAGACGTTAAAAGTGCGTTTGATGGAAACTGCGGGTGTCAAAGAAGTGTTGATTGCAGAAGAAGAACATTCAGCTTATGTGAAAATCGACAGCAAAGTGACGAATCGCTTTGAGGTTGAACAGGCAATTCGTCAGGCATAAAAAACGAGGCGAATTGCCTGTTGCGCTACGCATATCAGGCCTACAAAGTTCCTGAGTGACAAATCTTTGTAGGCCGAATCAGGCGTTCATGCCGCATCTGACATGAACAAAGCGCAGGTTGTCGCGATTAATCGCGGAAGTTTTTGAACTGGAACGGCTGACCCAGATCGCCACCACGTACCATCGCCATGACAGCCTGCAAATCATCACGAGATTTGCCCGTCACACGGATCTCATCGCCCTGAATTTGCGCCTGCACTTTCAGTTTG
This sequence comes from Escherichia sp. MOD1-EC5189, assembly GCF_002966045.1. Classification (NCBI taxonomy): domain Bacteria; kingdom Pseudomonadati; phylum Pseudomonadota; class Gammaproteobacteria; order Enterobacterales; family Enterobacteriaceae; genus Escherichia; species Escherichia sp. MOD1-EC5189. Next base: position 251,447 of record NZ_PTRX01000001.1, on the reverse strand, counting down.
CTGTCTTTGATCATCTTGACGATTTTCTTCTGGGTCGCGCTTTCAATGCCCTGTTTCAGTTTCGCTTCCACAAACCAGGTTTTACCGCTATGAACGATATTTTCCGGTACATCCAGCGAACTGCCTTCAATGCCGCGCTTCAGCAGCTTGGCACGCAGAATATCCAGCAACTGATTGACCTGGAAGTCGGACTCGCTCAACACTTTGATGGTTTTGCTGGCGTCGTTCAGCTCAAATGAGGCTTCAACGTTACGGAAGTCAAAACGGGACTCCACTTCGCGGCTCGCGTTATCGACCGCGTTTCGTGCTTCCTGAAGATCAACTTCAGAGACAATATCGAAAGATGGCATCTTTTCCTCTCCCTTCATTTTTGATGCGAAGCATAATACCTGCAAAGTTAAATAACCGACAGTCCTGCACCAGGACGTATCCCTTAATTGTGCATAGTCGCAACAGCATGCACAATTAAGGGATAGCCTTATTGAACACCCGGAGTGGTTGCGGGTGAGGAGGAACAATGAAAATTACCGTATTGGGATGCGGTGCCTTAGGGCAATTATGGCTTACAGCACTTTGTAAACAGGGTCACGAGGTTCAGGGCTGGCTGCGCGTACCGCAACCTTATTGTAGTGTGAATCTGCTTGAGACAGATGGTTCGATATTTAACGAATCGCTGACCGCCAACGATCCCGATTTTCTCGCCACCAGCGATCTGCTCCTGGTGACGCTGAAAGCATGGCAGGTTTCCGATGCCGTCAAAAGCCTCGCGTCCACACTGCCTGTAACCACGCCAATACTGTTAATTCACAACGGCATGGGCACCATCGAAGAGTTGCAAAACATTCAGCAGCCATTACTGATGGGCACCACCACTCATGCCGCCCGCCGCGACGGCAATGTCATTATTCATGTGGCAAACGGTATCACGCATATTGGCCCGGCACGGCAACAGGATGGCGATTACAGTTATCTGGCGGATATTTTGCAAACCGTGTTACCTGACGTCGCGTGGCATAACAATATTCGCGCCGAGCTGTGGCGCAAGCTGGCAGTCAACTGTGTGATTAATCCACTGACCGCCATCTGGAATTGCCCGAATGGTGAATTACGTCATCATCCGCAAGAAATTATGCAGATATGCGAAGAAGTCGCGGCGGTGATCGAACGCGAAGGGCATCATACTTCAGCGGAAGATTTGCGTGATTATGTTATGCAGGTGATTGATGCAACGGCGGAAAACATTTCGTCGATGTTGCAGGATATCCGCGCGCTGCGCCACACCGAAATCGACTATATCACTGGTTTTCTCTTACGCCGCGCTCGCGCGCATGGGATTGCCGTACCGGAAAACACCCGCCTGTTTGAAATGGTAAAAAGAAAGGAGAGTGAATATGAGCGCATCGGCACTGGTTTGCCTCGCCCCTGGTAGTGAAGAGACTGAAGCCGTCACCACTATCGATCTGCTGGTTCGCGGCGGTGTCAACGTCACCACTGCCAGCGTCGCCAGCGATGGTAACCTGGCAATTACCTGCTCACGCGGCGTGAAGCTGCTGGCGGATGCGCCGCTGGTCGAAGTAGCTGATGGCGAATATGACGTGATCGTGCTGCCTGGTGGCATTAAAGGCGCGGAGTGTTTTCGTGATAGCACCCTGCTGGTTGAAACCGTGAAACAGTTCCACCGTTCCGGGCGTATCGTCGCGGCTATTTGCGCCGCGCCAGCCACCGTGCTGGTGCCTCATGATATCTTCCCGATTGGCAATATGACCGGCTTCCCGACGTTGAAAGACAAAATTCCCGCTGAACAATGGCAGGACAAGCGCGTCGTCTGGGATGCTCGGGTAAAATTGCTGACCAGTCAGGGGCCAGGTACGGCTATTGATTTTGGTCTGAAAATTATCGACCTGTTGGTTGGGCGTGAAAAAGCCCATGAGGTGGCATCACAACTGGTGATGGCGGCAGGGATTTATAATTATTACGAGTAGTGTCGGATGCGGCAAACGTCGCATCTGACCAGATGCGACGTAAAAACCACAAATTACGGGCGATACACCTTCACATTGTTAAAGCCCTGCTCGCGCAGATAGAGCGCCTGCAGACGGCTCATCACCCCGCGCTCACACCACAACAGCCAGGTTTTGTTCTGGTCGAGATCGCCAAATTTGGTGCTCAGTTTATAGAACGGCAGAGAAACCACGTCGATACCTTCAACTCTCAGCGGCTTATCTTCTTGTTCATCAACAGAACGGATATCGAGGATCACATCGTTCGGGCCGAAGCCGTTGACGGTTTCCACTTCCACCACTTCCTGCTCGGTCTGCTGAGCGATTTCGCGGATATCAACGTTATTCGCTTCCTCAACCACTTTATCGAGAATGCTGAAGTCGAACTTCTCTTCTTCCGCTTCAATCTTCGACTTAACCGCTTTCACTGTCGGGCTTTTGGAGATAACACCGCAGTATTCCGGCATGGTGCGGGCAAAATCTTCGGTGCCAATCTGGCGAGCCAGGTTGATGATGTGCTCTTTGTCGTAAGAGATCAGCGGACGCAGGATCAGCGTATCGGAGACGTTATCAATCAGGCGCAGGTTGGTTAGCGTCTGGCTGGACACCTGTCCCAGCGCTTCGCCGGTGACGAGCGCCTGTACGCCGTAACGTTCAGCCACTTTAGACGCGGCACGCACCATCATACGTTTGAGGATTACACCCATCTGACCGTCGTCGATTTTCTCGAGAATTTCACCGACGACCGGCTCAAAGTTAATGGCGACAAAACGCACGCGGTGGGAGCTACCAAAACGGTTCCACAGATAATGCGCCACCTGACGAACACCAATTTCATGCGCCGCGCCGCCGAGATTAAAGAAGCAGTAATGCACGCGGCAGCCGCGACGCATCAACATATAGCTGGAAACTCCGGAGTCGAAACCACCGGAAATGAGCGAAAGCACATCTTCCTGAGTGCCGATTGGGAATCCGCCAATACCTTCGTAACGACCTTTGATCAGCAGGAGACGATCGTCTTCAACTTCCAGATGGACAGTCACATCCGGATTGGTCAGCTTCACGCGCGCGGATTCAATATGCTGATTTAAACCGCCGCCGACGTAACGTTCCACATCAATCGAGCTAAACTCATGTTTACCACGGCGCTTCACGCGTACGCAGAAGGTTTTACCTTCCAGCTGATCGCGATACTGAACCAACGCTTTCTCAAAAATATCGTGCATGTCGGTAAACGGCACGTCTTCGACTTCGAGAATATGGTGGATACCCGGAATACGGGTCAGGGCGTCGCGAATAGCCAGACGCTGGTTTTCATCTTTTGCGCGAACTTCGATGTTATCCCAGTGGCGGACGACAGCGAGCGTCTCATCATAGTGCTTTAAAACGTTACGAATGTTCCCGGTAAGGATTTTTATAAAGCGCAAGCGCACAGATTGGCTTTTGATGGTGATTTCCGGGAACAATTTAATGATAAACTTCATGGCGGCAATGGTTCGTTGGCAAGTCTTAAGCGACTTGTATAGGGAAAAATACAGCAGCCCACACCTGCGGCTGCATCCAGGCGCGGAAGTATACCACTAACATCGCTTTGCTGCGCACATCACCTTACCATTGCGCGTTATTTGCTATTTGCCCTGAGTCCGTTACCATGACGGGGCGAAAAATATTGAGAGTCAGACATTCATTATGCCGAAGAAAAATGAGGCGCCCGCCAGCTTTGAAAAGGCGCTGAGCGAGCTGGAACAGATTGTAACCCGTCTGGAAAGTGGCGACCTGCCGCTGGAAGAGGCGCTGAACGAGTTCGAACGTGGCGTGCAGCTGGCACGTCAGGGGCAGGCCAAATTACAACAAGCCGAACAGCGCGTACAAATTCTGCTGTCTGACAATGAAGACGCCTCTTTAACTCCTTTTACACCGGACAATGAGTAATGGACTTTCCGCAGCAACTCGAAGCCTGCGTTAAGCAGGCCAACCAGGCGCTGAGCCGTTTTATTGCCCCACTGCCCTTTCAGAACACTCCCGTGGTCGAAACCATGCAGTATGGCGCATTATTAGGTGGTAAGCGCCTGCGACCGTTCCTGGTTTATGCCACCGGCCATATGTTCGGCGTTAGCACAAACACGCTGGACGCACCCGCTGCCGCCGTGGAGTGTATCCACGCGTATTCATTAATTCATGATGATTTACCGGCAATGGATGATGACGATCTGCGTCGCGGTTTGCCGACCTGCCATGTGAAGTTTGGCGAAGCAAACGCGATTCTCGCGGGCGATGCTTTACAAACGCTGGCGTTCTCGATTTTAAGTGATGCCGATATGCCGGAAGTGTCGGATCGCGACAGAATTTCGATGATTTCTGAACTGGCGAGCGCCAGCGGTATTGGCGGAATGTGCGGTGGTCAGGCATTAGATTTAGATGCGGAAGGCAAACACGTACCTCTGGACGCACTCGAGCGTATTCATCGCCATAAAACCGGCGCATTAATTCGCGCCGCCGTTCGTCTTGGTGCATTAAGCGCCGGAGATAAAGGACGTCGTGCTCTGCCAGTACTCGACAAGTACGCAGAGAGCATCGGCCTTGCCTTCCAGGTTCAGGATGACATCCTGGATGTGGTGGGAGATACTGCAACGTTGGGTAAACGCCAGGGTGCCGACCAGCAACTTGGTAAAAGTACCTACCCTGCACTTCTGGGTCTTGAGCAAGCCCGGAAGAAAGCCCAGGATCTGATCGACGATGCCCGCCAGTCGCTAAAACAACTGGCTGAACAGTCACTCGATACCTCGGCACTGGAAGCGCTAGCGGACTACATCATCCAGCGTAATAAATAAACAATAAGTATTAATAGGCCCCTGATGAGTTTTGATATTGCCAAATACCCGACCCTGGCACTGGTCGACTCCACCCAGGAGTTACGACTGTTGCCAAAAGAGAGTTTACCGAAACTCTGCGACGAACTGCGCCGCTATTTACTCGACAGCGTGAGCCGTTCCAGCGGGCACTTCGCCTCCGGGCTGGGCACGGTCGAGCTGACCGTAGCGCTGCACTACGTCTATAACACCCCGTTTGACCAATTGATTTGGGATGTGGGGCATCAGGCTTATCCACATAAAATTTTGACCGGACGCCGCGACAAAATAGGCACCATCCGTCAAAAAGGCGGCCTGCACCCGTTCCCGTGGCGCGGCGAAAGTGAATATGACGTGTTAAGCGTCGGGCATTCATCAACCTCTATCAGTGCCGGAATTGGTATTGCGGTTGCTGCCGAGAAAGAAGGCAAAAATCGCCGCACCGTCTGTGTCATTGGCGATGGCGCGATTACCGCAGGCATGGCGTTTGAAGCGATGAACCACGCGGGCGATATCCGTCCCGATATGCTGGTGGTTCTCAACGATAATGAAATGTCGATTTCCGAAAATGTTGGCGCGCTCAACAACCATCTGGCGCAGCTGCTTTCCGGTAAGCTTTACTCTTCACTGCGCGAAGGCGGGAAAAAAGTATTCTCCGGCGTTCCGCCCATTAAAGAGCTGCTCAAACGTACCGAAGAACATATTAAAGGCATGGTAGTACCAGGCACGCTGTTTGAAGAGCTGGGCTTTAACTACATCGGCCCGGTTGACGGTCACGATGTGCTGGGGCTTATTACCACGCTTAAGAACATGCGCGACCTGAAAGGCCCGCAGTTCCTGCATATCATGACCAAAAAAGGTCGTGGTTACGAACCGGCAGAAAAAGATCCAATCACCTTCCACGCCGTGCCTAAATTTGACCCCTCCAGCGGTTGCCTGCCGAAAAGCAGCGGCGGCCTGCCGAGCTATTCAAAAATCTTTGGCGACTGGTTGTGCGAAACCGCAGCAAAAGACAACAAGCTGATGGCGATTACCCCGGCGATGCGTGAAGGCTCCGGCATGGTCGAGTTTTCACGTAAATTCCCGGATCGCTACTTCGACGTGGCAATCGCCGAGCAACACGCAGTGACCTTTGCTGCGGGTCTGGCGATTGGTGGCTACAAACCCATTGTCGCGATCTACTCCACTTTCCTGCAACGCGCCTATGATCAGGTGCTGCATGACGTGGCGATACAAAAACTCCCGGTTCTGTTCGCCATTGACCGCGCCGGCATTGTTGGTGCTGACGGTCAAACCCACCAGGGCGCGTTTGATCTCTCTTACCTACGCTGCATTCCGGAAATGGTCATTATGACCCCGAGCGATGAAAACGAATGTCGCCAGATGCTCTATACCGGCTATCACTATAACGATGGCCCGTCAGCGGTGCGCTATCCGCGCGGCAACGCCGTTGGCGTTGAACTGACGCCACTGGAAAAACTGCCAATTGGCAAAGGCATTGTGAAGCGTCGTGGCGAGAAACTGGCGATCCTCAACTTTGGTACGCTGATGCCGGAAGCAGCGAAAGTCGCAGAATCGCTGAACGCTACGCTGGTCGATATGCGTTTTGTGAAGCCGCTTGATGAAGCGTTAATTCTGGAAATGGCCGCCAGCCACGAGGCGCTGATCACCATTGAAGAAAACGCCATTATGGGCGGCGCAGGCAGCGGCGTGAACGAAGTGCTGATGGCCCATCGTAAACCAGTACCCGTGCTGAATATTGGCCTGCCGGACTTCTTTATTCCACAAGGAACGCAGGAAGAAATGCGCGCTGAACTCGGCCTCGATGCCGCCGGTATGGAAGCCAAAATCAAAACCTGGCTGGCATAATCCCTACTCCACTCCTGCTATGCTTAAGAAATTATTCATAGACTCTAAATAATTCGAGTTGCAGGAAGGCGGCAAACGAGTGAAGCCCCAGGAGCTTACATAAGTAAGTGACTGGGGTGAACGAATGCAGCCGCAGCACATGCAACTTGAAGTATGACGAGTATGGCAGGAGTGGCAGCATGCAATACAACCCCTTAGGAAAAACCGACCTTCGCATTTCCCGACTTTGCCTCGGCTGTATGACCTTTGGTGAGCCGGATCGCGGTAATCACGCATGGACACTGCCCGAAGAGAGCAGCCGTCCCATCATTAAACGCGCGCTGGAAGGCGGCATAAATTTCTTTGATACCGCCAATAGTTATTCTGACGGCAGCAGCGAAGAGATCGTCGGTCGTGCACTGCGGGACTTTGCCCGTCGTGAAGACGTGGTCGTTGCAACTAAAGTGTTCCATCGCGTTGGTGATTTGCCGGAAGGATTATCCCGTGCGCAAATTTTGCGCTCTATTGACGACAGCTTGCGACGTCTCGGCATGGATTATGTCGATATCCTGCAAATTCATCGCTGGGATTACAACACGCCGATCGAAGAGACGCTGGAAGCCCTGAACGACGTGGTAAAAGCCGGGAAAGCGCGTTATATCGGCGCGTCATCCATGCACGCCTCGCAGTTTGCTCAGGCGCTGGAACTGCAAAAACAGCACGGCTGGGCGCAGTTTGTCAGTATGCAAGATCACTACAATCTGATTTATCGCGAAGAAGAACGAGAGATGCTGCCGCTGTGTTATCAGGAAGGCGTGGCGGTGATTCCGTGGAGTCCGCTGGCGCGGGGACGTCTGACGCGTCCGTGGGGAGAAACCACCGCGCGGCTGGTGTCGGATGAAGTGGGGAAAAATCTCTACCAAGAAAGCGATGAAAATGACGCGCAGATTGCAGAACGCTTAACGGGCGTCAGTGAAGAACTGGGGGCAACGCGAGCACAAGTCGCGCTGGCATGGTTGTTGAGCAAACCTGGCATTGCCGCGCCGATTATTGGTACTTCGCGGGAAGAACAACTTGATGAATTGCTGAACGCGGTAGATATCACTTTAAAGCCGGAACAGATTGCCGAGCTGGAAACGCCGTATAAGCCGCATCCGGTGGTAGGTTTTAAATAGGAATCCAGGCCTGATGAGACGTGACAAGCGTCACATCAGGCATCGGTGCACAGCTACGACAGAATACCCAGCGGCCAATGATGACCGATAAAATACAGGATGCCAGCGGAGATCACCCCGGCGACAATATCATCTATCATGATCCCCATGCCGCCATGTACATTGCGGTCAAACCAGCGGATCGGCCACGGTTTCCACATATCCAGAATACGGAAAATCACAAACCCGGCGGCAACCCACTGCCAGTCATTGGTCGGCAGCGCCATGAGCGTGATCCACATACCAATAAATTCGTCCCAGACAATGCTGCCGTGATCGTGCACGCCCATGTCTTTCGCCGTTTGATGACAAAGATAGACGCCGATACAGATCCCCAGCATGACTACCAGCGAATAGAGCTGCCAGGGCAAAAAGGTCATCAGATACCAGAACGGAATCGCCGCCAGCGACCCCATCGTGCCTGGAACAATTGGGCTTAATCCACTACCAAATCCAACAGCAAGCAGATGCCACGGATTACTCAGCTTAAGGCGACTTTTCGCGACATCTTTATGGCGTGGCAAAATGGTCATATCCTTTCCAGTCAAATGTGACAGGTTCGCCGTCACGAATAAAACAAAGCCCTTCGATATCGGCAGTCATTTGCCCGATACAGGTAAACGGTACGCCCAGATGTCCGAGAGCCACATCCAGCGCGCCACGGTTAAGCTCTGGCACAGTGAAACACAACTCGTAATCTTCACCGCCAGAGAGCGCCCAGCGCAGCGCCTGTTCCGGCTCAACATGGCGAGAAAGCGCATCAGAAAACGGCAGCAATGCCAGGTCAATACGTGCGCCGCAGTCGCTGGCTTTCACGATATGCCCGAGATCGGAAATCAGACCGTCAGAGAGATCGATAGCTGAATTTGCCAGATCACGCAAAGCCTGTCCCTGTAAAATACGCGGCGACGGACGGAGATGACGTTTGATCAAGTAGTCCGCATCTTTAGCATCGGCAACCTGCAAACGGTTTTGCAATATCGCCAGCCCGGCGGCGCTATCGCCCGGTGTACCGGTCACATAGATCCAGTCACCCGGTTTCGCCCCAGAGCGCGTTAAGGCTCGTCCCATCGGAACAAAGCCGTGGATACCCAACGTCATTGATAATGGCCCACGCGTGGTATCGCCGCCAATAAGTTGCATATCGTAATAATTGAGAAGATCAAACAAACTGTCGCTGAAGGACTCAAGCCACGCTTCATCGACGTCCGGTAAGGTTAATGCCAGCGTTAGCCAGGCCGGATCGGCCCCCATCGCTGCCAGATCGCTTAGGTTCACCGCCAGTGCTTTATACGCCAGATCCGCAGGATCGATATCAGGGAGGAAATGGTTGCCCGCCACCAGCGTATCAGTGCTGATCGCCAGGGTCTGTTTCTCGGGGATATTGAGAAGTGCGCAATCGTCGCCAATGCCCAGTTCGACATCAAGACGAGAACTTCTTACACGGTCAAAATAACGGGCAATCAGGGAGAACTCGCCACATGCCATACGTTATGCCTCAGCAGGTAAAAAAGAAAAGGCCGGCGATCGCGGAACGGTCTTCCGTGAATCTACCGGCCTGGATATCACTTTTTGTTAGGGCGAATCACAGGTGCTGCTTTATCGAGTACGCCGTTGACGAACTTATGGCTGTCTTCTGCGCCGAACGATTTTGCCAGTTCGATCGCTTCGTTAATGGCCACTTTGTATGGCACATCGCTACGTTTAGACAGCTCGTACAGCGCAATGCGCAGTACAGCTTTTTCTACCTGGCCCAGTTCTTCCAGCAGGCGGGACAGGTATGGCTTCATCAGTCCGTCGAGGTATGCGGTGTTAGTCGCCACCCCGGCCAGCAGCTCACGGAAGTACAGGACGTCAACATCTTTTACATCCTGTTCAGCCAGGAACTGGTATTCAACATCAGCGATGTCGTTCTGGGACAACTGCCAGGAGTAGAGCGCCTGGACGGCACACTCACGAGCGCGGCGACGAGCAGCAGGTTTCACGGATTTCCCCTTACTAATTTCAGGCCTTGATGGCTTTCAATACATTAATCATTTCAAGCGCGGTCAGTGCAGCTTCTGCACCTTTGTTGCCAGCTTTGGTGCCAGCACGTTCGATCGCTTGTTCAATGCTTTCAGTGGTCAGAACACCAAAAGCAACCGGAATTTCGCTGTCCTGGGCAACATGCGCCAGGCCGTTGCTTGCACCACCAGCGACATATTCAAAGTGGGCAGTGCCACCACGAATAACCGTACCCAGCGCAATCACCGCGTCATATTTACCGGTTTTAGCCAGTGCACCCGCCGCCAGCGGCAGCTCATAGGCACCAGGCACCCAAACAACGGTAATGTTTTCATCTTTTACCTGACCGATACGTTTCAGTGCGTCAATTGCACCTTCCAGCAGGCTGTCATTGATAAAGTTGTTGAAACGCGCGATGGTGATGGCGACGCGAGCGTCCGGGGTAGCAACGTTAGCTTCAATAATGTTCATTTTCTTCCTTCGGGTTCGAGTATGGCCCCGCAGGGGGGCGGATTTTAGCATAATATTTCGTGCGCTGCTTCCCTTTCGAGCCGGGAGATCATGCACCCACTAAATGCAGGCAAACATCCGGGCCTACATGACGTATCTCTTTGAATTTAAATTGGGGGACGTCGGCTAATTTCTCAAGTCCTGGCAGCGTGCATAATCCACGGGCGTCGTTGCCTAATAGTTTAGGTGCGATATAGACAATCAGCTCATCGACTAAACCCGCCTGTAGCAATGCGCCAGCGAGCGTTGGCCCCGCTTCCACCCAGATGCTGTTAATCTGCTGTTTACCCAGTTGCATCATCAGTACAACCAGATCCAGATGACCTTTATGCTCTGGAATCAGCAAGGTACGTACCGTTTCCGGCCACTCACGAGAATCTTCCTGCGTACGCGCGAACCAGGTTTCGCCGGGCTGCTGCACAATGCGATGTTCCGGCGTCACGCGATTTTGGCTATCAATCACAATACGTACTGGCTGGCGGAGATTTTGTTGCGGATAGAGCGCCTGAGTTTGTTCGTCCAGTTCAGACCAACGCACCGTTAAGGCTGGATCGTCCGCCATGACTGTTGCGCTGCTGGTTAAAATGGCATGACTTTGCGCACGCAGACGTTGTACATCGCGTCGCGCCTGAGGAGACGTGATCCACTGGCTCTCACCGCTCGCCATCGCTGTGCGGCCATCTAGCGACGCGCCAAGTTTTAACTGGATATAAGGAAAGCCGGTGCGCATGCGCTTGAGAAAGCCTTTATTCAATTGCTCGGCTTCACTCATCATCAGGCCGTGGCTGACGTCAATGCCAGCCTGTTGCAAACGATAAAGTCCACGCCCAGCGACCTGCGGGTTAGGATCCTGCATCGCGGCAACCACGCGCGTGACACCCGCAGCAATCAACGCATCGCAACACGGCGGCGTACGACCATGATGACTACAAGGTTCGAGTGTGACATACGCCGTGGCACCTTTGGCTTTTTCGCCAGCCATGCGCAACGCATGTACCTCGGCATGCGGTTCACCCGCTCGCTGATGGTAACCTTCACCGACGATTTCGCCATCTTTTACAATGACGCACCCGACATTCGGGTTGGGATGAGTGGTAAAACGTCCTCGTTGCGCCAGCTTAAGCGCCCGCGCCATGTAATACTCGTCCTGCACGGCTTAGTCCTCCAGGCGCGCGATCTCTTCGCCAAATTCTTTGATATCTTCGAAACTGCGATAGACAGAGGCAAAACGGATATAGGCGACTTTATCGAGCTTTTTCAATTGCTCCATCACCAAATTGCCAATCATCTTGCTCGGCACTTCACGCTCACCGGTGGCGCGCAGCTGCGATTTAATATGATTGATTGCCATTTCGACGTCATCGGAACTCACCGGACGTTTTTCCAGCGCCCGCAGCATTCCGCTACGTAATTTCTCTTCATTAAACGGTTCACGCACGTCATTGCTTTTTACAACACGTGGCATAACCAGCTCCGCCACTTCAAAGGTGGTGAAACGTTCATTACACACCAGACACTGCCGACGGCGGCGTACGGATGAGCCCTCGCCTACGAGACGAGAGTCAATTACCTTAGTGTCCACGGCGAAACAGAATGGGCAATGCATACGGCGTCCTGACCAGGTGGTTAACAGAAATCTATTTTACCCTGAACTGACGATACAACAAAGGCGCAACGCTTTTGAGATAAAGGATCGATGCTTTCGCTGCTTTTACCCTCTACCATTAGGCTTATTGCGATAAGAAAGGGACGACCTATGAATACAAACGTTTTTCGACTGCTCCTGCTGGGAAGCCTGTTCAGCCTTAGCGCCTGTGTGCAGCAAAGCGAAGTGCGGCAGATGAAACACAGCGTCAGCACACTGAACCAGGAGATGACGCAACTCAATAAAGAAACGGTCAAAATCACTCAGCAAAACAGGCTGAATGCAAAATCCAGCAGTGGGGTTTACCTTCTGCCTGGAGCGAAAACACCAGCAAGACTGGAAAGCCAGATCGGTACTTTACGTATGTCGCTGGTGAATATTACGCCTGATACAGATGGCACCACCCTGACGCTACGTATTCAGGGCGAGTCGAATGATCCCTTGCCCGCATTCAGCGGAACTGTTGAATATGGGCAAATTCAGGGAACAATAGACAACTTTCAGGAAATCAATGTGCAGAATCAATTGATTAACGCCCCTGCCAGCGTCCTCGCCCCCAGCGATGTTGATATTCCGTTACAGTTAAAGGGTATTTCTGCGGATCAGTTAGGCTTTGTACGTATCCACGACATTCAACCTGTTATGCAGTAAACGTATCGCGGGGCGTTTTGTGCGTCCCGCAACATCTTTCCCCGTCATTTTGTTACTCTGCTTACATCACCCAGATTGATAGTAAAAGTTTGCAACAAGGGTGAAAGTCAGTACAATCCCCGCCCGAATGTGTGTAAACGTGAACGCAATCGATTACGTAAATGATAGAACTGTGAAACGAAACATATTTTTGTGAGCAATGATTTTTATAATAGGCTCCTCTGTATACGAAATATTTAGAAACGCAATTTGCGCCTTTTTCACTCCCGCAAGGGATTTTCAAACAGTGGCATACATATGAAAAAAACATTACTGGCAGCCGGTGCGGTACTGGCGCTCTCTTCGTCTTTTACTGTTAACGCAGCTGAAAACGACAAACCGCAGTATCTTTCCGACTGGTGGCACCAGAGCGTTAACGTTGTCGGAAGCTATCACACCCGTTTCGGACCGCAGATCCGCAACGATACCTACCTTGAGTACGAAGCATTCGCTAAAAAAGACTGGTTCGACTTCTATGGGTATGCGGATGCGCCGGTATTCTTCGGCGGTAACTCCGATGCAAAAGGTATCTGGAACCACGGTTCCCCGCTGTTTATGGAAATCGAACCACGTTTCTCCATCGACAAGCTGACCAATACTGACCTTAGCTTTGGTCCGTTCAAAGAGTGGTACTTCGCGAACAACTACATTTACGACATGGGTCGTAATAAAGATGGTCGCCAGAGCACCTGGTACATGGGTCTGGGTACCGATATCGATACTGGCCTGCCGATGAGCCTGTCCATGAACGTCTATGCAAAATACCAGTGGCAGAACTATGGCGCAGCGAATGAAAACGAGTGGGACGGTTACCGTTTCAAAATTAAATACTTTGTGCCGATTACCGATCTGTGGGGTGGTCAGCTGAGCTACATCGGCTTCACCAACTTCGACTGGGGTTCCGATTTAGGGGATGACAGCGGTAACGCAATCAACGGTATTAAGACCCGTACCAATAACTCCATCGCTTCCAGCCATATTCTGGCTCTGAACTACGATCACTGGCACTACTCTGTCGTAGCTCGTTACTGGCACGACGGTGGTCAGTGGAACGACGATGCAGAACTGAACTTCGGCAACGGCAACTTCAACGTTCGCTCTACCGGCTGGGGTGGTTACCTGGTAGTAGGTTACAACTTCTGATGACTGAAATGCCGGATCTTGTATCCGGCATTTCAGATTGTTAACAACGTGCGCTTTGTTCATGCCGGATGCGGCGTAAACGCCTTATCCGGCCTACAAAAACACGTAAATTCAATACATTGCTGAGATTACGTAGGCCTGATAAGCGTAGCGCATCAGGCAATTTTGCGTTTTAATCACTTCTTCTTATTCATCATCGCTTTTAAATCAGCGAATGGGTTGTACTTCGCTTCACCGACATCTTTCTGCGCATCTTCCCCTGCGATAACGGTCGTACCATACCGATCTGCTTCGGTATATTTCGAATGCTCATGATCGTGGCAATAGAGACAAAGCAATTCCCAGTTACTGCCATCTTCCGGGTTATTGGTATGGTCGTGATCAATGTGGTGAACAGTAAGTTCACGCAGGTTGGAATAGACAAACTCGCGGGAACAGCGACCGCAGACCCACGGATAGAGTTTTAACGCTTTTTCGCGATAGCCGCTTTCTAACCGCGCATAGTTTTTTGGGATTATAGCCATGAAAAGTTACCTGGATGAAATGTAGGGTTACGCGCAGTTTCCCAAGATGCGGGGATTTTCGCAATCCTGAGTCAAGAAATTCTCACATTACCAGTGACGGCGAGGTTCCATCAGCTGATGAAGAATGCGCGCAATGAGAATGTCATCGACTCTTATAACGTAATAAACAGTGTGAAACCTAAATGCGATCTTCTTTACCTCTGGAATCGCATCATAGTCTTGACCAATCTCGGGCATTTGAGAGAGTGTATCCAAAAAAATGCCGAGAGAGTCGGTATAGCGATCCGCCTGCTCCTCACCAAACTTTCCCAGCGTGTAGTCATAGATCCCTCTGAAATCTTCAACAGCTTTTCCGCTAAGCTTATACACGATGTTTTTGCTTCCTTTCTGCTGCGATATCACGAAGCGTCATCGAACTTTCACCACTCTCAAGACCTTCAATAACTGCATTTCTGACAGCTTCATCCCTGGATTCTTGTTGTTCCAATAGACGAAGCGCTGAACGCATCACTTCACTGGCCGAGCCATAACGACCAGACTGGACCATCCGGGTAATAAAACTATCTAATTGTTCGCCAACGCTTACTGAGGTAATTTTGCGCATAAGCGATCTCCATGTATTAACTATTAATACAAAGTATATGTCAGAACTCTTTCTACAACCAAAGCTGTATTCAGTAAACTAATCAACTATCGAAAAAAAACCGCAGCGCAAATACGCCACGGTTTTTTAAATGAACGGATTTAAAACACCCTTAAGGCAGAATTGACGGCTGATCCGCCCCTTCTTTTTCCACTTTCTGTTGCAGCATGTGTTCGCGCTTCATACCCAGTTTCAAAGCCAGCGCCGATGCTACGTAGATGGAAGATGCAGTACCGATGGAAACACCGATAAGCATGGTCAGCGAGAAGCCTTCCAGTACCGGACCACCGAAGAGGTACAGCATCAGGATAACCATCAAGGTAGTACCGGATGTGATCAAGGTACGGTGCAGCGTCTGGGTCAAGGACACGTTAAAGATTTCGTAAGGCGTACCGCGACGGATCTTGCGGAAGTTTTCACGAATACGGTCCGATACCACGATACTGTCGTTAAGCGAGTAACCGATAACCGACATCAACGATGCCACAATGGTCAGGTCAATCTCGATATGGAATAACGACAAAATACCCAGCGTAATGATAACGTCGTGCGCCAGCGCAATAACAACCCCTGCCGCCAGTCGCCACTCAAAGCGGAAACCTACATACACGAGGATAGACAGCAGCGCCGCCATCAACGCCATCGCACCGGTTTGCGCAAGGTCTGCCCCCACGCTCGGACCGACGAACTCAATACGCTTCACTGCCGCATTCTGATTGGTGGATTCGTTAATCACCTTCAGAACCTGGCTGCCCAGCACCTGACCGCCGGTTTCGCCTTCAGCAGGCGGCATACGGACCATGATGTCGTGGCTGCTACCAAAGTTTTGCAGCATCGGCTCTTCAAAGCCCGCTTTCTGCAATGCATCACGCATCACATCGATTTCAGCCGGTTTTTCGAGCGTAATTTCGATAACCGTACCACCGGTGAAATCCAGCCCCCAGTTAAAGCCGCGCACGCCCATAATAACGATAGCGGCGATTAACAGCAGACCAGAGATGCCGAAAGCCCAGTAGTCCCAGCGCATAAAGTCATAGACTTTACGGCCGTGGTTTAGTTGTTCAACAGTATATTCCTGTGCCACATCGCACTCCTCAGATTGACAGCTTCTTGACGCGCTTGCCGCCATATAGCAGGTTTACGATGGCACGCGTACCGACAATCGCGGTAAACATCGACGTCGCCACACCGATACCGGTAGTAATCGCGAACCCTTTAATTGCCCCGGTACCCACTGCGTACAGGATGATGACTTTAATCAGCGTGGTGATGTTCGCATCGAAGATGGAACTGAACGCGCCACGATAACCTTCATCAATTGCCTGCTGAACAGTACGCCCGTTGCTTAACTCTTCTTTAATACGTTCGTTGATCAGTACGTTCGCATCGACCGCCACCGCAAGGGTTAAGACGATACCCGCGATACCCGGCATACTCAGCGTTGCGCCTGGCAACAACGACATAATGCCGACGATCAAGATCAAGTTGGCAATCAGAGCACTGGTCGCAATCAGACCAAACTTCTTATAGAAGATGATCATAAACAGAATAGAAACCAGCAGACCGGCAAGGCAAGCCTCCAGCCCCTGTTCAATGTTCTGCATACCCAGAGTCGGGCCAATGGTACGTTCTTCAACAATCTGAATTGGCGCGATCAACGCACCGGCACGCAGCAAAAGTGAAAGCTGACGGGCTTCGTTCGGGTTGTTAATACCGGTGATACGGAAGCTGTTACCCAGACGAGACTGGATGTTAGCGATGTTAATCACCTCTTCCTGTTTCACCAGAACCGCACGACCGTTAGCATCTTTCTTGCCGCTGTCTTTGTACTCCACAAATAGGGTCGCCATCGGTTTGCCGATGTTGTCCTTGGTGAAGTTCGACATGATGTTACCACCAGCGCTATCGAGCGAGATGTTAACCTGCGGTTGGTTGTATTCGTCCTGGCTGGAAGTGGAGTCAGTGATATGGTCACCGGTCAGAATTACACGTTTGTACAGCACAACAGGCTGACCTTCGCGGGTCTGTTTCACTTCAGAGTCGCCCGGTACGCGTCCAGACGCAGCAGCGGCCTGGTCAACGTTGGTGTTTACCAGACGGAATTCCAACGTTGCCGTTGCACCCAGAATCTCTTTCGCTCGTGCGGTGTCCTGGATACCAGGCAGCTCAACAACGATACGGTCAGCACCCTGACGCTGAACCACCGGCTCCGCCACGCCAAGCTGGTTTACACGGTTACGCAGGATGTTGATGTTCTGTTGCACCGCATATTCACGCGCTTCACTCAGGCGAGCATCGCTCATTACCGCACGCAGCTGATTGCTGCCCTGGCTGCTAATCACCAGGTCCGGATGACGCTTGCTCAGATACGCAATGGCTTCATCACGAGCTTTAGCATCGCGGAAAGTGATGCTCAGGCCGTAGTTGTTTTCTTTACGAACGGTGGTATACGGGATGCCCTTTTCGCGCAGGTCGCTGCGCAGGCTATCGATGTTTTGTTCCTGGAGTTTGCCAAGCGCGGTGTCCATATCCACTTCCATCAGGAAGTGAACGCCGCCACGCAGGTCAAGGCCGAGCTTCATCGGCTCAGCGTGAATAGCTGCCAGCCAGCGCGGCGTTGCCGGGGCAAGGTTAAGCGCCACGACGTATTTGTCACCCATAACGCCCATTAATGCTTCACGAGCGCGCAGTTGGGTGTCAGTGGAGTCGAAGCGCGCAAGAATAGCGCCCTCTTCCAGTGCCACAGACTTAGCAGTTATTTTTTCTTCTTGTAACGTTTTCTGGACCTGGATCAGCGTTTGCTCACTGGCGGCGACTCCGCGCGCGCCAGTGATCTGAACAGCCGGATCCTCACCAAACAGGTTGGGAAGTGCATACAGCAGACCGATGACAATCACCACGATCAGCATGACGTACTTCCACAAAGGATAACGGTTTAACACGGCAATTCCCTTAGGGAAAAATTTTAATTACAGCGCCTTCATGGTGCCTTTCGGCAGAACGGCAGCTACGAAGTCACGTTTAATAACTACTTCAGTGGTGTCATTCAGTGCGATAGCAATGTAGCCGTTTTCTGCTACTTTGGTTACGCGACCGACCAGGCCACCGTTCGTCAGAACTTCATCACCTTTGGCAATGGAGTCCATCAGCTTTTTGTGTTCTTTGGTGCGCTTCTGCTGTGGACGCAGGATCATGAAATAGAAAATCAGACCGAATACCACCAGCATCAAAATCAAAGACATCGGGCTACCTTGCGCCGGTGCACCCGTTGCCGCTACCGCATCAGAAATAAAAAAGCTCATTAAATTTCCCTCATTATTAATATTAATCAACGTTCAAAGGTGGTACTTCTCGCCCCTGACGCTGGTAAAAATCAGTTACGAAGCTCTCTAATTTACCCTCTTCAATAGCCTTGCGTAAACCCGCCATCAAACGCTGGTAGTAACGAAGGTTATGAATGGTATTGAGTCGCGCGCCTAATATTTCGTTGCAACGGTCGAGATGATGCAAGTAAGCGCGTGAATAATTGCGACAGGTGTAGCAATCACACTCAGGATCGAGTGGGCCAGTATCGCTCTTATACTTCGCATTGCGGATTTTCACCACGCCATCGGTCACGAACAGATGACCATTTCGGGCGTTGCGGGTTGGCATTACGCAGTCAAACATATCGATACCGCGACGTACGCCTTCAACCAGATCTTCCGGTTTACCAACGCCCATCAGGTAACGCGGTTTGTCTGCCGGAATTTGCGGACACACATGCTCCAGAATGCGGTGCATATCTGCTTTCGGCTCACCCACAGCCAGACCGCCGACAGCGTAGCCATCAAAACCGATATCTACCAGACCTTTAACAGAAATATCACGTAAATCTTCGTAAACGCTGCCCTGAATGATACCAAACAGCGCATTTTTGTTACCGAGACTATCAAAACGCTCACGGCTACGCTTCGCCCAACGCAGAGACATCTCCATCGAGCGTTTTGCGTAATCCCAGTCAGCAGGATACGGCGTACACTCATCAAAGATCATGACGATATCTGAACCAAGATCGTACTGAATCTCCATCGACTTTTCCGGGTCGAGGAAAATCGGGTCGCCGTTGATCGGGTTACGGAAGTGAACGCCCTGTTCGGTGATTTTACGAATATCGCCAAGGCTGAAGACCTGGAAGCCGCCGGAGTCGGTAAGGATAGGGCCTTTCCACTGCATAAAATCGTGCAGATCGCCATGCAGTTTCATGATTTCCTGACCCGGGCGCAGCCACAGGTGGAAAGTGTTACCGAGAATAATTTGTGCGCCAGTGGCTTCAACTTCTTCCGGCGTCATCCCTTTTACGGTGCCGTAGGTGCCAACAGGCATAAAGCAAGGCGTTTCCACTACGCCACGATCAAAGACCAGGCGGCCACGGCGTGCGCGACCGTCGGTGGTGTCCAGTTCAAATTTCATTTTTTCTCCACTACGTCAGAAAAACAGTCCAACGTTTAAACCAGCGCCGCGGAATTACTCCCCGACGCGCTCATTAATTGCCTGCGGATTGTACGTGATAAACATCGCATCACCGTAACTAAAAAAGCGATATTTCTCTTCTACCGCCGCTTTATAGGCGTTCATAGTGTGTTGATAGCCGGCAAATGCCGAAACCAGCATAATCAGCGTCGATTCAGGAAGGTGGAAGTTCGTCACCAGCGCATCGACCACTTTGTACTGGAAGCCCGGATAGATAAAGATTTGGGTATCGTCAAAGAACGGTTCGATGAGATCGTTTTTCGCCGCCTGGGCCGCGCTTTCCAGCGAACGTACCGAGGTGGTGCCAACCGCAATCACCCGATTACCGCGTGCTTTTGCTGCCAGTACCGCGTCTACCACATCCTGCGGCACTTCAGCGTATTCTGAGTGCATGATGTGATCTTCAATGGTGTCGACGCGCACCGGCTGGAAAGTACCCGCACCAACGTGCAGAGTTACGAACGCCATCTCCACGCCTTTGGCGCGCAATTTTTCCAGCAAAGGTTCGTCAAAATGCAGCCCGGCAGTCGGGGCCGCTACCGCGCCCGGTTTTTCACTATAAACTGTTTGATAAAGTTCGCGGTCTGCATCTTCGTCCGGACGGTCGATGTACGGCGGCAGTGGCATGTGGCCGATGCTGTTGAGGATATCCAGTACAGAACGATCATCATTAAATTCGACTTCAAACAGTGCGCCGTGGCGAGCGGTCATTGTTGCGTTGATACTTTCGTCATCGCCCAGCAGCAGCTCTGCGCCCGGTTTTGGCGCTTTCGAGGCGCGAATATGCGCAAGAATGCGTTTGTCGTCGAGCATACGCTCAACCAGCACTTCAATCTTGCCGCCGCTGGCTTTACGCCCAAACAGGCGCGCCGGGATCACGCGGGTATTATTAAAAACCAGAAGATCGCCGGGGTTGAGCTTATCGAGTAAATCGGTGAAAGTACCGTGCGTCAGCGCGCCCGTCGGCCCGTCCAGCGACAGTAAACGACAGCTACTGCGTTCAGGCATTGGATAGTGGGCAATCAGGGATTCGGGCAATTCAAAGGAGAAATCGGTAACGCGCATGACACTGACTCAGACTAAAATAAGAGGCGGGTAGTCTAGTGCCGGGGCGCTCTCCCTGCAACCTTTACCCCCCTTTGGATAGAATATAATCGATGAATTTTTTAGCTCACCTGCATCTAGCCCATCTCGCGGAAAGCTCGCTTTCCGGCAATTTACTGGCTGATTTCGTACGCGGAAATCCTGAAGAAAATTTTCCGCCCGACGTCGTGGCTGGCATTCATATGCATCGCCGTATCGACGTACTGACCGATAATCTGCCGGAAGTCCGCGAAGCAAGGGAGTGGTTTCGTCGTGAAACCCGCCGCGTTGCGCCTATTACGCTGGATGTCATATGGGATCACTTTCTTTCACGCCACTGGTCGCAGCTATCACCGGACTTTCCGCTACAGGAATTTACCTGTTATGCCCGGGAGCAAGTGATGACTATTCTTCCAGACTCACCGCCACGCTTTATCAATCTGAACAACTACTTATGGTCTGAGCAATGGCTGGTTCGCTATCGCGATATGGATTTCATCCAGAACGTGTTAAACGGCATGGCAAGCCGTCGCCCACGTCTGGATGCCCTGCGTGACTCTTGGTACGATTTAGACGCCCATTACGATGCTCTCGAAACCCGCTTCTGGCAGTTTTATCCGCGGATGATGGCGCAGGCGTCACGCAAGGCGTTATAAGAGGTTAATTCATCCACACCGTAGCCGAAATGGCAGACAAAGCCAGAATCCCGTCCGTCAGTTGCCCATGCCCCTCCTTGCGTTGCCATTGCGCGACATTGAGTAACGGCGACGCGGGTAGCACCACTTCACAGGCTTCGCCACGGTTGATAGCTACCAGTACACGCTGCTGATTCAGCACGCGGCCAAATACCACCACGTTATCTTCCGCATATAGCACCTGACAGCCGCCACGACGCAGCGCCTGACTTTTCTTACGCAGCGCAATCATTCGCTGGTACAGCGCGAATAACGCCGTATCCTGCTTTTCCACCTGCCAGGGGAACGGTTTACGGCAAAACGGATCGTTTTTACCATCCAGTCCCACTTCATCACCGTAATAAATGCACGGTACACCAGGCCAGGTGAACAACCAGACCACCGCCAGCGGCAGGCGCGCAATATCCCGACCGAGCAGAGTTTTAAATCGCGCAGTATCGTGGCTATCGAGCTGATTAAACATACGTAATTGCTGTTGATGAGAAAGCCCTGCGCGGTAATTATCCATCCAGGCCATACAGGTTTGGGCGTCAATTTGCTGCGGATCATAAGAGATATCGGTGTTGGCAAGAAATCCCCACAACGGGAATGTGAAGCCGCGATAGTTCATGGCGGCATCTTCCACATCGGCCTGTAACCATTGCCGTGCATCGCCAAAATGCTCTCCGACAATATACGCTTCCGGCTGAGTTTCTTTCGCCGCTTCGGTGATCCCAGCAACGTGCTGCAAATTATTGCGCGCCCCACCCGCTTCCCCCAGCATATGCACCACATCCAGCCGCCAGCCGTCCATATTCCATGGTGCTTTCAGCCAATGGCGGACAATGCTGTCTTCCCCGCGATAAATTTCATTCACCAGACTTTCCGACTGATAATCCAGCTTCGGCAAGCTGGCATAGCCCAGCCAGTCGAGCGCCGTGCCATCATCACTAAACGAGTACCAGTCGCGCCAGGGCGATTCGGGGTTGTGACAAGCTCCCCCCGTGCCACGATTGTGCCTGTCAAACCAGGCATGGGAATCGCCACTGTGGTTAAACACGCCGTCCAGCACCAGCCGCATTCCCATCTGCTGTGTATTGTTTCGTAAACGCAGCAACGCCCCATCGCCGCCAAACTGCGGATCGACATGGCGATAATCCTCGGTATCGTATTTATGTACGCTGGGAGCTTTAAACACCGGATTAAGATACAGCGCCGTCACGCCAAGTTTTTTCAGATACGGCAGTTTTTCGCTGATACCGTCCAGATCGCCGCCATAGAACGTTGATCCGCCCGCCTGCGCCGTGACCGGTTCATCCCAGTCACGCAATATGATCTCTTGTCCGGCTGCGTGATGGTAATAAACATGATCCTGTTCAGCTTCACGAGGAAGACTACGGGCGAAACGATCAGGAAAGATCTGATAAAAAACCTGATCTGCCGCCCATTGTGGCCCGATGTCCGGTACATCGACGGCAAACTGCTCCAGTCGCGCTGGCGGCATTCGACTGAAGCCCTGCGGTGTAAACCAACGCTGGCGATCGTGCCACAATAATTTGAAGCTATAGCGCCGCCGGGGTTGCCCAATGGAAATATCGATGGCCGCCCGCCATGCCGTGACACCAGGCTGGGGCTGACTGCGCTGCTTATGCATCGGTACTGACGTTTCTTCGTTATCGTTTTCTGTACGTAGCATAATCCGCTGCGGTGGGTCTTCGCCTGTCAGCCACAGTGTAATGAGTAGTTGATCTTTGCTTTGTTTAACAAATGGGGGCACCGGCAGGTGCCATGCATTTAACATCATAATTCCCCTGTGATGAAAATCTGATCACCTTGCCATAGCCTAATGCAGGATCACTCATCATCTGAAGGATATTTGGGGGAGGAGGATGGGGGCGGATAACTTTCGGAATAGCCGGATCAGGGCTTGCCTTGATCCGGCTTACAGAACGCAGTGATTAGTGATTTTCAGCCAGCTGACGATCGTGGCGGCGTTTAAACATCCAGCCAATCAACAGCAGAACAATCCACGCGAAACCAACGTACAGCGAGATACGTGTGTCCGGATGATAACCAATCAATCCGATAATAAAGAGCAGGAAAATCAAACCGCCGATGGTCGTTGCTACCCCACCTGGTACTTTAAATTTCAGTGCCTTCACTTCTTCTGGCGGCAAACGGCGACGGAAAGCAATTTGCGACAGCAGGATCATAATCCATACCCACACCGTGGCGAAGGTTGCTAGCGAAGCGATCACCAGGAAGACATTTTCCGGCATGATGTAGTTCAGATATACCGCAAACAATAGCGCGGTAGTCATCACCAGCACCGTGACCCACGGAATACCGCGACGCGAGGTTTTGCTGAAAATTTTCGGCGCGCTACCCTGCTCTGCCATGCCGTGAAGCATACGACCTACGCCAAATACGTCACTGTTAATTGCTGACAGCGAAGCGGTCAGCACAACAAAGTTAAGAATGCTGGCGGCAAAGGTAATGCCCATATGCTGGAACGTCAGCACGAACGGGCTACCGGCAGTGCCAACCTGATTCCACGGATAGATAGACATAATGACGAACAGCGTACCGACGTAGAACACCAGAATACGCATCGGCACGGAGTTAATCGCACGCGGAATCGATTTTTCCGGATCTTTCGCTTCCCCAGCGGTAATCCCGATAATTTCGATCCCACCGTAAGCAAACATTACCATTTGCAGCGACATCACCATGCCAAGCCAGCCGTTACTGAAGAAGCCGCCGTTGCTCCAAAGATTATGGATACCGGTCGGTTGCCCGCCGTTGCCAATCCCCCAGATGATGATGCCGAAACCGGCGACAATCATGATGATGATGGTGGCGACTTTAAAGAACGAGAACCAGAACTCAAGCTCACCAAATACTTTCACGCTCATCAGGTTTACGGCGCAAATGATCAGCACCACGCTCAGTACCCAAATCCAGTGCGGCACCGTCGGGAACCAGACGCCCATATAGATACCGAAAGCGGTCACATCGGCGATGGCGACAATAAGGATTTCAAAGCAGTAGGTCCAGCCAGTGATATAACCTGCCAGTGGACCGAGGTTTTCCTGCGCATAGCGCGAGAAAGAGCTGGCTGCCGGGTTATGTACCGACATTTCCCCCAGCGCACGCATAATGATATACGCCGCGATACCACCGATAATATAGGCCAACAACACGCTCGGACCGGCCATTTTGATGGCGTCTGCCGAACCGTAAAACAACCCGGTGCCAATTGCTGAACCCAGTGCCATAAAGCGTATGTGTCGGGTACTTAGCCCACGCTTTAGCTTGTTCTTACTTTCCATCAATTCCTAACCCATCAACACAATAAAAAACCACGGGGCATCGCAGCCCCGTGGTTAAAACAAATATTCAGTGATTTAGTGAGCGCTGGAGGTCACCTGACGACCTGCCGCGCGATCCCAAATAATGGCCAGAACCACCATCACCACTGTTGGCATTAACCACGCAAGACCTTGTTCGGCCAGCGGTAAACGCTGCGCCCAGAACGGTAAGATATCGCTGAATGCAGATGCTTTGATCCCGTCGAGAATACCAAAAAGCAGGCTGATAAACATCGGCGGAGCAATCACGCGGGACGAATTATGCCACCATGAGCGTGTAAAACTTAATACAACCAGTGCGATACACGGAGGATAAATAGCGGTCAGCACCGGTACGGAGATCTGAATCAGCTGGCTCAAGCCGAGGTTAGACACCACCATCGAGAAGCCGCCGAGGATGAACACCAGCGTACGATAGGAGAGCGGTACGTACTGAGCAAAGAATTCTGCACAAGCACAGGTCAGGCCAACCGCCGTGACCAGGCAGGCGATAAAGATTAACGCCGCCAGCAGGAAGCTACCGCCGCCGCCAAAGGTGTGCTGAACGTAGGCATGCAGAATAGCCGCACCGTTTGCAGACTGATCGACCAGCGACGCGCTGTCTGAACCCAGACGGAACAGCGCCAGGTACAGCAGAGTCAGACCGACACCCGCCATCAGGCCAGCCCAGACGGTATAACGGGTCAGCAGACGCGCTTCGGTAACGCCGCGAGAACGCGCCGCATTAACAATAACGATACCAAACACCATCGCGCCCAGCGTATCCATGGTCAGATAGCCATTAACGAAGCCGTTAGAAAACGCGGCGTTATGATAAGCCTCAGTCGCCGTGCTGATAGAGCCCGCTGGCCAGACAATTGCCGCAACAGACAGGATGACCAGCGCGATAATTTTCAGCGGTGCCAGGAAGTTACCGACGGTATCCAGCAGTTTGCCCGGATAGAGCGAAACCAGAATAACGATAGCGAAATAAACCAGGCTGTAGATAAACAGCGGCAGCGCGGAGTCACCCGTCAGGGGCGCAATGCCCACTTCAAAGGAGACGGTGGCTGTACGCGGCGTGGCGAACAACGGCCCTACAGCCAGGTAGCAAACCGTTGCCAGCAGTACGCCAGCGACTTTACCAATTGGCGTGCTGAGGCTGTCAACACCACCGCCAACTTTCGCCAGCGCCACTACCGTTAATACCGGCAGGCCAACGGCAGTAATGAGGAAGCCGAATGCCGCAGTCCAGACGTGTTCGCCTGCCTGCAAGCCGACCATTGGAGGGAAAATGATGTTACCTGCGCCGACGAACAACGCAAATGTCATAAAGCCCAGAGCGATGATATCGCGCGATCTTAATTGATGGGTCATAAATCATACTGCCTGTGGATGTGGTGTTGTAACGTTAAATTTTTGTGCCAATCCCTGGGGATGATACAGCGGTATATTTAAACAATTTTAGCGGGAAATACTCCCAACCAGGCGCGGCGAAGAATAGTTTTTCGATTTACCGCGTGAATGCAGTCAGTATGACAGCACCTGAAGCGCAATTTAAACGCTTATAACGTTTTAAAGCAAGAAGGGATCTAAAAACCAGAGGTATATAGCGATAAGAAATCACCAACCAGTATAAAACACTATTTCCGTGAAAAAGACATGGCTAATCATGCGAACAAAAAATCACCAACCGTTGTAAAATCTAACGCCCGTATTTTGACTGCAAAGAAAATAAGCCAGCATCAGCTGGCTTATGGCAATAAAAGATGACAAAGGCGGATTATTCGCTGTTTTTGGCAATTAAACGTTCCGGGATAACAAAACTGAAACGCGTACCTTTTCCCACCGCACTCTCAATATGCAGGCGACTTTCGTGATGATTCACCGCATGTTTCACGATCGCTAACCCTAATCCGCTACCGCCAGTTTGTCGGGAACGTGCTTTATCAACGCGATAAAAACGCTCGGTCAGGCGCGGAATATGCTCTGGTGCG
Organism: Escherichia sp. MOD1-EC5189; assembly: GCF_002966045.1. NCBI lineage: Bacteria > Pseudomonadati > Pseudomonadota > Gammaproteobacteria > Enterobacterales > Enterobacteriaceae > Escherichia > Escherichia sp. MOD1-EC5189. Next base: position 224,761 of record NZ_PTRX01000001.1, on the reverse strand, counting down.
ATGCCCGGTCCATTATCTTCAACGCTAAATTCGGCACCGTGCGGCACTCGCTGCCAGCGTACGGTGATATGCGTACCTTCCGGCGTATGATTCACGGCGTTATAAACCAGGTTAGAAATCGCGCTGCGAAGTTGGTCTTCGTTGCCAGACACCTTGAGGTCGTTATCTATTTCAAAGGTAAATGTCTGTTTCTGCTGGCTCAGAGTCTGGGCCTCACGCTCAACGACCCGCAGCATCATCGGCACATCAACCTTTTCATTAAGCAACTGCGTTGGCGCGGCTTCTATTTTTGACAGCGTCAGTAACTGCTTCACCAGCCCTTCCATCCGCTGGGTCTGCTCGCGCATGGTGTGCAACGCTTTTTCACGTACCGCACCTTGCAGTGGTTGCTCATCCATCATCTCCAGGTAACCCTGTAACACTGTCAATGGCGTACGCAACTCATGGCTCACGTTGGCAAAAAAGTTACGCCGCGCCCCTTCCAGTTGATGCATTTGCGTGACATCACGCGCCACCATCAGCAACTGTTTGTGGGTATAAGGCATGACGCGAATTTCCAGATGCCGCCCGGTATTGAGCACCAGATTGAGCGGGCGAGAAAAATCACGCGTTTTCAGATATTGCGTAAACTCCGGATAACGAAGCAGATTAAGGATGTTCTGCCCGTTATCTTCCGGCCAGCGCAAACCAAGAATTTGTTGCGCCAGACCATTACACCAGAAAATACCGCCCTCTTCCGTGGTCAGCACCACCGCATCAGGCAGCGACTCCGCGCCGCTACGAAAGCGTTTAATCAGATTGCCCAGTTCGCGGCGACGTTTTTTATTACGCAGCTGCATCTGGTGTAAGCCGTATAGCAGCGGTTCCCAGCTACCACGCCCCGGAGGCGGGGTCATACTGCGATCCACCCACAGCCACCATGAAAGGCGCAATAAATTCCAAAAATGCCAGATAAGCAGTCCTGTTACCGATGCCAGCAAAAACCAAGGCAGGTAACCAAAAAATGCACCCAGGATGAAAGCCGGGAGGCAGCAAAGTAGCAGCTCCAGCACCAGCCTTTTCCACGACAGCCGTTCCAGCACGTAAGATACTCCAGTTAAGAAATCATAAGCCCTGCTCTGCGTCCGATGAGCAAGGCGTTAAAAGCGGGTTGAAAAACGATATCCTGTACCGCGTACGGTCTGCACCATGCGGTCATGTCCGCCGGGCTCCAGTGCCTTACGCAGGCGACGAATGTGAACATCGACCGTGCGGTCTTCCACATATACGTTGGTTCCCCAGACGTGGTTTAACAGCTGCTCGCGGCTGTACACGCGCTCGGGATGCGTCATAAAAAAGTGCAGCAGTTTAAATTCTGTCGGCCCCATCTCCAGCGGTTCTTCGCCCGCCATCACCCGGTGAGATGTCGGGTCGAGACTGAGCCCCTGCATCTCGATCACCTCTTCCACCGCCATTGGCGAAATACGGCGCATTACCGCTTTGATTCGCGCCACCAGTTCCTTCGGCGAAAACGGCTTGGTGATATAGTCATCCGCACCGGTTTCAAGGCCGCGCACGCGATCTTCTTCTTCCCCTCTGGCGGTCAGCATCACCACTGGAATATCTCGGGTCATCGATTCGCGCTTGAGGTGTTTGATGAACTGGATACCGGAGCCGCCAGGTAACATCCAGTCAAGGAGAATTAAATCCGGCCAGGGTTCATTCAGTTGATTCACAGCACTGTCATAATCTTCCGCTTCGACCGGCTGAAAGCCATTTTGTTCGAGCACGAAGCAGACCATTTCGCGAATTGGAGCTTCATCTTCTACGACCAGAATACGTCTCGCCATGATTTGCCCTGTTGTAATAAATAGGTTGCGATCATTAATGCGACGTCATTATGCGTCAGATTTATGACAGATTTATGAAAAGCACGTCGCACATATCTTCAGGTAGTTGATTTCCGTGGCGCAGAAAAAAGCAAATGGCACATCTGTTTGGGTATAATCGCGCCCATGCTTTTTCGCCAGGGAATCGTTATGCGCATCCTTCACACCTCAGACTGGCATCTCGGCCAGAACTTCTACAGTAAAAGCCGCGAAGCTGAACACCAGGCCTTTCTTGACTGGCTGCTGGAAACAGCGCAAACCCATCAGGTGGATGCGATTATTGTTGCCGGTGATGTTTTCGATACCGGATCACCGCCCAGTTACGCCCGCACGTTATACAACCGTTTTGTTGTCAATTTACAGCAAACGGGCTGTCATCTGGTGGTACTGGCAGGAAACCATGACTCGGTCGCCACGCTGAATGAATCGCGCGATATCATGGCGTTCCTCAATACTACCGTGGTCGCCAGCGCCGGACATGCGCCACAAATCTTGCCTCGTCGCGACGGGACGCCAGGCGCAGTGCTGTGCCCCATTCCTTTTTTACGCCCGCGTGACATTATTACCAGCCAGGCGGGGCTTAACGGTATTGAAAAACAACAACATTTGCTGGCGGCTATTACCGATTATTACCAACAACATTATGCCGATGCCTGCAAACTGCGCGGCGATCAGCCTCTGCCCATCATCGCCACGGGGCATTTAACGACCGTTGGTGCCAGCAAAAGTGACGCCGTGCGTGACATTTATATTGGCACGCTGGACGCCTTCCCGGCACAAAACTTTCCGCCAGCCGACTACATCGCGCTCGGGCATATTCACCGCGCACAGATTATTGGCGGCATGGAACATGTTCGCTATTGCGGTTCCCCCATTCCACTGAGTTTTGATGAATGCGGAAAAAGTAAATATGTCCATCTGGTGACATTTTCAAACGGCAAATTAGAGAGCGTGGAAAACCTGAGCGTGCCGATAACGCAACCGATGGCGGTACTGAAAGGCGATCTGGCGTCGATTACCGAACAGCTGGAACAGTGGCGCGATGTATCACAGGAACCACCTGTCTGGCTGGATATCGAAATCACTACTGATGAGTATCTGCATGATATTCAGCGCAAAATCCAGGCATTAACTGAATCACTGCCTGTCGAAGTATTGCTGGTACGCCGCAGCCGTGAACAGCGCGAGCGTGTGTTAGCCAGCCAACAGCGTGAAACCCTCAGCGAACTCAGCGTCGAAGAGGTGTTTAATCGTCGTCTCGCACTGGAAGAACTGGATGAATCACAGCAGCAACGTCTGCAACATCTTTTCACCACGACGCTGCAGACCCTCGCCGGAGAACACGAAGCATGAAAATTCTCAGCCTGCGCCTGAAAAACCTGAACTCGTTAAAAGGCGAATGGAAGATTGATTTCACCCGCGAGCCGTTCGCCAGCAATGGGCTGTTTGCGATTACCGGCCCAACCGGCGCGGGGAAAACCACCCTGCTGGATGCCATTTGCCTGGCGCTGTATCACGAAACTCCGCGCCTTTCTAACGTTTCACAATCGCAAAATGATCTAATGACCCGCGATACCGCCGAATGTCTGGCGGAAGTGGAGTTTGAAGTCAAAGGTGAAGCGTACCGTGCCTTCTGGAGCCAGAATCGGGCGCGTAACCAGCCAGACGGTAATTTGCAGGTGCCGCGCGTAGAGCTGGCGCGCTGTACCGATGGCAAAATTCTCGCTGACAAAGTGAAAGATAAGCTGGAACTGACGGCGACGTTAACCGGACTGGATTATGGGCGTTTCACCCGTTCGATGCTGCTTTCGCAGGGGCAATTTGCTGCCTTCCTGAATGCCAAACCAAAAGAACGCGCGGAATTGCTCGAGGAATTAACCGGCACCGAAATCTACGGGCAAATCTCTGCGATGGTCTTTGAGCAGCACAAATCGGCCCGCACTGAGCTGGAGAAACTGCAAGCGCAGGCCAGCGGCGTCGCGTTATTAGCGCCAGAACAAGTGCAATCGCTGACAGAAAGTTTGCAGGTACTCACTGTCGAAGAGAAACAGTTACTCGCCGCGCAGCAGCAAGAACAACAATCGTTAAACTGGTTAACGCGTCTGGACGAATTGCAGCAAGAAGCCAGCCGCCGTCAGCAGGCATTGCAACAGGCGTTAGCCGAAGAAGAAAAAGCGCAACCTCAACTGGCGGCGCTCAGTCTGGCACAACCGGCGCGAAATCTTCGTCCGCACTGGGAACGCATCGCAGAACACACTGCGGCACTGGCGCATACTCGCCAGCAGATTGAAGAAGTAAATACTCGCTTACAGCGCACAATGGCGCTTCGTGCGAGCATTCGCCACCACGCGGCGAAACAGTCTGCAGAATTACAGCAGCAGCAACAAAGCCTGAATGCCTGGTTACAGGAACACGACCGCTTCCGTCAGTGGAACAACGAACTGGCGGGTTGGCGTGCGCAATTCTCTCAACAAACCAGCGAACGCGAGCATCTGCGGCAGTGGCAGCAACAGTTAACCCATGCAGAGCAAAAACTTAATTCACTTCCGGCGATCACGTTGACGTTAACCGCCGATGAAGTTGCTAGCGCCCATGCGCAACATGCTGAGCAACGCACGCTGCGTCAGCGCCTGGTCGCGCTGCATGGACAGATTGTTCCCCAACAAAAACGCCTGGCGCAATTACAGATCGCTATCCAGAATGTCACGCAAGAACAGACGCAACGTAACGCCGCACTTAACGAAATGCGCCAGCGTTATAAAGAAAAAACGCAACAACTTGCCGATGTGAAAACCATTTGCGAGCAGGAAGCGCGCATCAAAACGCTGGAAGCTCAACGTGCGCAGTTACAGGCGGGTCAGCCTTGCCCACTTTGTGGTTCCACCAACCACCCGGCGGTCGAGGCGTATCAGGCGCTGGAACCGGGCGTTAATCAGGCCCGGCTATTAACGTTGGAAAACGAAGTGAAAAAGCTCGGTGAAGAAGGTGCGGCGCTACGTGGGCAACTGGACGCCTTAACGAAGCAGCTTCAGCGTGATGAAAACGAAGCGCAAAGCCTCCGACAAGATGAGCAAGCACTTACTCAACAGTGGCGAGCTGTCACAGCCAGCCTCAATATCACCTTGCAGCCACAGGACGACATTCAACCGTGGCTGGATGCACAAGATGAACATGAACGCCAGTTGCGGTTACTCAGCCAACGACATGAATTACAAGGGCAGATTGCTGCGCATAATCAGCAAATTATCCAGTATCAACAGCAAATTGAACAACGCCAGCAGCAACTCTTAACGGCATTGGCGGGTTATGCACTGACATTGCCACAGGAAGATGAAGAAGAGAGCTGGTTGGCGACGCGTCAGCAAGAAGCACAGAGCTGGCAGCAACGCCAGAACGAATTAACCGCGCTGCAAAACCGTATGCAGCAGCTGACGCCGATTCTGGAAACGTTGCCGCAAAGTGATGAACTCCCGCACAGCGAAGAAACTGTGGCGCTGGAAAACTGGCGGCAAATTCATGAACAATGTCTCGCGTTACAAAGCCAGCAGCAGACGTTACAGCAACAGGATGTTCTGGCGGCGCAAAGTCTGCAAAAAGCCCAGGCGCAGTTTGACACCGCGCTACAGGCCAGTGTCTTTGACGATCAACAGGCGTTCCTTGCGGCGCTAATGGATGAACAAACACTAACCCAACTGGAACAGCTCAAGCAGAATCTGGAAAACCAGCGCCGTCAGGCGCAAACGCTGGTCACTCAGACAGCTGAAACGCTGGCACAGCATCAGCAACACCGACCTGACGGCCTGGATCTCAGTGTGACGGTGGAGCAGATTCAGCAAGAGTTAGCGCAAACTCACCAAAAGTTGCGTGAAAACACCACCAGTCAGGGCGAGATTCGCCAGCAGCTGAAGCAGGATGCAGACAACCGTCAGCAACAACAAACCTTAATGCAGCAAATTGCTCAAATGACGCAGCAGGTTGAGGACTGGGGATATCTGAATTCGCTAATAGGTTCCAAAGAGGGCGATAAATTCCGCAAGTTTGCCCAGGGACTGACGCTGGATAATTTAGTCCATCTCGCTAATCAGCAACTTACCCGGTTACACGGGCGCTATCTGTTACAGCGCAAAGCCAGCGAGGCGCTGGAAGTCGAGGTTGTCGATACCTGGCAGGCAGATGCGGTACGCGATACCCGTACGCTTTCTGGCGGCGAAAGTTTTCTCGTCAGTCTGGCGCTGGCCCTGGCACTTTCAGATCTGGTCAGCCATAAAACGCGTATTGACTCGCTGTTCCTCGATGAAGGTTTCGGCACGCTGGATAGCGAAACACTGGATACCGCCCTTGATGCACTGGATGCTCTGAATGCCAGTGGTAAAACTATCGGTGTGATTAGCCACGTTGAAGCGATGAAAGAGCGTATTCCGGTGCAGATCAAAGTGAAAAAGATCAACGGACTGGGATACAGCAAACTGGAAAGTGCGTTTGCAGTGAAATAACTATTCAGCAGGATAATGAATACAGAGTGGCGAATTATCTCTTGGCCTCGCAGGCCGTTATCCTGCAAGCTATCACTTTATTGGCTACGGTGATTGGTAGCCGTTCTGGTGGTTGTGATGGTGGTATGAAAAAAGTTATTTTATCTTTGGCTCTGGGCACGTTTGGTTTGGGAATGGCCGAATTTGGCATTATGGGCGTGCTTACGGAGCTGGCACATAACGTAGGTATTTCGATTCCTGCCGCCGGGCATATGATCTCGTATTATGCGCTGGGGGTGGTGGTCGGTGCACCAATCATCGCACTCTTTTCCAGCCGCTACTCACTCAAACATATCTTGTTGTTTCTGGTGGCGTTGTGCGTCATTGGCAACGCCATGTTCACGCTCTCTTCGTCTTACCTGATGCTCGCCATTGGTCGGCTGGTTTCCGGCTTTCCGCATGGTGCATTTTTTGGCGTCGGGGCGATTGTGTTATCGAAAATTATCAAACCCGGCAAAGTCACCGCCGCCGTGGCGGGGATGGTTTCCGGGATGACAGTCGCCAATTTGCTGGGCATTCCGCTGGGGACGTATTTAAGTCAGGAGTTTAGCTGGCGTTACACCTTTTTATTGATCTCTGTGTTTAATATCGCGGTGATGGCATCGGTCTATTTTTGGGTGCCGAATATTCGCGACGAGGCGAAAGGAAAGCTGCGCGAACAATTTCACTTTTTGCGCAGCCCGGCCCCGTGGTTAATTTTCGCTGCCACGATGTTTGGCAACGCGGGTGTATTTGCCTGGTTCAGCTACGTAAAGCCATACATGATGTTTATTTCCGGTTTTTCGGAAACGGCGATGACCTTTATTATGATGTTAGTTGGGCTGGGGATGGTGTTGGGGAATGTGCTAAGTGGCCGGATTTCAGGACGTTATTCACCACTACGCATTGCGGCAGTGACTGATTTCATTATTGTGCTGGCATTGCTGATGCTCTTTTTCTTCGGCGGCATGAAAACAACGTCGCTTATTTTTGCTTTTATTTGTTGCGCGGGATTATTTGCCCTTTCAGCACCACTGCAAATATTGTTACTGCAAAATGCCAAAGGTGGAGAATTATTAGGTGCCGCAGGTGGGCAAATAGCGTTTAACCTCGGTAGCGCGGTCGGCGCATATTGCGGAGGTATGATGCTGACGCTGGGGCTGACTTATAATTACGTGGCGCTGCCTGCCGCCCTGCTTTCGTTTGCTGCGATGTCGTCGTTGCTGCTGTATGGTCGCTATAAGCGCCAGCAAGCGGCGGATAGTCCGATGCTGGCGAAACCACTGGGATAGGTTGCAGTCACTGCTTGTTGTCGGATGCGGCGCGAGCGTCTTATCCGACCTACGCGAGCTGCTCATTTTGTAGGCCTGATAAGACGCGGCAAGCGTCGCATCAGGCATGATGCACCAATTGTCTACGTTTTTTATTCTTGTGACCATAACCATGCAGCGCCGCGTACGCCGCTGGAATCACCATGTTTCGCCTTACGCATCGGCGTTTCACATTCGCCGCCGAAGACAAATTGTTTAATCAACTGCGGAACCGTTTGATATAAACGATCTACATTGCTCATCCCGCCCCCCAACACAATCACATCCGGATCGAGAATATTCACTACGTGTGCCAGCGATTTTGCCAGCCGCAGCTCGTAGCGACGCAATGCCAGTTCCGCTACCGGATCGCTTTCTTCTACCAGGCGGATAATTTCACTGCCTTTCAGCGCATGTCCGCTCAAACGACGATAATCCGTCGCGAATCCCGTGCCCGAAATAAAGGTTTCAATACAACCTTGTTTACCGCAATAACAAGGGACTTCCTCGCGATAACGCAGTTCATCTTCGTCCATCCACGGTAGCGGATTGTGTCCCCACTCGCCTGCCGTGCCATTGCCGCCGATATGCGCTCGACCATTGAACGCTACGCCCGCGCCGCATCCCGTGCCGATAATCACGGCAAATACCGTCTGCGCTCCCGCTGCTGCGCCATCTACCGCTTCCGAGACCGCCAGACAGTTGGCGTCATTTGCCAACCGCACTTCCCGTTGCAACCGCGCGCTTAAATCTTTATCAAATGGCTGACCGTTAAGCCAGGTTGAATTGGCATTTTTCACCACGCCAGTGTAAGGCGAAATCGAGCCTGGAATGCCCATGCCTACCGTTCCGCGCTGCCCTGTCGCCTGCTCCGCCATATCAACCAACGTGGCGATCGTTTCGATGGTCTGATGGTAATCATCACGCGGCGTGGGCAGACGATGACGATACAACTGCTCCCCTGCATCGCCCAGTGCAATCACTTCAGTTTTGGTGCCGCCTAAATCGATACCTATACGCACGGTACTCTCCTTATTTTTTTCAATATCAATAGCGTAGAGACGGACAACCGGATTGGCAATGCAAGGCCGCCGACAATTCGTTATCATGCCCGCTAAATTTAACGACAAGGCCGTGGAAATTATCATGCTGTGGTTCAAAAATTTAATGGTTTACCGTCTTAGCCGCGAGATTTCGCTGCGTGCAGAAGAGATGGAAAAACAGCTAGCCTCGATGGCATTTACCCCATGCGGCAGCCAGGACATGGCGAAGATGGGCTGGGTTCCTCCGATGGGATCGCACAGCGATGCGTTAACGCACGTTGCCAATGGTCAAATTGTTATCTGCGCGCGCAAAGAAGAAAAAATCCTCCCGTCTCCGGTGATTAAACAGGCGCTGGAAGCAAAAATCGCCAAGCTGGAAGCGGAACAGGCGCGCAAGCTGAAGAAAACCGAAAAAGATTCGCTGAAAGATGAAGTGCTGCACTCTCTTCTGCCGCGCGCTTTCAGCCGTTTCAGCCAAACTATGATGTGGATCGACACGGTAAACGGTTTGATTATGGTGGACTGCGCCAGTGCCAAAAAAGCAGAAGATACGCTGGCATTACTGCGTAAAAGCCTGGGGTCGTTACCGGTTGTACCATTGAGCATGGAAAACCCGATTGAACTGACTCTGACCGAATGGGTACGCTCTGGTAGTGCGGCACAAGGCTTCCAGCTGCTTGATGAAGCCGAACTGAAATCGTTGCTGGAAGATGGCGGCGTGATCCGCGCGAAGAAACAAGATTTGACCAGCGAAGAAATCACCAACCACATTGAAGCAGGAAAAGTGGTGACTAAACTGGCGCTCGACTGGCAGCAGCGCATTCAGTTTGTGATGTGCGACGATGGTTCACTCAAGCGTCTGAAGTTCTGCGACGAGCTGCGCGATCAAAACGAAGATATCGACCGTGAAGATTTTGCCCAACGTTTTGATGCCGATTTCATCCTGATGACCGGTGAACTGGCAGCATTAATCCAAAACCTGATCGAAGGATTAGGTGGCGAAGCACAACGTTAATTGCTGATTTGCCTTTAATGCCGGATGCGACGCCTGCGGCGTCTTATCCGGCGTACGAATCCACACCAGGCATATAATCATTCGCTACGGCGGGCAATAATTTTTAGCGCAGCAATATTATGCGTTTTACGCCGTAACTGATCCAACCGTCTCATCCCTATTCACCTGTCAGCGGCACGCAGAATATTCACTAACCCCCATTTATCGCTGGTAAATTGTTTCGTTAACAGCTCCGCTTTTGGGGTATCAATATATTCACGCAATAAATCAGAAATTGAACAAATATCCGTCAGATAAGGATGCCAGCAAGTTTCACCATGAAAATTACGCACTCCACCATTGCCTGCCATAAAGTCTTTTGGGTAATCCCAGATCACGTCTTTATCCAACGTGATCCAATAACGCGGTAAATCGGTGCTTCCACCATTTTGGCTGCGCATGGGATAACGGGTACAGTGAATTTGCAGGTTGATCGTTGGCGTCAGTAAGTCATAAATCTCCCTCTGTAACTTGCTCCAGGGGCGTTGTGTCATTGTTTTTCCTCAAGCCGGTTACGCGCTTCACTGCGAATTTGCCGCGTTGCCCCGGTTTTCACTAAATCACGTAACTGCGAAAGATCGGGCTGATCGACAAATAAGATTAATGATGGATCCTCTTTTAACCACGCCGTTTTCACATCGGCAGCCAACTGTGGATTATTAATAGCCAGCGCCCGATCCTGTGACTCAGTCAATGTCGTTAACAAAGAGGCTGGGGTATGTACATTGCGCAACGCCGTCTGCCGCAAATGATCATTGTGACTTTTCAGCAATCCGCACCACCATTCATCATCTGATTTATCTTTTATCGTATCCAGCTCCGCAAAAATATCGCTTTCCTCATGATTCCAGCGGTGTAATCCTCTTTCACTTTGTCTACGGGTGCTATTTTTCATACTGACAACAGACAACGCCCAGTCGGAGTTAAAACGATACTGTTGATCGAGTTTGTTGATAATTCCGGAGGGTAAATCTTTATTATCAAATAACTGGTTTCGCATCCGATAGCGGTATTCAGCAGGTAAATAAACCAGTAAATCGATAGCATTATTAAGCATCTCTTCGTCAATAATACCATTATCAATCAGCGCCAGCTGTACTTCGTAGGCTTGCTCTTGATCTTCTTGCCGTTTACTCATCATTAATTTTAAGGTGTGTTGCCATAATTGTTTCTTATACTCCAGAGGTAACAATTTATCGCGTGCCAGCTCATACCAGATGCTGGGAATGTCATGCTGATTCAGTAGATAACTAATCACTTCCTTCGAGGTCAGATAACGCATGCCGTCACGTAAATTGTGCACATCTTCTTTTGCCAAAGTCAGTTGACGCGACTCCGGCAAAGCGACCAATAACGCCTTCACGATATTTTTATTTTCTTTATTATCCAGATACATTTGTTCTGCGATACGTTCAACATCCTCTGTCCTCAGGGTCGCTGACAGTTGGGTGATTTTTAGTTCAGTAAGCGTCCGGGCTAATGCTTGACGAACTTTCAGCGATTTATCTTTACTCAACAACACCGCTTGTTGTGCGGTTAAATCGGTTCCGGTAATTCTTTCGCGTAACTCCAGATCTTCGCTATTTATCAATTCATCAACCACTGCAGTTGGAACCAGCCAGGCGTAATCGTAATGGCTGATTAATGTCTTGCGCACACTGAGAAAAGGGCTTTGACTTAACGATACAACAATATCAGGAGAAAGATTATCCTGTCTGGCCTGCTCCAGCTGTATGCTCTCGACGGGTACAGACATTAATTTTTTATTCACTTCGGCGGATATATTGCTGTTTTTAACCAGTCCTCTGGCAACAGCTTCATCTTTAATTAATACATCGGTAAGCAAATGCATGTGTTGAGCAGGCCAGGACTGCGCCATTGATTCACGCGTCTGGTCATCAGGATGCTGTAACAATTGCAGCATAACGGCGGGTGACAAACGCTCTATCTGAGTCAGAAAACGTGCCACCAGTGAATCTTCATACTTTATTTTATCCGCAGGGAAATTGTCGAGTTTACCCGCTTCAATCCACTGTAATTTCTCATTAATTTTAGAATCAGCTTTATCTCGAAAAACAGGTAACCCTTGAATTATATTATCTGCGACGCTATCATAGTCAGGATATGCATTAAAAATATTATCAGTTTCGATTTCAGTATGATCATAAAAGTCGGGATTCACCAGTGAATAGGCTTTTTGAATATTCTCGTCCCAGTTATATTCTTCACCGCTTTCATCTTCATTGATATAAAACTCAGCTTTGATGACCTCAAATTGCGTTGCTTTATCGGAAACAATAATGCCTCGCGCGCTAATTCCTTTCATCACTTCAAAGTTGTGATCATTATAATCAGCATAAACCAAACCTTTCGCTGTCATCTGCCCTTTCACATACGCGAAATCATGATTAATAAAGTTGTCGACAATAACATTACCTAGTACAATCAGATGACCATTACCTGACAGATAATCATCATAATCGCCGGAAATCGTTAAATTACCGTTCACCACCAGTTTATGCTGATTGCTGAAGTTAGTGGGTAATGATAGGTCACCATTGTGATAATACCAACGGATATTATCTTTCAGCATATAAGCAGCTTCCATACTATCGTTGGTTGCCGCTTTAACCACGTTGCGCTCATCTGCCGTCATAAGATGAAAGTCAGAGGTAATAAGGTCCTCGCTACTGATCCACTCTGTGGCACATGCATTGCCAGCCATAAAAAACACGACCATACAGATGACCAATATATTAATTCCATTCATAATCTTCACTGATATTTATATCAACCTTGATGAATTATGAATATATCGGAAATCGAAAAAATCGCAGCAAAGGAAATATTATTATGGGTTAAAGAGAGGATATTTCAGAAAAATGCCCTCCCGTTCATGGGGAAGGCGAAGAATTACAGATAGCGGCACAGATAAGAGGTGGGTTCGGCAACTTGCAGATGAAACTCGCTGTGACCGGGAACATTAAACACCGAACCGGCTTCATACACTTGCCAGTCGGTCGCGTCAGGCAGTAACACATTCAGCGCACCACTGATTACCGTCATCTCTTCAGGCTCAGCGGTGCTGAAGGTGTATTCGCCTTCAACCATAACACCCACGCTGGCGCGACCAGTGCTGCTGCTGGAAAAGCCGATCGATTTCACTTTGCCGGAAAAGTACTCATTACTTTGAAGCATAAACTGGCCCTGTCTGGTAGTTGAACATCTACTTCACTATAGGGGCCAGAGGCGCTGGCTGTCACGCAAAATTACACCAGCAATTCCGCTGCCAGCCTTGCAATCAATACGTTAGAGAGCAAGACAGGAACATCGAGCTGTTTTTGCAGTAAATCGCGATGACGCTGGTTAAATCCCAAACAATCCAGCATGATGACATCTGCGCCTTTTGCCAGTAATTCTTTCCCGGCATCAATGATTTTTTGTTCCGAATCATGAATGGGGTTACCCAATGAAAATACTGGCGGTTTCTGCAAAATTTGCCATTTTTGCGCCTGAACGGTCAGTAGCTCTTCAACCGGTACGATAACCCCCACCTGATGATCTTCAACAATAGATGAAACCAGCGGTGGCAATATTCGCGACGGCTCAAGAAAGATCGTATTACGCGCGGTCATACTACTAATGTTTGCCGTACTCATTAATATAATGACGTCGTAACCCTGATTATCGAGCACTTCAACCACACCTTGCAGGTCTCGCTCCACTTTGCGACGCGAAACATGTGCCAGCTGGTTGTCATTTAATAATGTGAGAATTGTGTCTTCGCCTGCTTCTGGCGCGTACTCCGCCATCACTTCTTCGCGGCTTAACTTCCCCAGCAGGCTATGATGGGAAATATTATCTTCGTCAATGTATTCTGTCAGGAGCGGCAAAACTTCCTGCATAGGTACAATGCCGATGGTCAGGATCGCCAACGACGCACTCATTGTTCTTCCACCTTACTTTTATTTCGTCGTTAATTACCGGGCAAGCGCTAAGCACCACTGCCGACACTTACCTGTGCTACAAATGACAAAAAGCGTAGCAGCAGACCTGCACGGCATAATGTAAAGATTCCAAATGATTCCAGTAATGGATTGTTATTGTTTAATATTCTAATTATTTGAAAAACATGAATTGTGAAAAATGTGACGCAGATCCCTTGTGGTGGCACTCAGAATCCCTTCCGAGCAGTCTGATGCGGTCACTCTTTGTCAGGGTCCTCATAGCGTTTTTTCGCATCCATCGCTTCCTGAACGGTCGGATGTTCACTGATCAACGAGTCTGGTTTAGGATGATCGGCTCTGAGTTGGTACCAGGTTACCGTCTGTCCTGGCTTTCCTTTTTCAATCGTCACTATATATGCTTCACGAGGATAAGGCGGTTTCGTTGGCATCGTTCTTCCTTATTTCACGGGATGAACGTTAAGTATAGGCGCTCGAAAATCAACAATTGCTCGTCTGTGCCAGGGCGCTGCGAATTTCAGAAATCACCTGGCTGGGTTCGTTTGTTGCGTCGATGATAATATGCGCAACTTCGCGATATAGCGCATCGCGTTCTTCCAGCACTTCCTGAACTTCTTCGCTCAGCGGTTTCCCCGTTAAGGTTGGCCGTAAATCTTCTTCCGGTGCAGCTTGCAGTCGGTTAACCAGGACTGATACTGGCGCACACAAATAAACCACGATCCCGTTATTTTGCATAAAGTGACGATTAAATTCCGTCAGGATAATGCCGCCGCCCGTGGCGATAACGGTGGATGGCGCAGTTACCGCTTCCAACGCCGCCGTTTCTCTGGCGCGGAATCCCGCCCACTCTTCCCTTTCGACGATCTCCGCGACCGTCATATTGAGCTGTGATTGCAACCACTGGTCGGTATCGACAAATCGACGGTTAAGCGAATCGGCAAGGGCCATTCCGACCGTTGTTTTACCACAGCCCCGAGGCCCGATCAGAAAAAGAGGTTGTGTCATCGTGGGTTTTCCCCAATAGGTCGCAATGCGGCGAAAGCCGGTGTCATGAGAATAGCGATCATACCATCAAACTAGTACAATTTCGATTGTAAAGAAAAAATTCCACTTAAAGTGAAAATTTTAATACATCCCTTACTATACCAATAAATTTTCAAGAATGAAGTGTAAATAATAAATTACATTCAGCCACGACTACGTTGCACTTCCAGCCACCACTTCTCCAGCTCCGCGGCAAAGGCCTGGCGGTCACGTTGTGAAAGGCTATCTGGTCCCCCGGTCTGGATCCCACTGGCGCGTAAGGTATCCATAAAATCGCGCATCGTCAGGCGCTCACGAATGGTCGCTGGTGTGTAACGTTCGCCGCGTGGATTAAGCGCCGCAGCGCCTTTCTCGATGACTTCAGCAGCCAAAGGAATATCTGCGGTGATCACCAAATCGCCAGCTTCACACTGCCGGACAATTTCGTTATCGGCAACGTCGAAACCTGCCGCGACGCGCAGCGTTCGAATAAATCGCGAAGGCGGTACGCGTAAACTCTGGTTTGCTACCAGTACCAGCGGCATCTGCATACGTTCAGCCGCGCGATACAAAATCTCTTTAATTACATTGGGACACGCGTCGGCATCCACCCAAATTGTCATAAAGTCATCCTTTGTTGGGTAATTCTCTATTGTGTCGCGCTTTTGCCTTCCGGCATAGTTCTGTTTATGCTTCTGCCAGCGATTATCAAAACAATGAATTTCACGGCAGGAGTGAGGCAATGGAAAAGAAAATCGGTTTTATTGGCTGCGGCAATATGGGAAAAGCCATTCTCGGCGGTCTGATTGCCAGCGGTCAGGTGCTTCCAGGGCAAATCTGGGTATATACCCCCTCCCCGGATAAAGTCGCCGCCCTGCATGACCAGTTCGGCATCAACGCCGCAGAATCGGCGCAGGAAGTGGCGCAAATCGCCGACATCATTTTTGCCGCCGTTAAACCAGGCATCATGATTAAAGTGCTTAGCGAAATCACCTCCAGCCTGAATAAAGACTCTCTGGTCGTTTCTATTGCAGCAGGTGTCACGCTCGACCAGCTTGCCCGCGCGCTGGGCCATGACCGGAAAATTATCCGCGCCATGCCGAACACTCCCGCACTGGTTAATGCCGGGATGACCTCCGTAACGCCAAACGCGCTGGTAACCCCAGAAGATACCGCTGATGTGCTGAATATTTTCCGCTGCTTTGGCGAAGCGGAAGTAATTGCCGAGCCGATGATCCACCCGGTGGTCGGTGTGAGCGGTTCTTCGCCAGCCTACGTCTTTATGTTTATCGAAGCGATGGCCGACGCCGCCGTGCTGGGCGGGATGCCACGCGCCCAGGCGTATAAATTTGCCGCTCAGGCGGTAATGGGTTCCGCAAAAATGGTGCTGGAAACGGGAGAACATCCGGGGGCACTGAAAGATATGGTCTGCTCACCGGGAGGCACCACCATTGAGGCGGTACGCGTACTGGAAGAGAAAGGCTTCCGTGCCGCAGTGATCGAAGCGATGACGAAGTGTATGGAAAAATCAGAAAAACTCAGCAAATCCTGATGACTTTCGCCGGACGTCAGGCCGCCACTTCGGTGCGGTTACGTCCGGCTTTCTTTGCTTTGTAGAGCGCCAAATCTGCCGATTTCAACCACTCCCGATAGTGACTCATTTGTGGATTCAGCGGCGCAACCCCCACACTAATCCGTAATGTTACCTGTGGCGTATTCGGCAAACGTAACGTGTTTAGCCCTTCATGCACCCGTAACATGGCGGTAATGGCGCTCTCAGCTGGTGTACCGGACATGATTACCGCAAACTCATCGCCACCAAACCGACCAATCACATCGCTACCGCGCAGGGTAATTTGTAATTGTCGGGTAAGC
This sequence comes from Escherichia sp. MOD1-EC5189, assembly GCF_002966045.1. NCBI lineage: Bacteria > Pseudomonadati > Pseudomonadota > Gammaproteobacteria > Enterobacterales > Enterobacteriaceae > Escherichia > Escherichia sp. MOD1-EC5189. The sequence goes on along the minus strand of NZ_PTRX01000001.1, from coordinate 208,112 downwards.
GCAACAATGGCTTCATCGCCCACATCATGGCCCCAGGTATCGTTGATGCTCTTGAAATGGTCGATATCGATAATCAGTAACGTCGCATCGCGGTTATGCCGCCGACAGTTATCAAATTCATTGCGTAACATCGTTTCCCAATGACGTCGGTTATACACGCCCGTCATACCGTCACGGGTACTCATGACCTGCAATCGGCGTTTATGTTCCGCCAGTTTGGTTGCCGTCTGGTAGCTGACCCAGCCAAACAGCAGAGGATAAATGACGATAATGGGAAGGGAGAGCCACCATTCCAGCGGCGCGCTATTGAACGACACGGTGATACCCGTCAGTTCGAGAGTGACAAGGCACGAAACCACCATCAACACCAGACCCGCAACAAACAGACGGGGGCCGCCTGCCCCCATCAAATTCAGACACATAATCATCAACATCGCGGTGGAAGGCAGCACGTTTACGCCCATTACGCCTACCCACATTCCCGCTAATACTGCATCGGTTTTTAAGTTATAAATTTCCCGGCTAAGCGGATCGACAGCCCTACTCGCAATCTGCCAGGCTAAATGCGGCCAGACGAACGCCCAGCCGACCAACACCAGCCACCACCAGCCCGGCGGCGGGTGCGAAACCAGCGTTGAAGCAATCGGTAAGAACATGCCAGCCAGGCCAACCGCGCGGGGTAGTCTGACGCGACGGGCGAAGCGCAGCCCGGACCGCTGATGTTCGTTTTGAGGAGTTAAAGGAGGTTCCTCCCCATGCGCCGCCGCTTTTTTGAAAAAGTTTTCATCATTCATTATTTTTGGGAACATTCAGAAACAATTTTCCCAAATTATAGAGACGGGGCTAAAGGCAGAAGTATGAAATTTCGGGTGAGCCATTTTCGTAGCTCACCCGTTAGCACTATCAGGTATCAGGCGGCTTTCTTGAGGCAGGCGCTCATAAACTTATTACGATCATCACCTTTCAGAGATTGTTGCGTTGCTTGATTATTACATTCGCGCATCTTTTGCTGCTGTGGCGTCAAACTTTTTTCACCTGGCGCAGACTTGCTGTTCTTCAGGCAATCACTCATGTAGGTCTTACGAGCATCCCCTTTCAACGCCTGCGCCGTCGCCTGCTGATTACAGGAGGTCATACGCTGTTGTTGCGGGGTTAAGGTTCTCTCGGCAGCGCCGACGGTGGTTAAAAAAACCAGTCCGAAAAGCAAGGTAACCAGTAATGTTATTTTCATAGCACCATCCCTCTTCATGTTTTAACCATGAGCGTTTGCGCCCGTGATCTGCCATTAAGTCTGGTTGCTAACAGCAAAAAAACCACCCGACAGCGAAAATTCACCGCCGGGCGCGGTTTTATTTCAGCCCCAGGGCGGCTTTCATGGTGTAGAAGAGATCGGTCTGGTCGGTCAGTCCAACGACATTGGCGGCATGTGGGCCATACGCCGCAATACGCAGCTGACTACCGGTATGTTCTTGTGAATCCTCTTCGGAGTTCCCGTAACTCATCACCATCACTGCGCCATCTTTGGTATTTAGCGCCTGGGTGAGGCCCGGCGCTTTGGTGTCCGGCGCGACAATCTGGCTGGCGTGGGCGTGATCAGCGGTGACTATGACCAGCGTGTTGCCATCCTTTTTAGCGAATTCCAGCGCCCGTTGTACGGCTTCGTCGAGATCGACCGTCTCGCCAATTTGCCCACAAGGATTCGCAGCGTGATCCTGTTTATCGATTGATGCACCTTCAACTTGCAGGAAAAAGCCTTTCTCATTTTTACTCAACAATTCAATGGCTTTATCAGTCATCTGCGCCAGGGTCGGTACGCTGTCATTACGTTGCGGATTAGGCGTACAGGTAACTGCGGGCTTGTCGATATTGCCGTGGTACGTTGCTTTCGGTCCTTGCCAGCGCACTGGCATATTGCCGTCAGCAAACAGGCCAAGCAGGGGTTTTTGCTGGTTCGCTTCCGTCACCGCGTTCAGCGAGGCAGCATCGTTCACTAACTGATAACCACGCACCTGCGCCTGTTCACGCAGCGTTTTTCCCTGCCATTCACCAGCGGTTGCCATTTCCGCAAAGGTTTTTGCGCCGCCGCCAAGCGTAACATCGGCACGGGCGTTAAGCAGCTGTTCTGTAATCGATCCTTTTCCGCCTTTTTCCAGCGCGTTACCCGGACATTTTTCACTGGTCGCGCTCGGACCGTAGCATTTGCGCGAAGTCACATGCGCCACCAACGCGGCGGGAGTGGCATCCTGCAACTCTGCGGTAGAAACGTTACCGGTCGCCAGCCCTGCGGCTTTTGCCATTTCCAGAATCGTTGGGTGATCTTTTTCATGAATATCGACACCCAATGCGCCATTATAGGTTTTGACACCGGTTGACCAGGCAGTTGCTGATGCAGCCGAGTCGGTAACGTAGTCCGGTTTGCCGGTTTTTTTATTCAGCGCATAGTGAGTGTATTGCCCGGTAAGCGGTAAGGCATCAATACCTTTAAAAAAGCCGCCCGCACCTTCGGCATAATTACGTGCGGCAGTAATTTCCGAATCCCCCATCCCATCGCCAATCAGCAAAATAATATTTTTTGCAGGCTTATCGCTAAGAGAATCACGCAGAGCGGCGCTCTGATCACCCGTTAAGCGGCGAGCACCGCCGGGTGCAGTAATATCGCCCTGAGCAGCCCGGTTTTCCAGAATAGGCATTTCTGGTGTCCGGGCTTTTGTCACAGGGGTAAACAGTAACGGTAAGAGTGCCAGTGCAATAGTGCTTTGTTTCACTTTATTTTCTCCATGTACAAATACATTAAAAAATAAAAACAAAGCGACTATAAGTCTCAGCCGTGACAGCTTTATGACAGCTGTTGAAAAGATTACCTTTTTACTGACGAGGATGCTTCAATAACTTCTTTACATAATCGCGCAGCAGCTCCGTATCGTCGTCAGGAATGCTGGCATCGGGCTTTACCTCGTAAAGTGCCCCCTCTACCTGATCAATCAACCGCTGTTGGTCATTTTGCGCCATATTACGAAGCATTGCAGTGACGATAATCTCCAGTGCTTCTACCTGCGCGCACAGTTCTTTCGACTCTTCTTCTTTTTGGGCAAGCTTAAATAACAACTCAGCAATGAGATTTTTCATGTCTGTATTTCCTTATCCAAAGTATGGAGAAGTTAACATTATGCTTCACAACTTCATAGTGTCTGGAGGTAGTATTTTTATGACGAATGAAATACTTTGCGCAAATATTTTTTCCATATTTACCAGCGAAACGTTTCTCTTATTTAAATAAGTAACCATACAAAGTATAGGTTTTTAATTATCAACCTTTATTATAAGTAAAAGTTATGAAATATATTCTCTTTGCTAACTTATAATTAAGAGAAAAAACTCACTGCATGGCCATTTAAACCAGGAATAAATTAGCTTCCCGTTCATCATTTTTGTGATCTTGCGCACATCTTTGAGATAACGCACTTTCTTCACCAGTACGTTGCACACTTTGTCAGTAGAAGATTGCAACATTCTGTCAGAAGGCCGCGAATCCCCCGTTTTGTCGTGGTAATGTATGCACTTTGTGTTAGACGGGATAGGTTTTCAAGATGGAAAAACTGCGGGTAGGAATCGTTTTTGGTGGTAAATCAGCGGAACATGAAGTGTCTTTGCAATCGGCAAAAAACATTGTCGATGCCATTGATAAAAGTCGCTTCGACGTTGTGCTGCTGGGCATTGATAAACAAGGGCAATGGCACGTCAGCGATGCCAACAATTATCTGCTAAATGCAGACGATCCTGCCCATATTGCGTTGCGCCCTTCGGCGACCAGTCTTGCGCAGGTGCCTGGTAAACATGAGCATCAGCTTATCGACGCGCAAAACGGTCAGCCATTGCCGACGGTGGATGTCATTTTCCCGATTGTTCACGGTACGCTAGGCGAAGATGGTTCCTTGCAGGGAATGCTGCGGGTCGCCAATTTACCGTTTGTGGGTTCTGATGTTCTGGCGTCAGCGGCCTGTATGGATAAAGATGTCACCAAACGTCTGCTACGCGATGCCGGGCTGAACATTGCGCCATTTATTACCCTGACACGCACCAATCGTCAAAACATCAGTTTTGCCGAAGTGAAGTCAAAACTGGGGTTACCGCTGTTTGTAAAACCCGCTAACCAAGGCTCTTCTGTTGGTGTCAGCAAAGTAACCAGTGAAGAAGAGTACGCAATTGCCGTCGATCTGGCGTTCGAGTTCGATCATAAAGTGATCGTTGAGCAAGGGATCAAAGGTCGTGAGATCGAATGCGCGGTTCTGGGCAACGACAATCCGCAAGCCAGTACCTGTGGCGAGATCGTACTAACCAGCGATTTCTACGCCTACGACACCAAGTACATTGACGAAGATGGCGCGAAAGTGGTGGTTCCGGCAGCCATTACGCCTGAAATTAACGATAAGATCCGGGCAATTGCCATTCAGGCTTATCAAACGTTGGGTTGCGCAGGCATGGCGCGTGTAGACGTGTTTTTAACCCCAGAGAACGAAGTGGTAATCAACGAGATCAACACACTGCCAGGCTTCACCAACATCAGTATGTATCCGAAGCTGTGGCAAGCCAGCGGTTTGGGTTACACCGACCTGATCACACGTCTGATCGAGTTGGCGCTGGAGCGTCACGCTGCGGATAACGCGTTGAAAACCACGATGTAATTTTTAAATGCCCAATAACTGTTATTGGGCATTTAAGACTGTAAGATTGCCTGATGCGCTTTGCTTATCAGGCCTACAAGATAATTGCAATATACTGATTTTGTAGGCAGGATAAGGCGTTCGCGCCGCATCCGGCAAAAACAACGAGCACTTTGTCAGCCCCCAGAACGCCCAATCCTCTGTTATTGGGCGTTTTCAGTTTCTTCATCGCGACGACGAATAATCAGCCCCGTGAGCCAGAAACTAATCACCCACGTCACCAGACCAACGGCATAGGTCTGCCAACCTTTTGCTTCAAATCCCAGTAACCCCACCACGCCATTAAGAATGAATATCAGGCCAATGGCGAACGCATAGTAGTGCCAGTCACGGCGAATTTTTACAGGCAGACTCATGGCAGCTCCGTTAACGAAAAATAACATCTTCGCATAATCGATAACTTACGTCTGTGGGGTAGACAGCATTTCCCGTATCGTTAAAAAATTTAACTTAAAGTTACCGTTTTGTGACTCGTGACAAATATTCCCGCTTCGGGAATATTCCCAACATCAATTTACCATGATTCTGATATTGACAATCTAAATGACCTGTCAGACTTGCCATAAGCCGCTGGTATGACACCAGAAGAGAAGCAGATGACTTCCGGAGGTTTTTATGGCTGATTTCACCCTGTCAAAATCGCTGTTTAGCGGAAAATATCGCAATGCCTCTTCTACGCCTGGCAACATTGCCTATGCGTTGTTTGTGCTGTTTTGCTTTTGGGCTGGGGCGCAATTGCTGAACCTGTTAGTGCATGCGCCCGGCGTCTATGAGCGTTTAATGCAGGCTCAGGAAACAGGCCGCCCACGGGTGGAAATTGGTTTAGGTGTCGGTACCATTTTCGGGCTGATCCCATTTTTAATTGGCTGCTTCATTTTTGCAGTGGTGGCGCTATGGCTGCACTGGCGACATCGCCGCCAGTAAGAGTAGGTTGTCAGATGCGGCCTAAAATGCCTTATCTGGCCTGGCGTTCCCTTTTGCTTACTGTTTCATACAACGCGCCCGCCGTTCGTCTACGCGCTTCGCAAACCAGGCCGTAGTCAGATTGCGGGTAATTTTCGGGCTTTCCAGTTGGATGCCGGGCAACATTTCGCGGGGTAGTGATCTACCCGTTTTCGCTTCGGCAAGTTGATAAACTTTCTTGTACAGCGCCGTCTCCTCAAAAGAGAAGCTGTCCCCTTTCTCTAACTGACGGCGAATTTCGCTGTCGCTCATCCCCAGTTTGCCTGCCAGTTTGCGCGTTGCCAGCTCTGTTTTCCCAGGTTCTTTACTGTCGTAACGAATTAAATCACCGTCCAGCGCCAGCTTCATGCCAGTGGCCTTACTGACCGCGTTCTGAAAAGCGGCATTACGGCTGGCGTACCAGCCAGCGTTAAAATCGGCAAAACGGTATATCGGCGCGCTATAACTGGCGGGATAATTCAGTAAATGGTAAGTACCGAACCACAATCCGCCGCGGCGACTGAAGACTTCCTGACGGACTGTACCGTCCATTTTCCACGGATACCCTTTGGTATGCTGTTCGGCAAACGCAATGCTGACCTGCATCGGTCCACCGGTACGTACCGGATTAAGCGAACCAAACAGCGTCTGCCCCATTGGCACCATGCTGATCAAATCGTCAAAAATCGCGCTTAATTGCTTTTCTGTACGCACAGAATCTAACCGCTCACTATAACTTTTGCCGTTTGGCGATTTGATTTTTAGCGCGGTATGAACCAGAAAAGCTGGGATGTGCATCCGTTCGGCACGACGGTCAATCTCTTGCCAGGCGATCTTGCTTAAGCCTGGAACGGCCGGATCTGCCTGATAATTTGACTCCTGCTGCGCCACCGCCAGCACCGAGCAGACGTTTTCCAGCGTCGGTGCCAGCCCCTGACTTTCAAACGTGGTGGCAAGATCTTTCGCCCAGGCATCGCGGTCTTTCACACTCGCGGGCATCTTCTGCCGCACGACGCTCGCCACATCTATCGCTTTTTCGCCCTTTTTCAACGGTTGCGGAGCCTGACTACTACACCCTGCTAAAACCAGAACCGCCAATAACGAAAGCGAAGATAGATGATTGACGCGCGACATTACTTCTCCTTTTTAACTCAAGGTATGGGTTACTTCCTGAATTTTGTCACCATCCAGCTCATGTTCAAAGCTGCGCAGACGTTTGTAGATAGACATCAACTCAACCAGCGTGGTCCATGAGTTAATCAGGTACTGAAAAGCACCGCGAACCTGACCAAAAACGTTGGTAATCTGCGTCATCAGGCCGAGCGTAATCGTACCGGCAACAATCGACGGAAACAGCAAGAACAAACCGAAAACGTTATCGACCTGCAAATAGAGAATGCGGGCGATGTTGAAATACATATAGTGAAAATAGAGGCGGAAATAGTTTTTCCGCACGGCGCTAAACAGCTCGCGTACCGTAGGCGGCGTCGCGCGCGATGCATCGTCTTCACCATAAACCAACTCTTTACGGTAGGCAGCTTCTACACGCTGATTTTTAAACTCCAGTCCCGGCAGTTTGATCCCTACCACTGCCAGCAATCCGGTCCCCATCAACGACCATACGATAGCAGCAATCACCAGACCATACGGAATATGCCCGACAATCGGCAGCTCCGGCACATGCGCAGAGAGCGTTACCAGTACCGGCAGGAAGGCGATCAACGTCATGATAGCGTTGATAAAACTGACGCCCATATTCTCAAGCGTTGAAGCAAAACGCATGGTGTCTTCCTGCACACGCTGGGCGGCACCTTCGATATGACGCAGTTGTTGCCAGTTCGCCATGTAATATTCGTTCATCGCCGTACGCCAGCGGAACACGTAGTGACTGACAAAGAAGTTGTTCAGCACACTGATCACCACCGCGATCAGCGCAATCCCCAGAAAGACGCCCACTTCGCGGTAAAATTGTTCGATAGTGACTTTATGCGGCGAACTTAGCGCAGTTTGAATCAGATCATAAAACGGCGCATACCAGGCGTTGACGGCAACTCCAACTTCCACCAAAAACCAGGTGACGAAGATTATCAACGCAGTACCGAGTATTGACCAGTATTGCCAACGATGCGGGCTATAAATAAACCAGAACAGTGCAAAAAGCCCTACGCAAACAATGTAGTAAGCGTAAAAAATCAGGAAATCTAACGACCAGAAACGCGCGGCGCTAATTGGGATCTGCCCGGAAGCTCCGGTGATGCGCGCCACCCAGTCCCCCCCACCGGCTTGCCAGAAGATAACGGCAATCAATGCCCAAACAAAGGCCGAGAGAAAAAACATTCCCGGCTTTGGGAAAAAAGACTTAAACATATGCACTCCTGCTAACTTCTTATCGTTTTAACAACTGCTGTGTATTAACCGCATGACCGCTACAAAGAATCAGCCAAATGAAACCGCCCATTGTGACCCATAGCAAGGCGCATAGTTCGCCAGCCTGACCATAAGAATTGTTTCGACGGATTTCACAAACCAAAGATTATTTACATTAGCGGATTAACACGCGCAGGATCACAAATGCAGGCATTGGTGAGCAGGAAAAAGATCGTGTTTACGCGCCGTTACGTTTTTAACACTATTATTGCACTAATTCGCCCTTTGCAATCCATCAATGAGTAGTATAAATACGCTCAGTTACCTTCATTCAATCTATGGACACCACCGTTGAAACGTAGTCTGCTTTTTTCTGCCGTGCTTTGTGCGGCGTTATTGACCCCCGTCCATGCGGCGCAGCCGATCACTGAACCGGAGTTCGCCTCTGATATTGTCGATCGTTATGCCGATCATATTTTTTATGGCAGTGGTGCCACGGGGATGGCGCTGGTTGTTATCGACGGTAACCAGCGCGTCTTTCGCAGTTATGGCGAAACGCGCCCGGGTAATAACGTTCGCCCGCAGCTGGATTCGGTCGTGCGTATTGCTTCGCTCACCAAGCTAATGACTAGTGAGATGCTGGTGAAATTGCTCGACAAGGGGACCGTGAAGTTAAACGATCCGCTAAGTAAATATGCTCCACCAGGCGCACGTGTGCCGACTTACAATGGCACGCCTATTACCCTGGTGAATCTGGCAACCCATACCAGTGCCTTGCCACGTGAACAGCCGGGAGGCGCGGCACATCGTCCAGTGTTTGTCTGGCCAACGCGCGAGCAACGCTGGAAATACCTTTCTACGGCGAAGCTGAAAGCCGCGCCAGGCAGTCAGGCGGCATACTCTAACCTTGCGTTCGACCTGCTGGCAGATGCACTGGCGAATGCTTCTGGCAAGCCTTATACCCAGTTGTTTGAAGAGCAGATTACCCGTCCGTTGGGGATGAAAGACACGACCTATACTCCATCGCCGGATCAGTGCCGACGTTTAATGGTTGCTGAGCGCGGTGCCAGTCCATGCAATAACACGCTGGCGGCAATTGGCAGTGGCGGCGTCTATTCCACGCCTGGCGATATGATGCGCTGGATGCAGCAGTATTTGTCATCTGATTTTTATCAGCGCAGTAATCAGGCGGATCGTATGCAGACGTTGATTTATCAGCGCGCGCAGTTTACGAAAGTGATTGGCATGGATGTCCCCGGCAAAGCGGATGCGCTTGGTTTAGGCTGGGTATATATGGCCCCGAAAGAGGGTCGTCCGGGGATTATTCAGAAGACAGGTGGTGGTGGCGGTTTCATTACCTATATGGCGATGATCCCGCAGAAGAATATTGGCGCGTTTGTGGTGGTTACTCGTTCGCCATTGACGCGCTTTAAAAATATGAGCGATGGCATCAATGACCTGGTGACCGAACTGAGCGGGAATAAACCGTTGGTCATCCCCGCGTCCTGATTAATACTCTGAAGGCAAACGGTTGATAGCAACCAGTTTGCCTTTATTCATTTCGATATAGCCGCCTTTACGTAAAGCAGCGAGAACTTCTGCGACGACAGAACGCGATATGCGTGTACGTTGATGGATATAATTCATCACGCCAATACGTGAGCGCAATTCTTCATTCCAGTCAATCATTGATAATAACGTGGCGCGGATTTGTTCGTAGGAATTATGTCCAATGAGCTGCACATCGCGTAATTCCAGAATTCTATTTTGCCAGGCTAACCAGTAAAAAGCGTCTCGCCAGAGTTGATTTTGTTCAATAAGCGTAATGGTTTGTTTGGCTGGCAGATGATATCCCGTACAATTTCCTTCTGATATTAATTTGTATGGTATATCGTTTTTCATTAAACCATCAGCCAGTCCCATAATATAAGGAGCCTGGGTAATACCGATAAGTACGTTTTCTTCTCTACGCAAAGAGATAACGCCCTCTAAAATAACGAAAGTATCTTCGCTATTGACATCACTTGAAAATATAACTTGCTTTTCATTATTAAACTCGAAGCGCGTGCCGTATCTGGACAAACATTTATCGAGCTTACCAAATTCCTGAAGAGGTTTAACTACAGATAACATTTGCGCGTCCTTTGCAGTAATGCCCGTCAAATCCTTGACGGGCATTATTTAGATTAAATTACCTATTTCTTCGGAGTGAAGAATATTACCAGGTATATTTAACACCCACATTCGCGGACCAGTCTTGATCTACGTCACCACCACCGAGGTAGTTAGCATCGGTATAGGCGCTGAAGTTCTTGGTGAAGCTGAACTGAGTACCCAGACCAACACGTACCGCAGACCCTTCAGTACCGTTATCGATGGAATCACCGTTCACATCGTTATCGTTGTTAGAGTCGTCGTAGACGTAAGCCAGTTTGAAGTACGGAGTCAGAGCCTGGTCTTCGCTGTAGGTGAAGGTATAACCTGCATCTACACCCAGTTCATAACGCATGCTGTCGTAAGACTGACCGTCAACTTTCATGTCGTTGCTCAGCTGGTAATCATCACCAGACTGGAACAGACCAGAAATGCTGCCGTAAGGAGTCACGTAACCTGCATCACCCAGTTTGAAGTCGTAACCGGCTTTCAAACCAAAGCCCCAAGCGTCGGAGTTGGTGCTGCCGTCAACGTAAGTACCGTTACTCATGGTTGCAGACAGGTCGTTGTTGAAGTGAGAGTAGCTCAAGCTACCGTCAACAAAGACGTTGTTCGCGAAGTGAGCAGAAGAGTAGATGTAGGCAGTCTGGCTGTCTTGATCCACCTGACCAGAACGGTCATTCATATCACCTTTAGCGAAGCCTGCAGCCGCACCGACGATCCACTTAGCGTTGTTACCGTCAACTTTGGTATCAACACCGACCATGATGCCGTTTACATCCTGATCATAGTTAATGGTGCCGTTGTCGCCGTTGAAGTTACCACCGAAGTAGCTTACCCATGCGCCGCCGTTATCAGCCAGACCATGACGAGAGTTGGTCAGACGAGTACCAACGGTGTCTTGTTCCAGGTTCCAGATATTGGTGTTCGCAGACGGGATGCTCAGCGCCATGTTAGCGTAGTCGGTCAGCTCCATCTGTTGCAGAACAACGGTGTTACCGCGCTGCTCAGCCTGATAGGTGTATGCACCCAGGTCAGCTTTGTTGGCAGCAGAGAAGGTCGCGTTGCTGTTTTTGTCGTTAACGTAGATCAGCTCGTTGCCGTTGTAGTCAGCAATAGAACCAGCACCAGTAGCGTTGTCGATACGAACTTTGTAGTTACCAGTTGCCGCTGCAACATGGTCACCGTTGTTATCAACTTCGTTCTGACCAGCTTCGATAGAAGCAGTGTTGTCGTTATCGCCGTTACCGTTAATGGTCAGGTGACCATCAGAGTTCATTGCGATTAAGCCATAACCGTAGTTTGACTTGGTAGTGTCGTTGGTACGGTCGTTGGTCAGGTCGGCATCAAGTACGAAGCGGTTGCTTTCGATGTTGAACACACCAGCGTGAATGTTACCACTGGTATCAGTAGTGCTGGTCAGGTTCAGAGTATCAACCTGCAGAGCATTCGCAGCAGTGTTACCTACATCCAGGATACCGTCGTTAGTCACTTTGATGTTGTTGGCATACAGAGCAGCATCACCTACAGCCCAGCCAGCAGAAACTTCATCAGAAATGGTTACGGTACTGTTGTCGATAGTCAGTGAATCAGTTGCAACATGACCATCTTCATTGATGTTCAGCGCAGAAAGACCAGTCAGAGAGATAGAGTCAGAAATCAGCGTTGAATCAGCAACATTAACAGTTGAACCACTGTTGATGCTCAGGGTGTCGATCAGAGAAGTTTTGGTGGTATCCCACTGTGAACCGGTGTTCAGGGTCACATTGAACAGACCGCTCTGGTAAACTTCGTTACCGATGATGTGATCAAATTCGCTGTATTCAGAGTCGCTGTTTTCTACACCAACAGTTGATGAAGGCCACAGGCTGTTAGCTGCGATGTCGATCAGAGTTGCAGTTGCGTCGGACCCCATCGCATAAGCATCGTAAATGCCATCCAGCGGGCTGTTTTTATCGATCTTACCATCAAGGGTATCGTTATCAACATCACCGTCGCCATCGGTATCTGTCCCAATATCTGAGCCCAGATCAACCTGATGCGCAGACATTGCCGCACCAACCCACTTGCTGCCATTGTTCAGGGTCAGATCCAGGCGATCAGTACCATCCCAACCGTTAGTATCTACATCACCGTCAGCATCACGATAGCTATCACGACCTTGTGGGAAGAAGTTCTCATCAAAATTACTTGAGAAGAATACATCGCCCATCAGTGTGGAATTATCGAATGTGGCAGTGGTTTGCATAGCGTTATCAGCATATGGATGTGCAATAACAGCTAATGCAACATCATCAGCATTCCACCCATCACCATTGTAATCACTAGCATTACCAGTATTACCAAACCAACCAGTAGTACCTTCATCAGTCCATGAACCAGAGGTCACGGTAGAATCTTTAACAGTGATGGTGTTATTAAATACTTCGCTGCTGTTTACACCAGTGCTGACAGTGTTGTCGTCGATATCTTCCCACTCATAACCCTGAGTCAGCGTAATACCAGCTACATGAGAGTTATTAGAGATGGACAGATCAACTTCCTGATCCAGAGTGATGGCAGTACCAATGTTAAATACATTTACAACATGAGTGTCAGCGGCATTATTGTAAGTGCCGTTATATGTGTAGTGTTCGTAGTTGTCATCGATCGTTGAATTATCAACGGTCAGCGCCAGACGATCATGGTAGTAGTCATCCGCACGATCAGCACAATCAGTTGTCATGCACTCGGAATAAATCATGCCGTGAATAGTGCTGTTTTTGATTGTCAGGCTATTGGCGTTGGTATTAGTAGAAATACCATCGTCCAGATAGTAGGTAGAAATCACGCCGTTAACGGTAGCGTTATTAATGACCGGATAGATATCGCCGTTGTAATAACTATCAGCGGCATAGTTATTCCAGCCTACATAACCATCATAGTAAACGTCATCAGCATAGGTGGCGTCGTTGTAGTGATGGAAAGTATTGTAAGTTTGACCAGAAATATCGTTGGTCGCTGCATTAGCCTGAGAGGTGATAGCCAGAGTGCAAGCCAATGCTAATTGTGATACTACAAGTTTCTTTTTCCAGGAGTGCATTTGTCATCCCTCCTCAGGGACGTAATAAGTTGATCCATCAATTATCAATGCATAGAAAACATATTATGTTTCGCGTTTACGATTATGCGGCGTTATAGAGGAATGGTTCAATTATTCTTTCCCCTAAGTCCGATTGCGGACATATATAAAGCACGTGAACACACATAAAGAAATAAATAACAAAAATACATTATTTCAATAGGTTAATGAAAGCACCAATTTTAAAACATAGACCATAAAAATATAAAACAACCAAACCAGACAAATAATGTATCAATAAGCAATGAACTTTACGTTATTCACTTTTTGAAAACGTCACCAAATCCCCAAAAACAATAATCTATAGCTATAAATAAAAATTAAAAATATTTTCAATGAATATAAATTTATTGCTATTTCTATTACAAAGATGTCCTGACCTCTCATTCATTCTCTTCTTATCAACATCACGACAACTTTCGTAAAACACTCCTGCCCCGCTTCAGGTATACTGTGCACCTTAATTCCACAAACATCAGGCAGACCATGACAGACCTAATCCAACGCCCTCGTCGCCTGCGCAAATCTCCTGCGCTGCGCGCTATGTTTGAAGAGACAACACTTAGCCTTAACGACCTGGTGTTGCCGATCTTTGTTGAAGAAGAAATTGACGACTACAAAGCCGTTGAAGCCATGCCAGGCGTGATGCGCATTCCAGAGAAACATCTGGCACGCGAAATTGAACGCATCGCCAACGCCGGTATTCGTTCCGTGATGACTTTCGGCATCTCTCACCATACCGATGAAACCGGCAGCGATGCCTGGCGGGAAGATGGACTGGTGGCGCGTATGTCGCGCATCTGCAAGCAGACCGTGCCAGAAATGATCGTCATGTCAGACACCTGCTTCTGTGAATACACATCTCACGGTCACTGCGGTGTTCTGTGCGAGCATGGCGTCGACAACGACGCGACTCTGGAAAATTTAGGCAAGCAAGCCGTGGTTGCAGCTGCTGCAGGCGCAGACTTCATCGCCCCTTCTGCCGCGATGGATGGTCAGGTACAGGCGATTCGCCAGGCGCTGGACGCTGCGGGCTTTAAAGATACGGCGATTATGTCGTATTCGACCAAGTTCGCCTCTTCCTTTTATGGTCCGTTCCGTGAAGCGGCGGGAAGTGCATTAAAAGGCGATCGCAAAAGTTATCAGATGAACCCAATGAACCGTCGCGAGGCGATTCGTGAGTCACTGCTGGATGAAGCCCAGGGCGCAGACTGCCTGATGGTTAAACCAGCCGGAGCGTACCTCGACATCGTGCGTGAGCTGCGTGAGCGTACTGAATTGCCGATTGGTGCGTATCAGGTGAGCGGTGAGTACGCGATGATTAAGTTCGCCGCGCTGGCGGGTGCTATAGATGAAGAGAAAGTGGTGCTCGAAAGTTTAGGTTCGATTAAGCGTGCGGGTGCGGATCTGATTTTCAGCTACTTTGCGCTGGATTTGGCTGAGAAGAAGATTCTGCGTTAATGATCATTATGCCGGGTTATCCAACCCGGCATTTCCCCCTCACCCCGCCCGATAAAACGGAATATCCCCAAGAATCGTCGCCCGATGCATAATCCGCCGCTGTGGCAGGTAATCCGCATTGGCATAGTGCTGAGTCACGCGGTTATCCCAAATCGCAATATCATTCGGTTGCCAGCGCCAGCGCACCTGAAACTCCGGTTTAGTGATATGGGCAAACAAAAAACCTAACAAGGCTTCGCTCTCTTTATCGCTGACATCAACAATTCGTGTGGTAAAACCTTCGTTCACAAACAGCGCCTGTTTACCGGTCACCGGATGCGTTCGCACAACCGGATGGAGCAACGGTGGATTTTTCGCGACCGCCTCGCGCCAGCGTTGATGCTCATCCTCGGTTTTGCGGTACTTGTATTCCGGGAACGATTTACGGAAATCATGCTCCGCACGCAGCCCGCTCAACAGCTGGCGGAAGGGAATAGAGAGCGCCTCATAGGCCGCAATGCCGCTGGTCCAGAGCGTATCGCCGCCAGTCGAGGGTAACTCTTTCGCCGCCAGAATCGCCCCTGCGGGTGGCGTTTCAATAAATGTCACATCGGTGTGCCAGTTATCGTTATCCGGCGGATTATCGTTATGAGTATCCAGTACGATGATCTCCTCAACCCCTTCGGCATGAGGGTAAACAGGATGAATATGCAGTTCGCCAAAACGCTGGGCCAGCGCGCGTTGCTGCTGCGGTGTAATGGCTTGTTCACGCACAAATACCACCTGATGGCGCAGTACCGCATGGTAAAGCTGTTCAAACTGATTATCGCTTAACGGACGCGTCAGGTCGGCACCCGAAATTTGTGCACCGATATACGGCCCCAGCGGGGTAATGCTCAGACGTTCACTCATTGTACTTCTCCATGCCAGGGCGTCAGGCGGCGCTGTAACGCGCGCAGACCCAGTTCTAAAAGAAAGGCGATAATCGCAATCACCGCGATCCCCGCCAGCACCACGTCAGTCGCGAGAAATTCACCCGCTGACTGGACCATAAAACCCAAACCGCGCGTCGCGGCAATCAACTCCGCCGCCACCAGGGTAGACCAGCCCACACCCAGACCAATGCGTAATCCAGTGAGAATTTCCGGCAGCGCACCGGGCAAAATAACAAACCACAGTACCTGTGTGCGGCTGGCCCCCAGCGACTGAGCGGCACGAATGCGAACCTGCTGCGCGCTTTTCACCCCCGCCAGCGCCGACATCGCCACAGGTGCAAAAATCGCTAAATAGATCAGTAAGATCTTCGAGGTTTCACCAATACCAAACCAGATCACCATCAGCGGCAAATAAGCCAGCGGCGGCACCGGACGATAAAGCTCGATTATCGGATCCAGAATGCCGCGCACCGTCGGGCTTAGCCCCATGGCGATCCCGACCGGAATACCGATCAACACCGCCGCGAGTAGCGCCAGCAAAATGCGCGTCAGGCTGGCTGCCAGATGCTGCCACAGCGTGGCATCCATAAATCCCTGCGGCCCGGCAATGGTGAGCAGTTTTGCCAGTACCTGTTGCGGTGGCGGCAAAAACAGTGGGCTAATCAGTTGCAGCGCCGCGACTGCCCACCATACCGTGAGTAAAACCGCTAACGTGCCAATGCTTAAGGTCACCTGACGCGAGAGCGGCCAGCGCCATTTCAGCCGATGCGAATGCAGTTTTTCATTAATGAGCACACTCATGAGAACGCCTCCCGTTGCTCAAATACGCGGCTTAAAACATATTCGCGCATGGCGATGAATTGTGGATCGGACTTGATGCTGCGGCTCGGTTCCCCGGCAACAAAGCGGCGGGCGAAGTTGAGCGGCAGCCGCTCCAGCACGCGGCCTGGGCCGGGTGAAAGCAAAACCAGTTCGGTTGCCATAAACACTGCTTCTTCTATATCGTGGGTAATCAACAACACCTGCTTGCCCGTCTCCTGCCAGAGTTTCAGCAGCAGGGTTTGCATCTGGTCGCGGGTGAAGGCGTCCAGCGCGCCAAACGGTTCGTCGAGTAATAACAGCTGGGGATTTGCCGCCAGCGCGCGGGCAATCCCTACCCGCTGACGTTGACCGCCGGAAAGCTGCCAGATATAGCGTTTTTCTGCGCCTTCCAGCCCCACTTTTTTCAGCATCTGGTGCGCGATTTCCAGGCGCTGTACTTTCTCTACACCTGCCAGTTGCAGGCCGAATGCCACGTTGTCTACCACATTACGCCACGGCAACAGCCCTTCATTCTGAAAAACCACGCCCCGCTCTGCGCCCGGTCCCTCAATGCACTTACCCGCCAGTTGAATGCTGCCATGCTGATAAGGCACAAAACCGGCAATCAGATTCAGCAAGGTGGTTTTGCCGCAGCCAGACGGTCCCAGAACCACCAGAAGCTCGCCGCTTTCCAGCGTCAGGTTGATATCTTCCAACGCCGGTTTGCCGCCATAATCGGCGTAAAGATGAGAGATTTGCAGCATCTGCGCCTCCTTTTATTGCACGAAGCGCGAGGTCACGTACTGGCTGTAATCATTCGCCACGGCAGGGACTTTGCCCTGATCTTTCAAAAACTGCGCGGTATCGATGATCGCTTTATTCACCGGTCCGGTCAGTTCTGCCGTTTGTTGCTGCGGCGTCAGATAGGTATTCCCCTTCACCAGCCCCGGAACGTCACCTTCCGGCACGCCGCTTAAACGCGCCAGCTTGCTGATGTTTTCCGGCTGTTTCAGCCACGCGTCTGGGTTAGCAATGTACGGTTGCTGAGCATCGATGGCGCTTTTAGCGAACGCTTTCACGACTTCAGGATGTTTCTCGGCAAAATCTTTGCGCACGACCCAGACGTCCAGTGTCGGCGCGCCCCACTGCCCGACCTGTTCAGAATCGGTCAGCACCTTGCCATCTTTTTCCAGGGCGTTAACCGCCGGTGCCCAGACATAAGCACCATCAATATCTCCCCGCTGCCATGCGGCGATAATCGCGGGCGGCTGCAGGTTCACAATCTCAACTTGCCCAGGTTTAATACCCCAGTGTTTCAGCGCCGCCAGCAGGCTGTAGTGGGTGGTGGAGATAAACGGTACGGCGATGCGTTTACCAATGAGATCTTCGGGTTTGCTGATGGTTTTCTTCACCACCAGCGCTTCGGAGTTACCCAGTTTTGACGCCAGCAAGAAGACTTCAATCGGCACCTGTTGGCTGGCTGCAACCGCTAATGGGCTGGAACCGAGGTTGCCGATTTGCACGTCGCCAGAAGCCAGTGCTCGCACGATGCTGGCTCCGCTGTCAAACTTGCGCCAGTCCACCGTCGCCCCGCTCTCTTTAGCAAAGGTGTTATCAGCCTGAGCCACTTTCGCCGGTTCAGCGGAGGTTTGATAGGCCACGGTGACGTTCACCGCCTGTGCCTGAAAAGCGATGAATGCCAGTGCGGCAAGAAGTGTGTTACGCGATGAAATTGCCATGATTGTCTGCTCCCCTGTCTTGTTATGGGAGCAGTATTTCGTTGCGGGTCAGTTTGATAAAGGAATTAAAACGTCTTGTTAAGAACAAAGCGTTTTTAGAAAAAAATCGGCAATGGTTAGCGAGTTTGCGCATTTTGCGGTTTTGGCGAACGTAGCCCACCGGTTCACAAGCCAGATAAGATGTTCGCGCTCCGGCAAATTATTGCCATTTTGTTACATCCATTCCATATCTGTCGCTGGTAGATTGCCAGCGCCGCGCCGTGATGCATGATAGGAGAATTAGATAATAAGAGAAGAAAAGTATGATTCGGGTAGTGCTGGTGGATGACCATGTGGTGGTGCGCTCTGGCTTCGCACAATTACTCTCTCTGGAAGACGATCTGGAGGTCATTGGTCAGTACAGTAGTGCCGCACAGGCATGGTCGGCATTAATCCGTGATGACGTCAATGTTGCCGTCATTGATATTGCCATGCCGGACGAAAACGGCCTCAGTTTGCTTAAGCGCCTGCGTGCACAAAAACCGCAATTTCGCGCCATTATTCTTAGCATTTATGACGCGCCAACCTTTGTGCAAAGCGCGCTGGATGCCGGTGCCAGCGGCTATTTGACCAAACGCTGTGGGCCGGAAGAGTTAGTACAGGCGGTGCGCTCGGTCGGGCTGGGCGGGCATTATCTCTGTGCCGATGCAATTCGGGCTTTACGCGGCGGCGGGCAACCTGCCCAGGCGCTGGAAATTCTCACCCCACGAGAACGTGAAGTGTTTGATTTACTGGTCAAAGGAGACAGCGTTAAAGAGATCGCCTTTAAACTCGAACTCAGTCATAAAACGGTACATGTGCATCGCGCCAATGTGCTGGGAAAACTGAACTGCCATAGCACCATTGAACTGGTACATTTTGCGCTCGACCACCATCTGCTGGCGGGGCATTAATGTCGCGTAACCTTCGTCATTGGGTGATTTCGCTGTTTATTGTGCTGGCCTGGGGAAGCGGCTGGCTGATGTTGTGGACGCTCAGCTTTTATCTGACCAATAACGGTCAACAGGCAGTGTTATTTCTGCCGCACGGAGTTTACCTCGCTCTTCTTATTTTGCTCTCTCGCCGTTACTGGCCTGCGTTGGTGCTCCCCCCTTTGCTGATGATGTTCTGGCTGCACAGCGAGCAACTGTTGAACGGCTATCTCATGCTGGCAACGCCGGTTATTAGCCTGCTTCCTGCCATCCTTGCACAAAACGTCTGGCACCGTTTTCCACTTTACTGGCAGCGTCTGACGTTGCTGTTAGCCTCAGTAACAGCAGCTTCATTGCTGAATACAGCCATGCTAACCCCTTTTATGTCAGGCCCAATAATGCTGCCCGGTCTGACCTCATTTACCGGCGGCGTATTGTTGACGCCGTTTGTCTATCTCATCTTTGAGTTTCTGCGCCAGCAGCATCGCTATCAGCTTCTGAGACTCGATACGCATAATCCCCCCTTGCGAACCTCTTTAATCATCTGGTGTAGCCTATTTTTTATTATTGGTATCGGCACCCAGATGGTGTTGTCGCCTGAAATCGAACGCCTGCTGCTGATCGTGGTATTTCTACCCAATGTGGTCATGGCCTGGAAATTTGGCTGGCAAGGTGGCGTACTCTCGGGGCTTTTGGGCAGCATGATGATCACTATTGCCCGCCAGATTGGCGTGGGCTTTAGTAACCTGGTGGAACTGGAGATTTTTCTCGCAACCCAGGCATTGCTGGGAATTGGCCTGGGCATTGCCATCAGTCGCCAGCAACATCTGGCGCTAAACCTGCATCATTACCGTCAGCGACTGGAGGCAGAACTGGCAGCACGGCGGGCATTGGCTGAAAAGCTGATCCACACCGAGGAAGACACGCGTAAAAGCCTGGCTCGCGAGCTGCACGACGAAATAGGTCAGAACATTACCGCCATTCAGATCCAGTCGCAACTGGTGACGCGGGCACGCGATCCGACGCAAGTTCATTCCGCAGCTAGCCAAATCAACGAACTCGCCCGCCGCATTCATCTCTCCACCCGCCAGTTGCTGCGCCAGTTGCGGCCACCCGCGCTTGATGAACTGACATTCCGCGAAGCATTACTTCATCTGATTAATGAATTTGCCTTTAGTGAACGCGGCATTCATTGCCAGTTTACCTATCAACTAACCACCACGCCAGAAAACGAAACGGTTCGCTTTACACTGTATCGGTTATTGCAGGAGTTACTCAATAACGTCTGTAAACACGCCGAAGCCAGCGAAGTGACGATTATTCTGCGCCAGCAGGGAGAGATATTGCACCTGGAGGTCAGCGACAACGGTATAGGAATCGCCAGCGGGAAAATGACCGGATTTGGCATTCAGGGGATGCGTGAACGCGTCAGTGCCCTGGGCGGCGACTTAACGCTCGAAAAACATAACGGTACGCGAGTAATTGTTAACCTGCCCACATTTTTGCAACAAATCGCCGGATAACCAGGAAAAAGTCTTAGGCATCCCGGATTTTCTCTCATCCTCTTTCACTTTCATTTTCATATAGTCAGCAACATGGAGACGACCATGCACGCGCGTTCAGCGAGAGAGATTAATCAATGCTACCGGACATTACGTCCGCGATTGCTGATGTGCATGATTATTGGCTACGCCGCATTTTATCTGACGCGAAAAAGCGTGAATTACGTCCTTCCGGCGCTGCAAACCGACCTCGGACTGGATAAAGGCGACATTGGCCTGCTGGGTTCGCTGTTTTATCTCAGCTACGGATTGTCGAAATTTACCGCCGGACTGTGGCATGACAGCCACGGACAACGCGGTTTTATGGGCGTCGGCTTGTTCGCCACTGGGCTATTGAACATGGTGTTTGCCTTTGGCGAATCACTTACGCTTCTGCTTGTGGTCTGGACACTGAACGGATTTTTTCAAGGCTGGGGGTGGCCACCGTGTGCCCGCTTACTGACCCATTGGTACTCCCGTAATGAACGTGGTTTCTGGTGGGGCTGCTGGAATATGTCGATCAACATTGGCGGAGCGATTATTCCGCTGATTAGCGCCTTTGCCGCCCACTGGTGGGGCTGGCAGGCCGCGATGCTGACACCGGGGATTATCAGCATGGCATTAGGGATCTGGTTAACGCTACAGCTTAAAGGCACACCCCAGGAAGAGGGATTACCGACGGTGGGTCAGTGGCGTCACGATCCGCTGGAATTACGTCAGGAACAACAAAGTCCGCCGATGGGGCTGTGGCAAATGTTGCGCACCACAATGCTGCAAAATCCGATGATCTGGCTGCTGGGTGTCTCTTATGTACTGGTTTATGTGATCCGGATTGCGCTAAACGACTGGGGCAATATCTGGCTGACGGAAAGCCACGGCGTCAACCTACTCAGCGCCAACGCCACGGTAATGCTGTTTGAAGTGGGCGGCTTACTCGGCGCGTTATTTGCCGGATGGGGTTCGGATTTGCTGTTTAGCGGGCAGCGAGCCCCCATGATTTTGCTGTTTACCCTGGGGTTGATGGTGTCGGTCGCTGCACTCTGGCTGGCACCGGTTCATCACTATGCCCTTCTGGCTGTGTGCTTTTTTACTGTGGGCTTTTTTGTCTTTGGCCCGCAAATGCTGATTGGACTTGCGGCAGTGGAATGTGGACACAAAGCTGCGGCGGGTTCAATCACCGGATTTCTCGGCCTGTTCGCCTATCTCGGTGCGGCGCTGGCAGGCTGGCCGTTGTCGCTGGTCATCGAACGCTACGGCTGGTCAGGAATGTTCAGTTTACTCTCGGTCGCCGCAGTACTTATGGGTTTACTGCTGATGCCGTTACTGATGGCGGGCATCACCACCACTCACGCTCGAAGGATAAAACAATGAAAATGCCCCTTACCTCTACTCTGATTGCTTCTGCCGTTGCGCTGGCAACCTTAACGGGTGCCGCACAAGCGAAAGGTCGACTGGTGGTCTATTGCAGCGCCACTAATGAAATGTGTGAGACCGAAACCAAAGCGTTTGGCGAGAAATATGATGTGAAAACCTCGTTTATCCGCAACGGCTCCGGTAGCACCCTGGCAAAAGTCGATGCTGAAAAGAAAAACCCACAGGCTGACGTCTGGTACGGCGGCACCTTAGACCCGCAGTCGCAGGCCGGCGAGATGGGCCTGTTACAGGCATATAAATCGCCTAACCTTGAACAGATCATGGAAAAATTCCGCGATCCGGCAAAAGTGAAAGGAAACCTTTCCTCCGCCGTTTATGTGGGGATCCTCGGGTTTGGCGTCAACACAGAGCGTCTGAAAGAGAAAAACCTGCCTGTGCCGAAGTGCTGGAAAGATCTCACCAAACCTGAATATAAAGGCGAAATTCAGATTGCCGATCCACAAAGTTCCGGTACCGCCTACACCGCGCTGGCTACCTTTGCGCAGCTGTGGGGGGAAGATCAGGCCTTTGATTATCTAAAACAACTTAACACCAACGTCTCCCAGTACACCAAATCAGGCATTGCCCCGGCACGTAACGCCGCCCGCGGCGAAACGGCGATTGGTATTGGTTTCCTGCATGACTACTCGCTGGAAAAAGAACAGGGCGCACCACTGGAGTTGATTTCCCCGTGTGAAGGTACGGGCTACGAAATAGGCGGCGTCAGCATTCTGAAAGGTGCGCGCAACCTCGACAACGCCAAACTGTTCGTGGACTGGGTATTATCAAAAGAAGCTCAGGAACTGGCGTGGAAGAAAGGGAAGTCTTATCAGATCCTGACCAATACCACCGCCGAAACGTCGCCAAACTCGCTGAAGCTCGACGACCTGAAATTAATCAACTACGACATGGATAAATACGGTTCAACTGATGTTCGTAAGGCATTAATTAATAAATGGGTCAGCGAAGTGAAGATGGGTAAATAAACCCGCATTGCGTGCACTTGCCGGGTGCAGCACAGACGCCTGCCCCGGCCAACCATACCGGAACTGCTATGTCACAGATACTTGCACTCCATCCCGCGAAAAAGCGGGATGCGATTTTCCTTTGGGTTTTGCTGGGCTGGCTGGCATTTATCCTGTTGCCGAGCTGGAGCCTCGATTATGGTCTGCTGGAGTCCACGAGTGATGAGATCCTCGAGGCGTACAGCTGGTCGCATTTTAATATCAGCTGGCTGTGGTATTTACTCCCGAGTTTGCTGCTGGTTCGCCCGTTTAATGAGGCCAAACGCGAGCAGCGCAGCCGTCATTATTTTGATGCCGGCTGGGCATTGCTTTGTTTAGCGTTTATGGTCATCAGTGCCACCATCGTTGGCCGCGGTCTAGGCTACGCCGCCATCGTGCTGTTTATCGAATTAAGCGCGATAATGACGCTGGCCTTAACCCGCCTCGAATGGCTGGGTGGCGACCGCTTTGTGATCGGCTCGCTGATTGCGATTGTGGCGCTGATTGGCATTTTTATCGTCTGGCCGAGCATCGCCATTTTTATCCCGATGTTCACCAACGACGCGGGAGAGTTCGCCCCACTGGCGTTTATGAATGTGCTCTCGCAGGCCCATATCATTCAGGTGATCGTCAACTCTATCGTCTTATCGATAGCGGTGGGTATTGGCTGTACTTTCTTCGGTCTGGTGCTGGCGATATATACCACGCGCATCGCTAAACGCAGCGCCGTAATCGGCCGCATCTTTTCCATTCTGCCAATTGTCACGCCACCGTTTGTGGTCGGCTTAGGCGTTACGCTCATGATGGGGCGCTCCGGCTACATAACGGAATTTATGGTGGAGTGGTTTGGGCTGACCAACACCAACTGGCTGTATGGTTTTACCGGGATCTGGCTGGCACAGGTCCTGGCATTTACGCCAATGGCTTTTATGATCCTCGATGGGGCCATTAAAACCATTCATCCCTCGCTGGAAGAAGCCTCCTACACCCTGCGCGCCAGCCGCTGGCAAACCTTTAACGGTGTGTTTGTGCCGTTGTTAAAGCCCGCGCTTGCCAATGCCTTTTTAATCGTCGTGGTACAGTCACTGGCTGACTTCAGTAACCCGCTGGTGCTTGGCGGCAACTTCGACGTACTGGCGACGCAAATTTACTTCTACATTACCGGCTCGCAGCTGGATTATCAGGCCGCCAGCACCCTTGGCGCTTTCCTGCTGCTGTTCTCGCTACTGGTGTTCTGCGTCCAGTATATGTGGATTGGTAAACGCTCTTACGTCACGGTTTCCGGAAAGTCCTACCGCGGCGATGTCCAGCCACTACCGGTCACCCTGGTGTGGAGCGTGGTCGCCATACTTGCGATATGGATTGCCTTTAACGCCCTGCTCTATGGCAGCATTTTCTACGGCAGCTTCACGGTGAACTGGGGCGTTGACTACACCTTGACGCTGGATAACTTTATCAAGTTATTTGGTCAGGGGATGAGCGACGGCGCGTGGCCTTCACTGTTGGATACCCTGCTCTACGCCGGGATTGCCGCCCCCATTACCGCTATCTTTGGTCTGCTCATCGCCTGGGTGGTGGTGCGTCAACAATTCAAAGGCAAAAAGACCATCGAGTTCACCACCATGCTGTGCTTTGCCGTACCGGGTACGGTGGCGGGCGTCTCGTATATTCTCGCCTTTAACAGCGCTCCGGTTTATCTCACCGGAACGGCGGCAATTGTGATTATCTCGATGGTGATGCGTAACGTTCCGGTGGGTATTCGTGCCGGGATTGCAGGTCTGGGGCAGATCGACAAATCGCTGGATGAAGCCTCACTCAGCCTGCGTGCGGGTTCCCTGCGAACCATAACCCACATTTTATTGCCGCTGCTGCGCCCGGCCATTCTCTCGGCCCTGATCTACAGCTTTGTGCGGGCCATCACGACGGTCAGCGCCATCGTCTTTCTCGTCACGCCGGACACCCGCGTGGCAACCGCCTACATTCTTAACCGCGTTGAAGACGGCGAATATGGCGTAGCCATCGCCTATGGTTCGATTCTGATCGTGGTGATGCTGGCGATTATTTTCCTCTTTGACTGGCTGATCGGAGAAGCACGTATTTCCCGTTCTAAAGCCAAAAACCAGGCGTAATGGAGCGCACTATGAGTCAGAAAAATTTTGTGGAACTGCGCAACGTCACTAAACGATTCGGCAGTAATACGGTTATCGACAATATCAATCTCACCATCCCACAAGGGCAAATGGTGACGCTGCTCGGTCCTTCCGGCTGTGGCAAAACCACCATTTTGCGTCTGGTTGCCGGGCTGGAAAAACCGAGCGAAGGGCAAATTTTTATTGATGGCGAAGATGTCACGCATCGTTCCATTCAACAGCGCGATATCTGCATGGTGTTTCAGTCATACGCTCTGTTCCCACATATGTCGCTGGGCGAAAACGTTGGCTATGGGCTGAAAATGCTTGGCGTGTCGCGTAGTGAAGTGAAGCAGCGGGTGAAAGATGCGCTAGCAATGGTGGATCTGGAAGGATTCGAAGACCGCTATGTCGACCAGATTTCCGGTGGTCAGCAACAGCGTGTGGCTCTGGCCCGTGCGTTGATCCTTAAGCCTAAAGTGCTGCTGTTTGATGAGCCGTTAAGTAACCTCGATGCCAACCTGCGTCGCAGCATGCGCGATAAAATCCGCGAGCTGCAAAAGCAATTTAACATCACTTCGCTCTATGTGACTCACGATCAAAGTGAAGCTTTCGCGGTGTCCGACACCGTGTTGGTGATGAATAAAGGTCACATCATGCAGATTGGTTCACCGCAGGATCTCTATCGTCAGCCCGCCTCCCGCTTTATGGCAAGTTTTATGGGCGACGCCAACCTGTTCCCGGCGAACTTTAGCGAAGAGTATGTCGATATCTACGGTTATCGCCTGCCGCGCGCGGCGCATTTCCCGGCGCAAGGTAGCGGCACCGTCGGCGTTCGCCCGGAAGCCATCACCTTAAGCAATCACGGCGAAGAAAGTCAGCGTTGTGTTATTCGCCATGTCGCCTACATGGGGCCGCAGTACGAAGTGACCGTAGAATGGCATGGTCAGGAGATTTTATTGCAAGTCAACGCCACCCGTTTACAGCCCGATATTGGTGAGCACTATTACCTCGAAATCCATCCTTACGGGATGTTTGTTTTAGCGGATGCGGCATAAAAATAGCACATAAACGGTCCCAACCTGTCTTGAGGGACCGTTCACCTGTTTAGACGTCGGACAACAATTATTCTCCGGTGTTATATACTATAGGGGGGTATGCATTGACATATAGCATACCCCCCTATAGTATATTGCGTGCAGATGATGAGGTGCGAAATGCCCAGTACTCCGGAAGAGAAGAAAAAGGTCCTTACTCGAGTTCGTCGTATTCGGGGGCAAATTGATGCTCTGGAACGGTCGCTGGAGGGTGATGCCGAATGCCGTGCCATACTCCAACAGATCGCTGCCGTTCGGGGCGCGGCTAACGGGCTGATGGCAGAAGTGCTTGAAAGCCATATCCGGGAAACGTTTGACCGAAATGACTGCTACAGCCGCGAAGTCAGCCAATCCGTTGACGACACTATTGAACTGGTTCGTGCCTATCTTAAATAGCTGAATCTATTACCATATTGAGGAAGAGCGAGAGATGAAATCACGTGCTGCCGTTGCATTTGCTCCCGGTAAACCGCTGGAAATCGTTGAAATTGACGTTGCACCACCGAAAAAAGGTGAAGTGCTGATTAAAGTCACCCATACCGGCGTTTGCCATACCGACGCATTTACCCTCTCCGGCGATGACCCGGAAGGTGTATTCCCGGTAGTTCTCGGTCACGAAGGGGCCGGCGTTGTGGTTGAAGTCGGTGAAGGCGTAACCAGCGTCAAACCTGGCGACCATGTGATCCCGCTTTATACCGCAGAGTGCGGCGAGTGTGAGTTCTGTCGTTCCGGCAAAACCAACCTCTGCGTTGCGGTTCGCGAAACCCAGGGTAAAGGCCTGATGCCAGACGGCACCACCCGTTTTTCTTACAACGGGCAGCCGCTTTATCACTACATGGGATGCTCTACATTCAGCGAATACACCGTGGTTGCGGAAGTGTCTCTGGCCAAAATTAATCCAGAAGCAAACCATGAACACGTCTGCCTGCTGGGCTGTGGCGTGACCACTGGCATTGGCGCGGTGCATAACACTGCTAATGTCCAGCCAGGTGATTCTGTTGCCGTGTTTGGTCTTGGCGCGATTGGTCTGGCAGTAGTTCAGGGGGCTCGTCAGGCGAAGGCGGGACGGATTATCGCTATCGACACTAACCCGAAGAAATTCGATCTGGCGCGTCGTTTCGGTGCTACCGACTGCATTAACCCGAATGACTACGACAAACCGATTAAAGATGTCCTGCTGGA
Organism: Escherichia sp. MOD1-EC5189; assembly: GCF_002966045.1. Lineage (NCBI taxonomy): Bacteria > Pseudomonadati > Pseudomonadota > Gammaproteobacteria > Enterobacterales > Enterobacteriaceae > Escherichia > Escherichia sp. MOD1-EC5189. The sequence continues at coordinate 180,576 of NZ_PTRX01000001.1, read as the reverse complement.
TATCAACAAATGGGGTATCGACCATACCTTTGAGTGCATCGGTAACGTCAACGTGATGCGTGCGGCGCTGGAAAGTGCTCACCGCGGCTGGGGTCAGTCGGTGATCATCGGGGTCGCGGGTTCCGGTCAGGAAATCTCCACCCGTCCATTCCAGTTGGTCACCGGTCGCGTATGGAAAGGTTCCGCGTTTGGCGGCGTGAAAGGTCGTTCCCAGTTACCGGGTATGGTTGAAGATGCGATGAAAGGCGATATCGATCTGGAACCGTTTGTAACGCATACCATGAGCCTGGATGAAATTAATGACGCCTTTGATCTGATGCATGAAGGCAAATCCATTCGAACCGTAATTCGTTACTAATTTCCCGCTGATTTTGCCTCGTCCAGTTCAGACGAGGTTCGTAATACCGTCCCCGGGCAGCTGTCCGGGGAATTAACCATGAGATAATGGCTGATGGAACTCATTGAAAAACATGCTAGCTTTGGCGGCTGGCAGAATGTATATCGGCATTATTCCCAATCACTTAATTGTGAAATGAATGTCGGGGTCTATCTCCCACCTAAAGCCGCAAGTGAAAAATTGCCAGTGCTGTACTGGCTTTCGGGCCTGACCTGTAACGAGCAGAATTTCATTACTAAATCGGGGATGCAGCGTTACGCGGCTGAGCACAACATTATTGTTGTTGCGCCAGACACCAGTCCGCGAGGCAGTCATGTCGCCGATGCTGACCGTTACGATCTCGGACAAGGTGCCGGTTTTTATCTGAACGCGACGCAAGCGCCGTGGAGTGAACATTACAAAATGTATGACTATATCCGCAGCGAGCTGCCGGATTTAGTGATGCAACATTTTCCGGCAACGGAAAGAAAGTCAATCGCGGGTCATTCAATGGGCGGTCTGGGCGCACTGGTGCTGGCGTTACGTAACCCAGATGAATATGTCAGCGTCTCGGCATTTTCGCCCATTGTCTCCCCATCGCAAGTACCGTGGGGACAACAAGCCTTTGCCGCGTATCTTGGTGAAAATAAAGAAACCTGGTTGGATTACGATCCGGTGAGCCTTATTTCACAAGGTCAACGCATTGCGGAAATCATGGTTGATCAGGGGTTGAGTGATGATTTTTACGCAGAACAGCTGCGGACTCCAAATTTTGAAAAGATCTGCCAGGAGATGAATATCAAAACGTTAATCCGTTATCACGAGGGTTATGATCACAGCTATTATTTTGTCTCCAGTTTTATTGGCGAGCATATTGCCTACCACGCCAATAAACTGAATATGCGTTGAGCATCCGCGCACGCCAGCCGGATGCGGCGTGAACGCCTTATCCGCCTACATTTCGCCCATAAACCGTAGGCATGATAAGACGCGCATAGCGTCGCATCAGGCATCTGCGCACAACTGCCGGATGCGGCGTGAACGCCTTATCCGGCCTACATTTCGCCCATGAGCCGTAGGTATGATAAGACGCGTCAGCGTCGCATCAGGCATCTGCGCACGACTTATCTATGTTTACCACATCAAATCATCAGGCACTTTGAAGTCGGCATACGGATCGTCTTCATCCTGCTCTTCGGCGCTGAGCGCGCTGTGCAACACAATACTGCTGGCATCACGCTGAGCAATTTTATCGGCAACGCTGGCGGGAATAATGGCGTATTCACCTTCGCTATTGTTATCGATCTGCAAACGTGCAATCGCCAGACGACCATTAATCAACTGCGTTTGTGTGAGCTTATCGACAAAAATCTTCTTAATCAGATTGCCATCGGTAAAGTTAAAACCGATATCGCCATTGGCAATGGTGATCCGGTTCATTTCAATAAGTTGCTTCACCTGAGCTTTATATTCTTTCGCCAGTGCCGCTTGTTTTTGCTGCTCGCTAAGCTGTTTATCACGCTCAAGCTGTGCCTTTTTATTTTCTTCTACCGCCGCCCGAGCTTCACGCGCCTGAACGCGCGATTTTTTCGCCGTTCTCTCGACCTTCGCCGCTTTTTTGCTGGTGACTAATCCTGCTTTGAGCAACTGCTCTTGTAAGGTAAGTTTTGCCATCTTTGTTTCCAAACCCGCTGAATAATTTTTAGCGAGTATACCTGTAAACGCCGTAGGTGTATTGGGGGCAAGTCCCTTTCGCCCCGGCTTAATAAGGCGCGTCAGGCATCAGCGCACGGCTGCATTCGTGATTTTCGACTCATCAAAATAAACACCGCTAATCCAGCAACAAGAATACCCGGCGCAGATGCGGCCATTACGCCAACCGTGCCAGTGCCTAATGCCAGCATTTTCCCTGCCAGCAACGGGCCGCTCATGGCACCCAGACGCCCAATCGCCACGGCGGTTCCCACGCCGGTTGCGCGGATCTGCGAACTGTAAAACAACGGAGCCAATGCATACAAAACGCTTTGCCCACCTGTTGCAAACAACCCTGCGACGAATCCCGCCAGCAACATACCGCTAAATGACGATACCGTTCCCAGTGCCAGCAGCGAAGCTAACATGCCGCTATAAATCAGTAGCGACATGGCCATGGGTCGCAGTTTATCCATCAACGCGCCCAAAATTAATGTTCCGCTCGCCGCTCCCATTTGCAGTGCAAACATCACCCCTGCCGCCTGCGATGGCTGGAATCCTTGTTCCACTAAAAGCAGCGGTAGCCAGTTGATCAACATGTAGACCACCAGCAAAGTGAAGAAATAACACAACCACAGCAGCAGCGTTGCGGTTGCCGTGTCGGGCGCAAATAACGCACGCAGCGGCGGCGCAGCCTGTTTTTCGCCAGCGAACACCATCGACTCCGGCAGCCAGCGCATTAACAGCGGCACCAGAATCAACGGCACCACGCCACCTACCCAAAACACCGTTTGCCAGGCTAAGTTTGCCCCGGCAAAACCCAGTGTCGCCGCCAGCGCCGCGCCAATGGGAACCCCGCAATACATCAGGCTCACCGCCGTTCCACGAAAACGTGGCCCCGCCGCTTCAGACGTCAGGGCGATAAGATTCGGCAACGCCGCCCCCAGCCCGACACCGGTCATCAGCCGCGCAAAGACCAGTGAGGGGAAATCCCAGGCAATAGCCGTTGCCAGCGAGAACAAACCAAACAGTGCAACTGAACCAATCAAAATGCGTTTACGACCATAACGGTCCGCCAGCATTCCGCCAACCAGCGCGCCGGGTAGCAAACCGAGTATTCCGGCACTGAATATCCAGCCCATTTGCATTTTATCGAGTGCAAAAGCCTGGGCGATGCCACCCGCCGCAATGCCAGCCGCCTGAAGATCCAGTCCTTCCATCAGAGCGACTAAAAAACAAAGCCCGATGGTCAGCATCAGGCGGGATGAAGATGATGAAGGGGTACGAGTCGACATAAGATGAACCTCGTTGCGAATGCAGGTGAATCGCGGCTGATACATTGCCAGCCGCGTAATCAAAACCATTTAATGACTGCCTACGGACGAAAGTAGGCCGGATAAGGCGTTTATGCCGCATCCGGCTGTCGTGCGCCATTGCCTGATTCGACGCTGACGCGTCTTATCATGCCTACAAATTCCCGCGCCATCCGTAGGCCGGATAAGACGTTTACGCCGCATCCGGCAGTCGTGCACAGATGCCTGATGCGACGCTGACGCGTCTTATCATGCCTACAAATTCCCGCGCCATCCGTAGGCCGGATAAGGCGTTTATGCCGCATCCGGCAGTCGTGCGCCATTGCCTGATGCGACGCTGACGCGTCTTATCAGGCCTGGGATGGGTATACAAAATGCACGTTGCCAGCAGTCAACATGATTTGTTGTTGCGCAGATCCAGCGCCACGTCGACGATCATATCCTCCTGGCCGCCGACCATCCGGCGTTTACCCAGCTCAACGAGAATATCCACCGCGCTTAAACCATAACGCGCCGCCGCCGTTTCACAGTGACGCAAAAAGCTTGAGTAAACACCAGCGTATCCCAGCGCCAGCGTTTCGCGGTCGACACGTACCGGACGATCCTGCAACGGACGCACCAGGTCGTCAGCGGCATCCATTAACGCATAGAGATCGGTCCCATGCTGCCAGCCCAGTTTATCCGCGGCGGCAATAAACACTTCCAGCGGTGCGTTACCTGCACCCGCGCCCATCCCCGCGAGGCTAGCGTCGATGCGGTCACAGCCCTCTTCCACCGCCGCGATAGAGTTCGCCACGCCAAGACTCAAGTTATGGTGAGCATGCATGCCGGTTTGCGTTTCCGGTTTGAGCACCGCTTTCAGGGCGCGGAAACGGTCACGGATATCGCTCATGTTCATCGCACCGCCAGAATCCACCACATAAATACAGGTCGCACCGTAGCCTTCCATCAGCTTTGCCTGTTTTGCGAGATTCTCTGGCGTGGTCATGTGGCTCATCATCAGAAAGCCAACGGTATCCATTCCGAGTTCGCGGGCATACTGAATATGCTGAGCGGAAACATCAGCTTCGGTGCAGTGCGTAGCCACACGAACCACCCGCGCGCCAGCCTGCCAGGCATTTTTCAAATCGTGAATAGTGCCGATTCCTGGCAGCAACAACGTCGCGATTTTGGCGTGCTTCACCACATCCGCCGCCGCTTCAATCCATTCAAGGTCGCTATGTGCGCCGAAACCATAGTTAAAGCTGGAACCCTGCAAACCGTCGCCGTGGGCCACTTCAATCGAATCCACGCGGGCATCGTCCAGTGCTTTGGCAATCTGGCGGACATTTTCAAGTGAATACTGATGACGAATGGCGTGCATACCGTCACGCAACGTGACGTCCGAGATATAAAGTTTTTTACCGTTCATGCCGCTTCTCCTGCCTTGCGCGCCAGTGACTGGGCCATTTTTTCTGCTGTCGCCAGCGCACTGGAAGTCATAATGTCGAGGTTGCCTGCGTAGGCAGGCAGATAATGCGCTGCGCCTTCGACCTCCAGCCAGACCGCCGTTTTCAGCCCAGAGAACTGACCAATGCCCGGTAAATTAACCGGTTTATCCTGCGGGATAACTTCAAACTGCACGCGCTGTTTCAGGCGATATCCCGGTACGTAAGCCTGCACCGCCTCAGCCATTTCATTGATTGAGGCTTCGATATCATCTTGTGAAGCTTCATCGCTCAATACATACACCGTGTCGCGCATCATCAACGGCGGCTCTGCCGGATTAAGCACAATAATCGCCTTCCCTTTTGCCGCGCCGCCTACGACTTCAATGGCTCGCGAGGTGGTTTCCGTAAATTCATCGATATTGGCACGCGTGCCAGGGCCAGCAGATTTACTGGCGATAGAAGCGATGATTTCGGCGTAATGAACACGCGCCACGCGTGAAACCGCCGCTACCATCGGAATGGTGGCCTGGCCGCCGCAGGTGACCATGTTGACGTTCAATTGATCGACGTTTGCGTCGAGATTAACGACCGGCACGCAGTAAGGGCCGATGGCAGCTGGCGTCAGGTCGATTAAGCGAATATCCGGTTTCGCTTCGCGCAAAGCGGCATCGTTTTTCACATGTGCGCCCGCGCTGGTCGCATCAAACACTATATCGATATCAGCAAATTCAGGCATGTTCATCAGCCCAATCACCCCTTCATGGGTGGTAGCGACGCCCATACGTCTGGCACGCGCCAGACCGTCGGACTGAGGATCAATGCCGACCATCACCGCCATCTCCAGATGCTGACCGTGACGCAAAATTTTAATCATCAGGTCGGTGCCAATGTTGCCAGAACCGATAATGGCGACTTTACGCTTACTCATGACAGACTTCCTTTTAGGGCTGCGTTTGAAAATGTCGCAGCAACTGAACCTATGCCTTCGATATGGGCTTCAAAACAATCGCCCGCATTTACCGCCACCATCGGACCTAATGCCCCGGTAAGAATGATATCTCCGGCGCGCAGCGGTTCACCCAGGCTGGCCATTTTGCGTGCCAGCCAGACGGCGGCATTAAGTGGATGCCCCAGACATTCGCTGCCGCGCCCGCTGGAAACCTCTTCGTTATTACGCGTCATCGTCATAGTGCAGTTTTTCAGATCTAACCCTGCCGGACGTTGCGCCGGACCACCGATGACATATACCCCACAGGAGGCGTTATCTGCCACGGTATCGACAAACTGAATCGACCAGTCGCGAATGCGGCTGCCCACCACTTCCAGCGCCGGAAGCACCCATTCAATGGCGCTATACAGTTCGTCGAAGGTAATATCCGTTGCGGGTAAATCGCGGTTTAGCACCAGTGCGATCTCTGCTTCAATACGAGGTTGCAGAACACGGGAAAAAGGAATGGTTTCGTTATCGCCATAACACATGTCGGCAAATAATGTTCCGAAATCCGGTTGATCAACCCCCAGTTGTTGCTGCACTTTCGGATGCGTCAGTCCCACTTTACGCCCCACAACGCGACGCCCCAGCGCGACGTCATGTTGCACATTTATGTGCTGAATGCTGTAGGCCGCTTCAGCGTTATCAATACCAATCAGATCGCGTAGCGGCGCAATCGCTTCGCCCTGTTCTGCGGCGCGGTGTAAATCCGCCGCCAGTTGCTCAAGAGTATGCTTCGTCATGACCGTTCCTTAAGGACGTGCGAGGAAATTCAGTACCAGTTGATTGAAAGCGTCGGCATGTTCCCACTGAGCCCAGTGACCACAGTCGCGGAAGATATGCAGCTCAGAACCGGCGATGCCAGAAAGCAGACGCAGCCCTGCGTCCATCGGCACAAAACGGTCGTTACGCCCCCAGACAATCAGAGTTTGCGCTTTGATTTCCGCCAGACGTGGGCCAAAATCCGGGAACTGTTTCGGATTGGCTTCCAGGCTCTTAACGAAGTTTTCCAGGTGATCGCGACGCGACAGCATATTATTCAGGCGCGCTTCAAACAGGGCGTCAGTCAAATCGCTGGTATCGAAAACGAAGATATCCATCATCAGCTTCAGATTTTCGATAGTCGGCTGGCGATAAAGCTGATTCAGTCGCTTAATGCCTTCAGTTGGCATCGGCGTAAACAAACTCATGCCACCTGTACCGCCGCCCATCAGCACCAGTTTGCCGACGCGCTCCGGCCAGTTAAGGGTGAACGCCACAGAACTGTGGCCGCCCATCGAGTTGCCCAGCAGGTGGATTTTGGCGATATCCAGTTGATCCACCACGCTTTTCAGGATGCGCGCATTGAGATCCGATCGCGAACCACTGTTAACGATCGAATCGCTCTTACCCCAACCAGGACAATCCAGCAGGATCACCCGATAACCAGCTTCTACCAGCGGATCGATATTGCGGCTGAAGTTCGCCCAGCCCGTAGCCCCCGGGCCGGAGCCGTGCAGCAGGACAACGGTTTCGTCGCCTTGACCGCAGTCATTAAAATGGATGCGCAGCGTTTTACCCGCTTCTTCTACATTCAGAAAACGGCTGGTGGCGGCTTCGGTTTGTGGCTGATAACTCATCATCTTCTCCTGCATATTCAGTTCTCTGTTCTGGCGCTTAACGAGCCAAATCCGGCAATCCACTCCGGGATCGGGCGGTAATAACGCCCTTCGCTACGCCAGTTGCCAAACGCAGAAATAGCGGCAAAAGCAGCGACCCAGGTTTTGATTTCATGTGTCGACTTTCCTGCAATGGCGGAAAGCTCTTCGTTACTGACGGCATCCAGTTCCTGTATGCGTCCCTGCTCCAGCAAAGACATGAACTGGTTATCCCAAATCGGGTTGAGCGGATGCAGAGTTCTCTGATCCTCAACAAACCTCTCAGCGGCGCTAATCACCCGTTGCTGGCGCATTTCGCGCTCATTGGCGGGCAAATCTTTCCCGCTACCCAACAGACGATCGCGCATATGGGCATCCGCTTTCGCCAGTTCTGGCACCGGCGGCTGATGGGAAAGCCCACCGGAACCCAGGAACAGCACGCGCTTATTCAGCGTGCTGGTGAAACGTCCAATGGCTTCACCCAACATGCGGGTACGCTGAAAACCAGGTAGCGGCGTGGCGACACCGTTGATGAATACAGGCAGGACCGGCACCTTATCCAGCCCACCGAGCAAGAACTCCAGCGGCTGGGCGAACCCATGATCCACCTGCATACAGTAAGAAACGGCAAGATCAATCCCGCTCTTCATGACGGCATGCGCACAAGCCTCCGCCAACTCCACAGGCACAGGAAGCTCTCCTGCCGCACTGCCGAAATCACCAATTGCCGTCGCCCCAACGCCTAAACAGAAGGGTGGCATCACGTCATAGAAAAAACCGTTGTAATGATCTGGCGCAAACAGCACCACCAGTTCAGGGGAGAAGGCCGCAATACGCTCGCGGGCACTGGCAATCACGCCATTGACCTCATCAAGTATTTCTTGCGCCGGGTCGACATACCCTACCAGCGGCGAGTGGGAAAGACAGTGAAGATAAGCGTGCATATCAGGCTACCTTTTCGACAGAAACGTCGACATCAGGGCGGTTGAGTGTCATCACGGACGCCAGTTTATTCAGCGTATTACCCAGAGTTTGCGGAATGGCGATGGCGGCAACAAAGCGATCCGGGCGCATCACCACTAGCGAAGCATTATGTTGTGCGAACCAGCTACGCAGGCGACCTTGCGTATCGCCCACGCGCAGCACGCCGTCGTGGTTATCCTGCGCGGTATGAATTTGCACATCCGGCACCACCTGAATGAAGCGAGTACCCAGCGCGCGCCATTGCTGGATTTGCTCATCGCTCATCCCCCACAGTGGATTGCATCCCCAGCCAATTACCGCGAAGTTCGCGCCGATCGCGTTATCGAGCAACGTCACGTCGCCGTTTTCCAGCGTAACTTTCGGCTGAATAAACATCTTGCCGACCGGAGAGTGTTTCGCTTCGCCTTCACGCACCAGCGCACCGGCGTAATATTGCGGCATCGGCTTGAAGCGCATTTCGAGAAAGTAGCGTTTTACTGGCGGCAGATAATTCAGCAGCCAGGAAACACCGTCACGTAACGTACCCTGCCAGCGTTTCGGCGGAGCCAGTACGTTGCCCGCCGTCACCGACAGATCAATCATCGCTTTGGCGTGATCGCGACGTTCTTGTTGATAGGTATCGAGCAGCGCATCGCGAGCTTTCCCCTGGATAACCAACGCCAGTTTCCAGGCGAGGTTAAAGGCGTCGCGCATACCACTGTTATAGCCCTGCCCCTGCCACACCGGCATGATATGTGCGGCATCGCCCGCCAGCAGTACGCGGTCAATACGAAAACGTTGTGCCAGTCGCGCGTTGTGGGTGTAGACACGCTGACGAATCAACTCGACGTTGTCCGGATTAGGCAGCACTTTGCTTAACAGTTTGCGCATATTTTGCGGCTCGCGGAGCTGTTCTTCGGTTTCGCCCGGCATCACCATAAATTCAAAGCGACGTACCGCATGAGGCAGAGCCGCAGAAACATACGGGCGCACCGGATCGCAACACAAATAGATATGCGGCGTACTTAACGGATCGTTGGCGATATCCACCACAATCCACTGATTTGGTGCGGTTTTACCTTCAAACGGCACATTCAGGGTGCGCCGGACAAAACTTGCTCCACCGTCACAGGCTACCAGCCACTGGGCTTTGACCGTTTCCCGCTGCCCTTCTGCCGTTTTCAGATACAAGGTCACTTCGTCATCTTGCTGGCTGAAGGCCTCCAGCTCGCGGGAAAACAGGCAGCGCACATTCGGAAACCGCGACAACCCTTCCAGCATCACCGCATCGACCTGCGGCTGAATAAAGGCGTTACGACGCGGCCAGCCAAATTCATCGGTCATTGGCTGAATATCAGCAAAACAGCGGCCTTTTGGGGTAAGAAAACGCATCGCATGCCACGGCGTAGTGTGCGGCAGAACATTATCGACAAGGTCAACCGACTGCATGGTGCGCAGCGCCTCGTCATCAATTCCAATCGCGCGTGGATAGTCGATCAACTTATCGAGTTTCTCCACCACCAGCACGTCAATGCCTATCTGGCCGAGATAGTTCGCCATCATCAGCCCGACCGGACCGGCACCAGCGATCGCCACCTGAACGCAATGGTTAACAGCAGGCTGGATGTCAGGGTGTTGTATTGCCATTTCAGTACCTCACGACTCGGACAAAATGCCGTTGCGCGCACAGTTCAACGCAACTTATTTTGTTAAAAACATGTGAATGATTTTTTATTGTGCGCTCAGTATAGGAAGGGTGTTTTCGGCTACAATCGAAACATGCCTGAGTGTGCACCAAGTGCACAACGTTGTTTTAACTATAGAAATGTCAATTAATATGCAGAAAGATGAGCAGACGGAATACAAAACCGTGCGCGGCTTAACCCGCGGTCTAATGTTATTAAATATGTTAAATAAACTCGATGGCGGTGCCAGCGTCGGGCTGCTGGCGGAGCTCAGCGGCCTGCATCGCACCACTGTGCGGCGACTGCTGGAAACGCTGCAGGAAGAGGGATATGTCCGGCGCAGTACCTCCGATGACAGTTTTCGTCTGACCATCAAAGTGCGGCAATTAAGCGAAGGATTTCGTGACGAACAATGGATTTCTGCACTGGCAGCCCCGCTGCTGGGCGATCTGTTGCGCGAAGTGGTATGGCCGACAGATGTGTCCACGCTGGATGTTGATGCAATGGTGGTACGCGAAACCACCCACCGTTTCAGCCGTTTATCTTTTCACCGGGCAATGGTCGGACGGCGTTTACCGCTCCTGAAAACCGCCTCGGGACTGACCTGGCTGGCCTTTTGCCCGGAACAAGAACGCAAGGAGTTAATCGAAATGTTAGCCGCCCGCCCCGGTGATGACTATCAACTGGCACGGGAACCGTTAAAGCTGGAAGCCATTCTGGCGCGCGCACGCAAAGAGGGTTACGGACAGAACTACCGTGGCTGGGATCAGGAAGAGAAGATCGCCTCCATTGCCGTGCCCCTACGCAGTGAACAACGGGTGATTGGCTGTCTGAATCTGGTGTATATGGCAAGCGCAATGACCATCGAACAGGCAGCGGAAAAGCATCTTCCGGCGCTACAACGGGTAGCAAAACAGATCGAAGAAGGGGTTGAATCGCAGGCTATTCTGGTGGCCGGACGGCGAAGCGGCGTGCATTTACGCTAGTTGCGCCAATGTGTAATTTGGCCCATTCTCATCGTTATTCGCCCATTTGCCCACATGCACAGTACGGGCTGCACGCTACGCTAATGCCATCAATACTGTGATGTGGAGCAAATCATGAAAATTACTCAAATTCGTAATGCCACCCAAATTATCCAATACGCTGGCAAAACATTTCTTATTGACCCGTTACTCGCGCCTAAAGGAAGTTATCCGGGTTTTGCCGGAACGGCACGCGCAGAAATCCGCAATCCAACGGTAGAATTACCGTGCGATTTAACAACGTTACTCAACGTTGACGCCCTAATAGTGACCCATTTGCATGAAGATCACTGGGACGAAACAGCCTCCCGCGTCGTCCCCAAAGATAAACGGATTTATGTGCAAAATGAGCAAGATGCTGAATCACTGCATAAACAAGGATTTACGCATCTTACCGTACTTGCCGACGAGACTAAATTTGGCGATATTACTCTGCATAAAACGACAGGGCAGCACGGCTCCGATCGCACCTATGCAGACCCGGCTATGGCGAAGCGTTTAGGCGCAGCCTGCGGCGTTGTTTTCCAGCACCCGACAGAGAAAACGCTCTATCTGGCTGGCGATACCCTCTGGCGTGATGACGTCGAGGCTACAATGCTAACTTTCCAACCAGAAGTGGTGGTGTTGAATGCCGGATTTGCGCATGTTCTGGGGCATGGCGCGATAATTATGGGAGCTGAAGATATTCTCAAAACACATTTTACCCTGCCAGAAGCGCAAATTGTCGCGACACATATGGAGGCCGTAAACCACTGTTTGCTGACGCGTGATGCGCTCAAGGAATACGCCAGAGATAATCAAATTATCGAATTTGTGAACGTACCAGAAGATGGTGAAACGTTGACATTCTAATTCGGAGATAAAGAGTGTTATGCGCCCGCTAACTGTTGCCATTATCGCCGTTGCCGGTTTTAGTCCTTTTCACCTTTCCGTACCGTTTATCGTGTTTAGCGAAAAAATGGCGGAGAAAAAACGCTTTCATGTAATTATCTGCGCTGAAAAGCCGGGAAATGTGGACTCTGCCGATGGGTTTTCCGTAACCGCCACCCATGACTATACGGCAGTCATCCAGGCGGATATTGTGATAATTCCTTACTGGGGAACAATTACACAAAAACCGCCACAAAAACTGCTGAAAGCCTTAACGACCGCACGAGATAACGGGGCACAGATTGTCGGGCTTTGCCTGGGCACGTTTGTGCTCGGCTATGCAGGTTTACTGAACAATAAGCGTGCTGCCACGCACTGGGAGTTCGAGCGTGAATTTCAGGCACGTTTTCCACAAACACATCTGGATATTAACGCGTTGTATGTAGACGATGATGGCATTATTACCTCTGCCGGTACTGCCGCGGCGCTGGATTGCTGTTTGTATATTGTTCGGCAACATTTTGGCAGCGACTATGCTAACCATATTGCCCGACGGATGGTCGTACCGCCATATCGCACCGGCGGTCAAGCGCAGTTTATAGAGCAACCGGTGCCGAAAAATACCCATGATGAACGCATTAACCTCCTGCTGGATTACCTGCGGCAAAACATTGCGCAACAGCATGATCTCGACTCGCTGGCTCAGCGAGTAATGATGAGTCGCCGCACACTAACCCGTCATTTTATGAAAGCGACCGGTTCGAGTATCGCCGAATGGCTCATCACTGAACGCTTACGCCGTAGCCAGGAACTGTTGGGATCCAGTCAGTTGCCCGTTGAGCGGATAGCGGCTGAGGTGGGTTTTCTCTCACCTGTGACCTGGCGTCAGCATTTTAAATCTCACTTCGGCGTCAGCCCCGCAGAATGGCGCAAAACCTTTCGTGGTATGGCATGATAGCGCCCGGAAGAAAGTCAATTCAGGGTGGTGAATGTGAAACCAGTAACGCTATACGATGTCGCGGAGTATGCCGGTGTCTCTTATCAGACCGTTTCCCGCGTGGTGAATCAGGCCAGCCACGTTTCAGCGAAAACGCGGGAAAAAGTGGAAGCGGCGATGGCGGAGCTAAATTACATTCCCAACCGCGTAGCACAACAGTTAGCGGGCAAACAGTCGTTGCTGATTGGCGTTGCCACCTCCAGTCTGGCCCTGCACGCACCGTCGCAAATTGTCGCGGCGATTAAATCTCGCGCCGATCAACTGGGTGCCAGCGTGGTGGTGTCGATGGTAGAAAGAAGCGGTGTCGAAGCCTGTAAAGCGGCAGTACACAATCTTCTCGCGCAACGCGTAAGTGGTCTGATCATCAACTATCCGCTGGATGACCAGGATGCCATTGCTGTGGAGGCAGCCTGCGCTAATGTTCCGGCGCTATTTCTTGATGTCTCTGACCAGACTCCCATCAACAGTATTATTTTTTCCCATGAAGACGGTACGCGGCTGGGCGTAGAGCATTTGGTCGCATTGGGTCACCAGCAAATCGCGCTGTTAGCGGGCCCATTAAGTTCTGTCTCGGCGCGTCTGCGTCTGGCGGGCTGGCATAAATATCTTAAACACAATCAAATTCAACCGATAGCGGAACGGGAAGGCGACTGGAGCGCCATGTCCGGTTTTCATCAAACCATGCAGATGCTGAATGAGGGCATCATTCCTACCGCGATGCTGGTTGCCAACGATCAGATGGCGCTGGGTGCAATGCGCGCCATTACCGAGTTCGGGCTGCGCGTCGGCGCGGATATCTCGGTAGTGGGATACGACGATACCGAAGACAGCTCGTGTTATATCCCGCCATTAACGACCATCAAACAGGATTTTCGCCTGCTTGGGCAAACCAGCGTGGACCGCTTGCTGCAACTCTCTCAGGGCCAGGCAGTGAAGGGCAATCAGCTGTTGCCCGTCTCACTGGTGAAACGAAAAACCACCCTGCCACCCAATGCGCAAACCGCTTCTCCCCAAGCGTTGGCTGATTCCTTAATGCAGCTGGCGCGACAAATTTCCCGACTGGAAAGCGAGCAGTGAGCGCAACGCAATTAATGTGAGTCAGCTCACTCATTAGGCACCCCAGGCTTTACACCTGATGTGTCCGACTCGTATGTTGTATGAAATTGTGAGCGGATAACAATTTCACACAGGATACAGCTATGACCATGATTACGGATTCACTGGCCGTCGTATTACAACGTCGTGACTGGGAAAACCCTGGCGTTACCCAACTCAACCGCCTTGCGGCGCATCCTCCTTTCGCCAGCTGGCGAAATAGTGAAGAGGCCCGCTATAATCGCCCTTCCCGGCAGTTACGCAGCCTGAATGGTGAGTGGCAATTTGCCTGGTTCCCGTCCCCAGAAGCGGTGCCGGAAAGTTGGCTGGAGCGCGATCTTCCTGACGCCGATACTGTCGTCGTCCCCTCAAACTGGCAGATGCTCGGTTACGATGCGCCTATCTACACCAATGTGACCTATCCCATTGCAGTTAATCCACCGTTTGTTCCCACGGAGAATCCGACAGGTTGTTACTCGCTCACATTTAATGTTGATGAAAGCTGGTTACAGGAAGGCCAGACGCGAATTATTTTTGATGGCATTAACTCGGCGTTTCATTTGTGGTGCAACGGGCGCTGGGTCGGTTACGGACAGGACAGCCGTTTGCCGTCTGAATTTGACCTGAGCGCATTTTTACGCGCCGGAGATAACCGCCTCGCGGTGATGGTGCTGCGCTGGAGTGACGGTAGCTATCTGGAAGATCAGGATATGTGGCGAATGAGCGGCATTTTCCGTGACGTCTCGTTGCTGCATAAACCGACCACACAAATCAGCGATTTCCATGTTGCCACTCGCTTTAATGATGATTTCAGCCGCGCTGTTCTGGAAACAGAAATTCAGATGTGCGGTGAACTGCGCGATGCGCTGAGGGTGACGGTTTCTTTGTGGCTGGGTGAAACGCAGGTCGCCAGCGGTACCGCGCCTTTCGGCGGCGAAATTATCGATGAACGTGGTGGTTATGCCGATCGCGTCACGCTACGCCTGAACGTTGAAAATCCGGCGCTGTGGAGCGCCGAACTCCCGAATCTCTATCGTGCAGTTATTGAACTGCACACCGCCGACGGCACGCTAATTGAAGCGGAAGCCTGTGATGTCGGTTTCCGCCAGGTGCGGATTGAAAATGGTCTGCTGCTGTTGAACGGCAAGCCGTTGCTGATTCGCGGCGTTAACCGTCACGAGCATCATCCTCTGCATGGTCAGGTCATGGATGAGCAAACGATGGTGCAGGATATCCTGCTGATGAAGCAGAACAACTTTAACGCCGTGCGCTGTTCGCATTATCCGAACCACCCGCTGTGGTACACGCTGTGCGACCGCTACGGCCTGTATGTGGTGGATGAAGCCAATATTGAAACCCACGGCATGGTGCCAATGAATCGTCTGACCGATGATCCACGCTGGCTACCGGCCATGAGTGAACGCGTAACGCGGATGGTGCAGCGCGATCGTAATCACCCGAGCGTAATTATCTGGTCGCTGGGTAATGAATCGGGCCTCGGTGCTAATCACGACGCACTCTATCGCTGGATTAAATCTGTCGATCCCTCCCGCCCGGTGCAGTATGAAGGCGGCGGAGCCGACACTTCTGCAACCGATATTATTTGCCCGATGTACGCGCGCGTGGATGAAGACCAGCCCTTCCCGGCTGTGCCGAAATGGTCCATTAAAAAATGGCTTTCGCTGCCTGGAGAGACGCGCCCGCTGATCCTTTGCGAATACGCCCACGCAATGGGTAACAGTCTTGGCGGCTTCGCGAAATACTGGCAGGCGTTTCGTCAGTACCCCCGTTTACAGGGTGGATTCGTCTGGGACTGGGTGGATCAGTCGCTGATTAAATATGATGAAAACGGCAACCCATGGTCGGCTTACGGTGGTGACTTTGGCGATACGCCGAACGATCGCCAGTTCTGCATGAACGGTCTGGTCTTTGCCGACCGCACGCCACATCCGGCAATGACAGAAGCAAAACACCAACAGCAGTTTTTCCAGTTCCGTTTATCCGGGCGAACCATCGAAGTGACCAGCGAATACCTGTTTCGTCATAGCGATAACGAGCTCCTGCACTGGTCGGTGGCGCTGGATGGCAAGCCGCTGGCAAGCGGTGAAGTGCCTCTGACTGTCGCTCCACAAGGTAAACAGTTGATTGAACTGCCTGAACTGCCGCGGCCGGAGAGCGCCGGACAACTCTGGCTTACGGTACACGTAGTGCAACCTAACGCGACCGCCTGGTCAGAAGCCGGACACATCAGCGCCTGGCAACAATGGCGACTGGCGGAAAACCTCAGTGTGGCACTCCCCTCCACGTCCCATGCCATCCCGCAACTGACCACCAGCGAAACGGATTTTTGCATCGCGCTGGGTAATAAGCGTTGGCAATTTAACCGCCAGTCAGGCTTTCTTTCACAGATGTGGATTGGCGATGAAAAACAACTGCTGACGCCGCTGCGCGATCAGTTCACCCGTGCCCCGCTGGATAACGACATTGGCGTCAGTGAAGCGACCCGCATTGACCCGAATGCCTGGGTCGAACGCTGGAAGGCGGCGGGCCATTACCAGGCCGAAGCCGCGTTGTTGCAGTGCACGGCAGATACGCTTGCCGACGCGGTGCTGATTACCACTGTCCACGCCTGGCAGTATCAGGGGAAAACCTTATTTATCAGCCGGAAAACCTACCGTATCGATGGGCACGGTGAGATGGTCGTCAGTGTGGATGTTGAAGTAGCGAGCGACACACCGCATCCGGCGCGGATTGGCCTGACCTGCGAGCTCGCACATGTCGCAGAGCGGGTAAACTGGCTCGGATTAGGGCCGCAAGAAAACTATCCCGACCGTCTGACTGCGGCCTGTTTTGACCGCTGGGACTTGCCATTGTCAGACATGTATACCCCGTACGTCTTCCCGAGCGAAAACGGTCTGCGCTGCGGGACGCGCGAATTGAATTATGGACCACACCAGTGGCGCGGCGACTTCCAGTTCAACATCAGCCGCTACAGCCAACAACAACTGATGGAAACCAGCCATCGCCATCTGCTGCGCGCGGAAGAAGGCACATGGCTAAATATCGACGGTTTCCATATGGGAATTGGTGGCGACGACTCCTGGAGCCCGTCAGTGTCGGAGGAATTCCAGCTGAGCGCCGGTCGCTACCATTACCAGTTGGTCTGGTGTCAAAAATAATAATAACCGGGCAGGCCATGTCTGCCCGTATTTCGCGTAAGGAAATCCATTATGTACTATTTAAAAAACACAAACTTTTGGATGTTCGGTTTTTTCTTTTTCTTTTATTTTTTTATCATGGGAGCCTACTTCCCGTTTTTCCCCATTTGGCTACATGACATCAACCATATCAGCAAAAGTGATACGGGTATTATTTTTGCCGCTATTTCTCTGTTCTCGCTATTATTCCAACCGCTGTTTGGTCTGCTTTCTGACAAACTCGGGCTGCGCAAATACCTGCTGTGGATGATTACCGGCATGTTAGTAATGTTTGCGCCGTTCTTTATTTTTATCTTCGGGCCACTATTACAATACAACATTTTAGTAGGGTCGATTGTTGGTGGTATTTATCTTGGTTTCTGTTTTAACGCCGGTGCGCCAGCAGTAGAGGCATTTATCGAGAAAGTCAGCCGTCGCAGTAATTTCGAATTTGGTCGCGCGCGGATGTTTGGCTGTGTTGGCTGGGCGCTGTGTGCCTCGATTGTCGGCATCATGTTCACCATCAATAATCAGTTTGTTTTCTGGCTGGGCTCTGGCTGTGCACTCATCCTCGCCGTTTTACTCTTTTTCGCCAAAACGGATGCGCCCTCTTCTGCCACGGTTGCCAATGCGGTAGGTGCCAACCATTCGGCATTTAGCCTTAAGCTGGCGCTGGAACTGTTCAGACAGCCAAAACTGTGGTTTTTGTCACTGTATGTTATTGGCGTTTCCTGCACCTACGATGTTTTTGACCAACAGTTTGCTAATTTCTTTACTTCGTTCTTTGCTACCGGTGAACAGGGTACGCGGGTATTTGGCTACGTAACGACAATGGGCGAATTACTTAACGCCTCGATTATGTTCTTTGCGCCACTGATCATTAATCGCATCGGTGGGAAAAACGCCCTGCTGCTGGCTGGCACTATTATGTCTGTACGTATTATTGGCTCATCATTCGCCACCTCAGCGCTGGAAGTGGTTATTCTGAAAACGCTGCATATGTTTGAAGTACCGTTCCTGCTGGTGGGCTGCTTTAAATATATTACCAGCCAGTTTGAAGTGCGTTTTTCAGCGACGATTTATCTGGTCTGTTTCTGCTTCTTTAAGCAACTGGCGATGATTTTTATGTCTGTACTGGCGGGCAATATGTATGAAAGCATCGGTTTCCAGGGCGCTTATCTGGTGCTGGGTCTGGTGGCGCTGGGCTTCACCTTAATTTCCGTGTTCACGCTTAGCGGCCCCGGCCCGCTTTCCCTGCTGCGTCGTCAGGTGAATGAAGTCGCTTAAGCAATCAATGTCGGATGCGGCGCGAGCGCCTTATCCGACCAACATATCAGGACGGAATGATCAAAATGAACATGTCGATGACAGAAAGAATAAAAGCAGGAAAGCTATTTACCGATATGTGCGAAGGCTTACCTGAAAAAAGACTTCGTGGGAAAACATTAATGTATGAGTTTAATCACTCGCATCCAGCGGAAGTTGAAAAAAGAGAAAGCCTGATAAAAAAAATGTTTGCCACGGTAGGGGAAAACGCCTGGGTTGAACCACCTGTCTATTTCTCTTACGGCTCCAACATCCATATAGGCCGCAATTTTTATGCAAATTTCAATTTAACCATTGTCGATGATTACACGGTAACGATCGGTGATAACGTACTGGTTGCCCCCAACGTTACCATTTCCGTTACGGGACACCCTGTACACCATGAATTAAGAAAAAACGGAGAGATGTACTCTTTTGCGATAAAGATTGGTAATAACGTCTGGATCGGCAGCCATGTGGTCATTAATCCAGGCGTCACCATCGGGGATAATTCTGTTATTGGCGCGGGAAGTGTCGTCACAAAAGACATTCCACCAAACGTCGTAGCTGCTGGCATTCCTTGTCGGGTTATTCGCGAAATAAACGATCGGGATAAGCAATATTATTTCAAAGATTTTAAAGTTGAATCGTCAGTTTAAATAAGCAAAATTGCCTGATGCGCTCCGCTTATCAGGCCTATAAGTTCAGTGATCTACGTAGGCCGCATCCGGCGTAAACAAAGCGCAGGAACGAGCGTCGCATCATGCCTCTTTGACCCACAGCTGCGGAAAACGTGCTGGTGCAAAACGCAGGGTTATGATCATCAGCCCAACGACGCACAGCGCATGAAACGCCCAGTCCATCAGGTAATTGCCACTGATACTACGCAGCACACCAGAAAACCACGGAGCAAGCCCGGCAATGATAAAACCGATCCCCTGCATAAACGCCACCAGTTTGCCAGCAATAGCGGGTTGCGCAGAGTGATCGAGCGCCAGCAGCAAACAGAGCGGAAATGCGCCACCCAGACCTAACCCACACACCATCGCCCAGAAGACCGGCAATTGCAGCGGCAGCCAGATAAAGCCGCAGAAACCCACCAGTTGTAACGCCAGTGCCAGCATTAATAGTTTGCGCCGATCCTGATGGCGAGCCATAGCAGGCATCAGCAATGCCCCTGCGGCTTGACCAAGCGTCATCAACGCCAGCAAGGAACCGCTGTACTGCGTGCTGGCACCGATCTCAATATAGAAGGCGGGTAACCAGGCAATCAGACTGGCGTAACCGCCGTTAATCAGACCGAAGTAAACACCCAGCGTCCAGGCGCGGGGAGTGAAGACTACGCGAACCGGAGTGGTTGTTGTCTTGTGGGAAGAGACGACCTCGCGGGAGCTTTGCCACCACCAGGCAAAGAGCGCAATAATGGCAGGCAGCGCCCACCAGGCGAGAGTCTGGAACCAAATCTCGCTGTGTTGAACTAACCTGGGCGTCAGGGCGGCACCAAGTCCACCGCCGCCCATCAGAGCCGCAGACCACAGCCCCATCACCAGTGGCGTGCGCTGCTGAAACCGCCGTTTAATCACCGAAGGCATCACCGCCTGAATGATGCCGATCCCCACTCCACCGAGCAGTGCGCTGCTAAGTAGCAGCACACTTTGAGGGTAAAGCTCTCGCATCAATGCGCCGACGGCTATCAGCAACAAACTGATGGCGACGCTGCGACGTTCGCTGACATGCTGATGAAGCCAGCTTCCGACCAGCGCCAGCCCGCCCATGGTGACCACCGGCAGAGCCGTCAACAGGGCAGCCACGCTAAAGCTCATTCCGCTCGCCTGGCGCAATTGCGGTAGCAGTGGCCCGACGGAGGTGAGCAGTGGTCGCATATTAAGACCAATCAGCACCAGAACCAGCAGCATCGTGAACGTCTTTTGATGGTCGCGCATGGCTGTCAGAACGGTTTGGTCGGCAGATATTTACCATCTAAAGTGATGACAGCACGTTCGCCACCTTCCGGGTCCGCCACTTTCTTGACGTCGAGTTTGAAGTTAATCGCACTGATAATGCCATCACCAAACTTCTCATGAACCAACGCTTTCAGGGTCGTACCGTACACCTGCAACATTTCATAGAAACGGTACATCGTTGGGTCGGTTGGAACACGGTCATCAATGCAGCCACGCAGTGGAATCATCTGCAACAGTAAAATGGCGTCTTCGTCGAGCTCCAGCTTCGCCCCGACCAGGCGGGCAGCGTCGGCAGGAAGCGCCTGCTGCCCCAGCAAAGCCGCGGTCACAAAGGCTTCTGCCAGACCGGTGCCGTCGGCAATCTCGGCAAATGAGAGATCTTTTTTAGCTTTGCTGAGCAAAATGGCATCGGCAAGATCAAGACGAATATTGCGGTTAATTTGCGACTGAATCATGGTGAATCTCCTGATGGTTTAAAAATAAGGTTACGCTGCGGTCGGCTGGCGTAGCGGTATGGCACAAACGCGAGGATTAGCGGCCAGTGGCACAAACTGGCGGGTTGCGCCGTCAAAGGCTGCGATACTGCCGCTTTCAATGTCGTAAACCCAGCCGTGCAGGGCGATCCGCCCCTCTTCGAGCGCCAGGCGCACCGATGGATGAGTTTGCAAATTAGCCAACTGAGCAATGACGTTTTCACGTACCATCGCCGCAGCTTTTGACGCTAAATCGGAATGCGGGCGCGCCTCATTAACGACGCGGGCTGAATCGGCATAACGCAGCCAGTGGGAAACAGCAGGCATATGGTCCATGCACTGACAGCTGGCAATGGCAGTCATCGCGCCACAGTTGGAATGACCGCAAATCACAATGTCAGATACCCGAAGCGCAGCGACGGCATACTCCACCGAAGCAGAAACGCCACCAGGTTCCGGTCCGTAGGAAGGGACGATATTGCCCGCGTTGCGAATCACGAACAGATCGCCAGGTTCGCGTTGCGTCACCAGCTCAGGGACCAGACGGCTGTCGGAGCAGGAGATAAAAAGTGTGCGCGGGCTTTGCTGTGTCGCCAGCTGTTTAAACAAGGCTTCCCGCTCAGGAAATGCCTCGCGCTGGAATTTAAGGAATCCATCAATAATCTCTTTCACCGTTAACCTCTGTCTGTCTCTGGAATGAGAGGCAGACTACTCGCCGATTGCCATAAGGTAAAAGACTCATTTATGATGAGTTCTATTGGATTTACTTATAGGTTGGCGAATGCTCTCTCGACATATCAATTACTTTCTTGCCGTGGCTGAACATGGCAGCTTCACCCGTGCCGCCAGTGCGTTGCATATCTCCCAACCTGCGCTTTCCCAGCAGATTCGCCAGTTAGAAGAGAGTTTGGGCGTACCGCTGTTTGACCGTAGCGGGCGAACGATTCGTCTCACCGATGCGGGAGAAGTCTGGCGACAGTACGCCAGCCGTGCGTTACAGGAACTGGGGGCGGGTAAACGGGCGATTCATGATGTTGCCGATTTGACGCGAGGATCGCTGCGCATCGCCGTCACCCCCACCTTCACGAGCTACTTTATCGGCCCTTTAATGGCGGATTTCTATGCGCGTTATCCCGGCATCACGCTCCAGCTACAGGAAATGTCACAGGAGAAAATCGAAGATCTGCTTTGCCGCGACGAGCTGGATGTTGGGATTGCCTTCGCGCCGGTGCATTCGCCGGAACTGGAGGCAATACCTTTACTGACAGAAAGTTTAGCGTTAGTCGTGGCGCAACATCATCCACTGGCAGTCCATGAACAGGTGGCGTTGAGTCGCTTGCATGATGAAAAACTGGTACTGCTCAGCGCGGAATTTGCCACCAGAGAGCAAATTGACCACTACTGCGAGAAAGCGGGGCTACATCCACAGGTGGTGATAGAGGCGAACTCAATTAGCGCAGTTCTGGCGCTGATTCGCCGCACTTCCCTTTCCACATTGTTGCCAGCAGCGATTGCCACACAACATGACGGGCTTAAAGCTATTTCTCTTGCCCCGCCACTACTGGAGAGAACGGCGGTTTTGTTGCGGCGGAAAAATAGCGGGCAGACAACCGCCGCAAAGGCATTTTTGCAAATGGCGTTGGATGAATGTGCGGTTGTTGGCGGGAATGAATCACGGTAGCCGCTGACACAGGTCAGCGGCTGGAATTGCCTGATGCGCGACGCTTATCAGGCCTACGAGTTCAGTGCAAGGCGTTCACGCCGCATCCGGCATAAACTACGCTCGCTGCAACCCAGCCGATTACCGTTTGTAATCGATGGCTTCCGGCTGCTCCAGATACACGGTGGTTTGTGCCGGTTGCGTGGTGGCAATCACCTTACCACCACGTACCGAATAGCGTACCGGAACCTGACGGCGCAGCGCATCAAACCCATTTTCAGCCGGCAGGATAATCAGGTTAGCGCTGTTTCCGGCGACTATGCCGTAATCCTGCAAATTCAACGTCCTGGCGCTATGGTGGGTGATTAAATTCAGGCCGTCGTTAATCTGCCCGTAGCCCATCAGCTGGCAAACATGCAGACCCATATGCAGCACTTGCAGCATATTCGCCGTTCCCAGTGGATACCACGGATCGAAGACATCATCGTGACCAAAGCAGACGTTAATGCCGGACTCCAGCATCTCTTTAACGCGCGTAATACCGCGACGTTTTGGATACGTATCGAAACGCCCTTGTAGATGAATATTGACCAGCGGGTTGGCGACAAAGTTAATACCGGACATTTTCAGCAAACGGAACAGGCGCGAGGTATACGCCCCGTTATAGGAGTGCATTGCCGTGGTGTGGCTGGCGGTGACTCGCGCGCCCATGCCTTCACGGTGAGCCAGGGCGGCAACGGTTTCGACAAAGCGCGACTGTTCGTCATCGATCTCATCACAGTGAACATCGATGAGACGGTCGTATTTTTGCGCCAGGGCGAAGGTTTTATGCAGCGACTCCACGCCATATTCACGGGTAAATTCAAAATGCGGAATCGCCCCCACTACGTCAGCCCCTAAGCGTAACGCCTCTTCCAGTAACGCTTCACCGTTGGGATACGACAAAATCCCTTCCTGCGGGAAGGCGACGATTTGCAGATCAATCCACGGCGCGACTTCCTGCTTCACTTCCAGCATCGCTTTTAGCGCAGTCAGGGTTGCATCCGAAACATCGACATGGGTACGCACATGCTGAATACCGTTGGCAATCTGCCATTTCAGCGTTTGCCAGGCGCGTTGTTTCACATCGCCATGGGTTAATAACGCTTTGCGTTCGGCCCAGCGTTCAATGCCTTCAAACAGCGTGCCGGACTGATTCCAGTTCGGTTGTCCGGCGGTTTGCGTGGTGTCCAGGTGAATATGTGGCTCCACAAACGGCGGTATAACTAAACCTTGTTCGGCATCCAGGCTGTTTTCAGTTATGGGCATCACGCCGGATTGCGCATCAATGGCGCTGATTTTTCCGTCGTGAAGATGAATCTGCCACAGCCCCTCTTTGCCTGGTAACCGGGCGTTAATAATTGTTTGTAAAGCGTTATTCGACACTGTTAGCCTCCACATGCGTCATTGCTGCTGTCGTTTTACGATTCAAAATCGGGTTAAGGATCAGATAGCTCAGCGCGCCACCTAATACCGCGTTGACCGGAACAATGCCCGGTAACCAGTGGCCTGCGGCAATCCCCAGCGCGACCGCCAGAATCGCCACCCAATTGACACTCATCATACGCGTGGTCGCAAAGTGCTCATAGCGGCGACGGTTCATCAGATAGTCGGCGATGATCACGCCACCCACCGGAGGAATAGCAGCCGAAAGGAAGGTTAGCCAGCCGACAAAATTGTTATACAGCCATAGTGCGCAGACCGTGCCGATAATACCGTTGATTACTGAAAGAGTTTTGCTCGACATACCGGTAATATTGGCGAAACCTAAACCCGACGCATAGAGCGCGTTATCGTTGGTGGTCCAGATATTCAACCCCAGCACCACAATCGCGGGCAGCAGCAAGCCCTGAGCAATCATCACATCAGAGATATCCGCCATCCCCAGTGCCGCAGCGCCTGCCGCACCGAAAATAAACATCAACGAGTTGCCGAGGAAAAAGGCCACCATCGCCACCAGCACCGCCAGTTTGGCATTGCGACCAAAGCGGACAAAGTCAGCGGTGAGCGTACCCGCACTGATAAATGACCCCACAACCAGCGCCAGCGCGACATTGAAATCTAGCGGTTGTGCGGGAACGACCGCTTTTAAGGCGTCCAAACCGCCCATGCCGTTAACGGCCAGCCATACGGAATAACCGCCAAGGCAGGCAATCGCCGGAACCGCAATCACCGAAAGTACCGTCAGCGCCGAAATGCCAAAGAAGACGGTGACGGTCATCAGTAAACCGGAAACGGCAATCAGCAAATTAATATCCAGCCCGGTTGCCTTGCCCACCGGAATAGCAAACATCGCCACGCCAACACCAAACCAGCCGACCTGAGTGCCGCCCAGCAGCAGTGAAGGCAGCCATGAGCCTTTAACACCAAACGAGAAGCGAGCAAGAAGATGGGTGGTCAGGCCGGTTTTTGCGCCAATGTAACCAAGAAATGAAGTGTAAATACCGAGGAGAAGATTACCAATGAGGACTGCGAGGAAGAAATCATGATAGCTAAGACCGGTTCCGAGAGTGCCGCCGGTCCACATACTGGCGGAAAAGAAGGTTAATCCCAGCATGACGAACGTCAATGCCAATACCCCTTTCCGCGCCGACTGCGGGACTGGCCCCTGGCTAAAGTTGTTATCTTGCGACACGAAATTCCCCCTTTTTGCTGTTTGAAACCCAAAAAATCCGCCGCATTCTATTCATCTGAAGATAAAAAGCAATCGTTTTCGTGGAGGGGATATATTTTTTATATGGATGAATGCGGAAAAGTGGATAAAAACTTATTTGAGAAAAAATGGGTACGCATGATAAGACACGCCTGCCTCGCATCAGGCATCTGCGCACAGTGTCGGATGCGGCGCGTGCGCCTTATCCGACCTGCGGTTCAGGCCTGTAGGCATAATAAGACTCGGTAAGCGTCGCATCAGGCATCGGTGCACGGTGTCGGATGCGCCACACGACACATCCGACAACACCTTACTCTTCCATCGCCTGGCGGATCTGATCCAACGACGCAGGATCATCAATGGTCGTCAGATCTCCCGGATCGCGTCCTTCACAAATCGCCTGGATCGTGCGGCGCAGCATTTTTCCGGATCGCGTTTTTGGCAATTGCGAGACAAACCAGACGTGCGCCGGGCGACCAAAGTTGCCAATCTGGCTGTCCACCAGCGCCATAATCGCCTTCTCTTGCGAGTGCGCCACCTCGCGATCTTCCAGACTGTCGCTCTCTTTCGGAATGACAAACGCCACCGCCACCTGCCCTTTCAGCGCATCTTTCACCCCAACCACCGCCACTTCAGCAACGCCCGGATGACTGGAGATACTCTCTTCAATCTCGCGTGTGCCAAGCCGATGCCCGGCAACATTAATCACATCGTCAGTACGCCCGAGAATAAAGTGATAACCGTCAGCATCGCGGATGCCCCAGTCAAAGGTGGCGTACACCGGACGGGAAAACAGCGACCAGTACGTCTTCACAAAGCGGTCGTCATCGCCCCAGATGGTTTGAATACACCCCGGCGGCAGCGGCCCTTCCACCACTACCATCCCTTTCTCGTTGACACCGCACGGTTCGCCGGTGACTTCATTGAGCAACTGCACGTTGTATCCATACATCGGCACGCCGGGGCTTCCCAGACGTGTCGGCCTGTCGTCCAGACCACGAGCAATCGCCATAATCGGCCAGCCGGATTCAGTCTGCCAGTAGTTGTCGATGACCGGCACATCCAGCGTATTGCTCACCCAACTGGCAGTCGGCTCATCCAGCGGCTCCCCCGCCAGATAGAGCACTTCCAGCGACGAGAGATCGTGTTTGCGAATTTCGGCGGTAGGGAATTTTTTCAGCACGCGAATGGCGGTTGGCGCTGAGAACATCCGGCTAACCTGATATTTCTCGACGATTTTCCACCACACACCGCAGTCAGGATAAATCGGCAATCCTTCGTAAACGATAGTCGCCATCCCCGCCAGCAGCGGCGCGTAGACGATATACGAATGCCCAACTACCCAGCCGATATCCGACGCACAGAAGAACACACCGCCCGCTTTACCGCCAAAAATGGTGTCCATTGAGGTCGCCAGCGCCACCGCATAACCGCCGACGTCACGCTGTACACCTTTTGGTTTGCCGGTCGTGCCGGAGGTGTAGAGAATGCAGGAGGTTTCGTTGGATTCCAGCCACGCCACCGGCACCCGCGCGCCGATGTGCTGATGGCGCAATGACGCGAAATCGACATCCCGTCCGGTAACGCGCGCCATTTTCGCCAGCCCGCGATCCACCAGCAAAACGTGGCGCGGCTGATGCTGCGCCTGACTTATCGCATCGTCGAGCAATTTTTTATAAGGAATGATTTTGCCACCGCGCGCTCCGGCATCTGCCGAGACAATCAGCACCGGTTTAGCGTCATCAATCCGCGCAGCCACGCTGTGCGAGGCAAATCCACCAAA
The DNA here is from genome assembly GCF_002966045.1 of Escherichia sp. MOD1-EC5189. Classification (NCBI taxonomy): domain Bacteria; kingdom Pseudomonadati; phylum Pseudomonadota; class Gammaproteobacteria; order Enterobacterales; family Enterobacteriaceae; genus Escherichia; species Escherichia sp. MOD1-EC5189. Next base: position 153,428 of record NZ_PTRX01000001.1, on the reverse strand, counting down.
CACTACCGAGTGAATAGCGCCAATGCGCGCGCAGGCCAGCAGGGTAATATGCGCTTCGGCAATCATCGGCATATACACCAGCACCCGATCGCCACGCTGCACGCCCAGCGAGCGCAGCATTGACGCCACCGCGTTCACTTCGTCATGCAACTGGCGAAAGGTAAAGGTGCGCTCTTCTTCTGTTTCCGAAGAGACGGCAATTAATGCCAGCGCCTCTGGCTGTTTCTCCAGCCAGCGGTCGATAGCGTTGTGACACAAGTTGGTTCGGCCTTCACAAAACCAACGGGCAAACGGCGGATTGCTGTGATCGAGCGTTTGCGTAAAGGGCGTCTGCCAGTCAATACGCCGGGCCTGCTCGGCCCAGAATTGCTCCGGTTCGTTAATCGAACGCTGATAAAATTCGCTAAAAGACATAATGCTCTCCTGTTGAACTTACGCCTTACCGCCGTTTACTTAAATGACGTACAGGTCGAGATACTCATTGACCGGCATCTGTTCCAGGCGAGTTCTGTCGAGAGAAACCTCCAGAATGCGCTGCTGTTGGCGAGTCGGGAACTGGCGCGCGAGGTTGATTTTGAATTTATCGACCAGTTTCGGAATACCGTCCTGGCGGCGGCGAGCATGACCAATTGGGTACTCCACCACCACTTCTTCAAATCGCGTGCCGTCGGTGAACTCAAGGGTTATGGCATTGGCGATGGCGCGTTTTTCCGGGTCGTGGTAGTCAGCGGTAAATGCCGGATCTTCAAAGCAATTGATCTTCTCGCGCAGGGCGTCGATGCGTTTATCTTGCGCGACGTTGTCTTCGTAATCTGCCGCCGTTAAGCGCCCGAATAACAGCGGGATCGCCACCATGTACTGAATGCAGTGGTCGCGGTCAGCCGGGTTATTGAGCGGCCCTTTTTTGTCGATGATGCGAATACAGGCTTCGTGGGTGCGAATGGTCACTTTTTCGATATCCGCCGCCGTTTTGCCTGCTGCCTGCATCTGTTCATAGAGCGTCATCGCCGCTTCAACTGCCGTCTGGGAGTGGAACTCCGCCGGGAAGGAGATTTTGAACAGCACATTCTCCATGACGTAAGAACCGTACGGACGCTGGAAGCGGAACGATTCACCTTTAAAGGAGACGTCGTAGAAGCCCCATACCGGCGCGGTCAGGGCTGACGGGTAACCCATTTCGCCCGTTTTCGCCATCAGTGCCAGACGTACCGCGCGGGAAGTGGCATCGCCCGCCGCCCAGGATTTACGCGTGCCGGTGTTCGGCGCATGGCGATAGGTGCGCAGCGACTGACCGTCCACCCACGCCAGCGAAACGGCGTTGAGAATTTCCTCGCGGGTCAGGCCAAGCATTTCGGCGACCACGGCGGTGGAAGCCACTTTCACTAACAGAACGTGGTCAAGGCCGACGCGATTAAAGGAGTTTTCCAGCGCGATGCAGCCCTGAATTTCATGGGCTTTAATCATTGCGGTCAGCACCTGTTTCATGGTCAACGGGGCTTTGCCGCTGGCGACCGCGTTGCGTGAAAGCCAGTCTGCCGTTGCCAGAATGCCGCCGAGGTTGTCGGAAGGATGGCCCCACTCCGCCGCCAGCCAGGTATCGTTAAAATCGAGCCAGCGAATCATCGCGCCGATGTTAAATGCCGCCTGGACGGGATCGAGCTGGAACTGGGTTCCGGGGACGCGCACGCCGTTAGGTACGACGGTACCAGGAACAATTGGCCCCAGCAGTTTTTTACAGGCCGGGTATTCGAGAGCTTCCAGACCGCAGCCAAGGGTGTCGAGCAGGCAGTAATGGGCGGTGTCGTAGGCCACTCTGGAGCTGATTTCGTAGTTCATGACGTAATCGACAATATCAATAATTTCGCGGTCGAATTCCGGACGGATGTTGTTGATTTGAGCTGACATTGGGTACGTTTCCTTCTTGTTATTCGTAGAGGTTTACTGGCGCTTATCCAGCGCGACAAACGGGCGGTCTTCAGGGCCAACATAATTGGCGGAAGGACGGATAATTTTGTTGTCCTGACGTTGTTCGATAATGTGCGCCGCCCAGCCGGTGACGCGGGCGATAACAAACAGTGGCGTGAACATCTCGGTGGGAACGCCCATCATGTTGTAGGAAACGGCGGAGAACCAGTCGAGATTGGGAAACATCTTTTTGCTCTCCCACATCACCGTTTCCAGACGATCGGCGATGTTGTACATCTTCAGCGAGCCGCCTTCCTGCGAGAGCTGCTTCGCCACACGTTTGATCACCTGATGACGCGGGTCGGCGATGGTATAAACCGGATGCCCAAAACCAATGACCACTTCTTTGTTTTCAACCCGCTTGCGGATATCAGCTTCGGCTTCGTCCGGCGTTTCATAGCGTTGCTGGATCTCCAGCGACACTTCATTCGCCCCGCCGTGTTTCGGCCCGCGCAGTGCGCCAATCGCGCCGATAATGGCTGAATACATGTCAGAGCCGGTGCCCGCAATCACCCGGCTGGTAAAGGTGGAGGCGTTAAACTCGTGTTCGGCGTACAGCACCAGCGAAATATGCATCGCCTTTTCCCAGCTTTGCGACGGCTTTTCGCCATGCAGCAAATGCAGGAAATGACCGCCTATAGAATCGTCATCGGTTTCCGGCTGGATGCGTTCGCCGTTGTGGCTGTAGTGATACCAGTAGAGAAGAATCGAGCTCAGCGACGCCAACAGTTTGTCGGCAATATCACGCGCGCCAGAGACGGTATGCCCCTCTTTTTCTGGCAGCGTGCAGCCGAGCGCGGAAACGCCGGTGCGCATAACATCCATCGGGTGCGACGCCGCCGGTAAGGCTTCCAGCACGGTACGCACGTTAGCCGGTAAACCGCGCAGGGCTTTCAGTTTCGTTTTGTAGGCGGCGAGTTCGTCACGGGTCGGCAGTTTGCCGTGGATCAGCAGATGCGCCACTTCTTCAAATTCGCAATGTTCCGCCAGGTCAAGAATATCGTAGCCGCGGTAATGCAAGTCATTGCCACTTTTACCCACGGTGCAGAGCGCCGTATTGCCCGCCGGAACGCCAGAAAGTGCCACAGATTTTTTCGGTTTAATGACATGGGTGCTGTTTTGCAGGATCGTTGTGTCGCTCATGTTGTCCTCGTCATTGTTATCATTTGTAGGGTCGAGATTGTTGTCGGATGCGACGCTATGCGTCTTATCCGACCTACAGTTCAGTTCATCCCGTAGGCCTGATAAGCCGCGTCAGCGACGCATCAGGCATCGGTTGTCGGATGCGACGTCATGCGTTTTATCCGACCTACAGTTCAGTGCACCCCGTAGGCCTGATAAGTCGCGTCAGCGGCGCATCAGGCATCGGTTGTCGAATACAACCAAAGGGCGTTTTTTATTTCGCCTGGTTACGGGCAAACAGGTCGTCGAGCTTCTCTTCGTACTGGTAGTAGTTGATGCTTTCATACAGCTCGTTGCGGGTCTGCATGGTGTCGATGACGCTTTTCTGCGTGCCTTCCTGGCGCAGGACGTTGTAGACATGTTCAGCGGCGCGGTTCATTGCGCGGAAAGCAGAAAGGGGATACAGCGCCATTGCGACATGGGCGCTGCGTAATTCGTCGGTGGTAAACAGCGGCGTGGCACCAAATTCAGTAATGTTGGCGAGGATTGGCACCTGCACCGCATCGGCAAACTGGCGGTACATGGCGAGTTCGGTAATTGCTTCCGGGAACAACATCTCGGCACCCGCTTCAACATAGGCCTGCGCACGCTCGATTGCCGCATCCAGCCCTTCAACCGCCAGCGCATCGGTGCGCGCCATGATCACAAAATCAGGATCGGTTTTCGCATCCACCGCCGCGCGGATCCGATCCACCATCTCTTCTTTCGAGACGATCGCTTTGTTCGGGCGATGACCGCAGCGTTTTGCTCCAACCTGATCTTCAATATGTAAGCCCGCCGCACCGGCTTTAATCATCGATTTCACAGTGCGGGCAACGTTAAAAGCCGAAGAGCCAAAGCCGATATCCGCATCCACCAGCAGCGGCAGCGAGCAGACGTCGGTGATACGGCGAATATCAGTCAGCACATCATCAAGAGTAGAAATACCGAGATCCGGCAACCCCAGCGAACCTGCCGCCACACCACCGCCGGAGAGATAAATCGCCTGATATCCGGCACGCTGCGCCAGCAGCGCATGGTTGGCGTTAATGGTGCCGACAATCTGCAATGGATTTTCTTTAGACAGTGCAGCGCGAAATGCTTTACCTGGAGAGTGTAGAGACATAGCCCATCCTTTGTTATCAACTTGTTATTTGCGTTGATAAAGACAAAGCAAGGGGTATGCCACAATTGCCTGAATAAAATTAAATGTTTAATTTCAATTTGTTAGAGATAAAATCATGAAGTGATCCGCAAATATGCGTTTCAGTTAACGTTTCAGGCAATGTTTCACTGCGTTTCATTGCAACAATTATGAAACAAGACTAAACCCAATATTCGGTTTCTTAACTTTGCGGTGCGCTATGGCACATCCACCACGGCTGAATGACGACAAACCGGTTATCTGGACGGTATCTGTAACGCGGCTGTTCGAGCTATTTCGCGATATCAGCCTCGAGTTTGATCACCTGGCGAATATCACCCCTATTCAGCTTGGCTTTGAAAAAGCGGTGACCTATATCCGCAAAAAACTGGCAAACGAACGGTGCGACGCCATCATCGCTGCTGGCTCTAACGGCGCATATCTTAAAAGTCGCCTGTCAGTGCCGGTTATTTTGATTAAACCGAGCGGCTACGATGTGTTACAGGCACTGGCAAAAGCCGGAAAGCTCACCTCTTCTATCGGCGTTGTCACCTATCAGGAAACCATTCCAGCGCTGGTGGCGTTTCAAAAGACCTTTAATTTGCGCCTCGACCAACGTAGCTACATCACCGAAGAAGACGCCCGCGGGCAAATCAATGAGTTGAAAGCCAACGGCACCGAAGCGGTGGTCGGCGCAGGGCTGATTACCGATCTGGCAGAAGAGGCCGGAATGACCGGAATTTTTATCTATTCTGCCGCCACCGTGCGCCAGGCATTTAGCGATGCGCTGGATATGACGCGCATGTCGTTACGCCATAACACTCACGATGCCACCCGCAACGCCCTGCGTACTCGTTACGTGCTGGGCGATATGCTCGGTCAATCACCACAGATGGAACAGGTACGGCAGACTATTTTGCTGTATGCCCGCTCCAGTGCGGCGGTGTTGATTGAAGGGGAAACGGGGACGGGCAAAGAACTGGCGGCCCAGGCGATTCATCGGGAATATTTTGCCCGCCACGATGCGCGACAGGGCAAAAAGTCGCATCCTTTTGTTGCCGTCAACTGCGGGGCGATTGCTGAATCTCTGCTGGAAGCGGAGCTGTTTGGCTATGAGGAAGGAGCGTTTACCGGCTCGCGACGCGGAGGCCGCGCCGGGCTGTTCGAAATTGCCCACGGCGGTACGCTGTTTCTGGACGAGATTGGTGAAATGCCGCTGCCGTTGCAGACCCGGCTACTGCGGGTGCTGGAAGAAAAAGAGGTCACCCGCGTCGGCGGGCATCAGCCTGTTCCGGTGGATGTGCGGGTTATTAGCGCCACTCACTGCAATCTCGAAGAGGATATGCAGCAAGGGCGTTTTCGCCGTGATCTGTTTTATCGACTGAGTATTTTGCGTCTGCAATTGCCGCCGCTACGCGAGCGGGTGGCGGATATTCTGCCGCTGGCGGAAAGCTTTTTGAAAGTGTCACTGGCGGCACTTACTGCGCCGTTTTCTTCCGCGTTACGTCAGGGATTACAGGCAAGTGAAACTGTGCTGTTGCGCTACAACTGGCCGGGAAATATTCGTGAACTGCGCAATATGATGGAACGACTGGCGCTATTTTTAAGTGTGGAACCGACGCCGGATTTAACGCCGCAATTTTTGCAGTTGCTACTGCCGGAACTGGCGCGCGAGTCGGCGGAAACTCCCGCTCCACGCTTACTGACTCCACAACAGGCACTGGAGAAATTTAATGGCGATAAAACTGCCGCGGCCAATTATTTAGGTATCAGCCGAACGACATTCTGGCGGCGGCTGAAAAACTGAAATGCCGAATGCAGCGCTAACGCTTTATCCGGCATAAATTTCAATAGATGATCACCGATATACTTACGCATCGGGCATGTTTACATGGGGTGCAGAATTATTTCTTCTTATAAATATTTGCCGTGCCGTGGATCTTATTGTCAGTTTGACCAGAGGTCAGCACCAACACATCTGCCCCTTTTTCATCCGCTTTTTTGATCAGATCTTCTTTCGCATCTGCAGTCGACATTTCATTACTGGTTGAAATATCACCTATTTTTTCATATTGCGATGCAACTTTTTCAAATTCCGCTTTGGTCATTAATTCTGCGGCATAAACGTTGGTAACGGCAAACGCTAACGCACCGATTAAAATTTTAGAGATTATTTTCATATTACGGCTCCAGAGTTGTTATCAAACTATCACCCACCCATATTATTGGGTTGATTAATAATTAGTTCAGTCAGGGCATAAACGCCAGTAACCGGAAATAAGACACTTTGTGATCTCTCTCGCATCCGATTACTTTTTGTAGAAATATGATGAAGTTACTTCACTTATTTATGGATGAAATCACATGGATCCCTTGCACGCCGTTTACCTGACCGTAGGACTGTTCGTGATGACTTTTTTTAATCCGGGAGCCAATCTTTTTGTGGTGGTGCAAACCAGCCTGGCTTCCGGTCGACGCGCAGGAGTGCTGACCGGGTTGGGCGTGGCACTGGGCGATGCGTTTTATTCCGGGTTGGGTTTGTATGGTCTTGCGACACTCATTACGCAGTGTGAGGAGATTTTTTCGCTTATCAGAATCGTCGGCGGCGCTTATCTCTTATGGTTTGCGTGGTGCAGCATGCGCCGCCAGTCAACACCACAAATAAGCACACTACAACAACCGATTAGCGCCCCCTGGTATGTCTTTTTTCGCCGTGGATTAATTACCGATCTCTCTAATCCACAGACCGTTTTATTTTTTATCAGTATTTTCTCAGTAACGTTAAATGCTGAAACACCAACTTGGGCACGTTTAATGGCCTGGGCGGGAATTGTGTTCGCATCAATTATCTGGCGAGTCTTTCTTAGTCAGGCGTTTTCTTTGCCCGCTGTGCGTCGTGCTTATGGGTGTATGCAACGCGTTGCCAGTCGGGTTATTGGTGCAATTATTGGTGTATTCGCGCTACGCCTGATTTACGAAGGAGTAACGCAGCGGTGAGCAGATAATTTACTCTCTACGTAATCAACCTGATTTGCCGAATCCCGCTCATCGGCGATGATATCCCCCGTAATGCGTGGTCCTTATTTCCGATAAGTTTACTTGAGTCTTTAGCTTCCCATTTCAGCCCACTCTCCCCTGTGTGGGCTTTTTTCATTTGTCTGCTTCAGTGAGTAGCTGGCAATGCTCCATCCACTCTGCAAGGATGATAATAAGAGGATCTGATTCAGAAGAGTTTTGAAAAATTGGACCGCCATCGAGGCCTCGAACCCCGTACCATACAACAATCCTGGTTGTCGTCTGCTCTTCCTGATGAGCTAATGGCGGTTTGTGATATGAGCCTTACAGCATATTGTCTGTCAGGCTTGAGTGCGACGCGTAAGATACAGAAAAGACCCCACACAAACATGATGGAATTATGATTTTTTTCATATGAATGTCAACCAACACATTCATAAAACACTCGCACAAGTTCACTTTTTAAGCAACATGACGCCGATCACAACACAATATCGGCGAAAAAGGAGGGTAAATGCCATTTGACGTAGAGATAAGCAGATGAAATGATTACCCGCTTTGCGATTCACTCTCTGATGGAATAACAAATTGGAGATGGAAAAGTTTCTAAACTAAAGAGTGTAGCGTATTTTAACATGCTTATTTACAGGATAATATTTGTCACCTAATTCCTGCACTCTATTAGATACCCATTGATTTAATCGTGCATCATCTCTGTATGTTTTCACGTTCAGAACGGAGAGCAATAACATCACTAGCGATTCAGGAAAAACAGGGTAAATATTTTTTAAGTGCAATAATAATTCATACGCAAGCGCCTGCTTAATAGGTGCGTCTGCATCTGGAATGCGCGACATTTCGCGAAGCCATTTTTCTACATGCTCACATTCTTTCCCTTCACGGAAAAGTCTCAACAAAGGCATATGGTGCTCAAGAAGAATGCATTTGCAATCTGTTCGTACTGAATCGATAAACTGCACTAATTTCTTAAGTCCGGTGAAGCGTCCGGCATGGATATTCTCTTTAATATCAAGAAACACGTCATCCTGATCATATACCCAAACGGTCCCTTTTTGATTTTCAAGTATCCGAAAAACAAACTTAATCGGGTAATCAGGGTAATCCACCCAGTCATAAACTCCAGGGAAATCATTAAACTGCACATTTATGGTAAGCGCATTGTCGGCTGCCCACTCGCAATCTCGTACGGCAGCCATGAGATAAATGAGTTTATCATCATCGACTAAATCATCACGACAATCATAAGGATAATCATAGTATTGTTTAATCAAAACCTTGAATATATCGACACAAGAAACCAGTGTACTTCTGATATCTTCAGGTAACTGATTGTTTTTAAACGTATTGTGTACGCTTTGTTTCGTATATAGCAACAAATTATTGTGCGGCGCTTTTAATGGTATCATTGCGATCTCTCTTAAATAAAAATAAACGTCGCAGATAATAAAGCCCTGATTAAACCAGGCACTATCAGAAATCGCTCATAACTAATATATGCAGCATTGTGTACTGGAGGGAATTAATTTAACAATTTGAATTTACGTTATAGATTTTACTGCTACTTTGATAGTATTTCGCCCTTCTTAACTAAAAAGTTAAGTGGAGGGCGAAATTAATATGTTAAATCATAGAGCATTTATTAATTTTTTCAGTCTGTTAGTGTGCGATTATCGATAACAAAACGATATTTCACATCACCACGTAGCATTCGCTCATAGGCTTCATTAATTTGATCGGCCCGAATCATCTCTATATCAGCCACGATGCCATGTTCGGCGCAAAAATCGAGCATCTCCTGAGTTTCTGGAATGCCGCCAATCATAGAACCGGCTATCGCACGGCGTTTCATGATCAGGTTGAAAACTTCCGGCGATTTATGCGGTGTCGCAGGCGCACCAACCAGGGTCATGGTGCCATCGCGCTTCAGCAAGGTGGTAAAATCATCGAGATTATGTGGCGCAGCTACGGTATTCAAAATGAAATCGAAACTCTTCACATGAGCCGCCATCTCATCGGCATTGCGCGAGTTAACAACTTCATCGGCCCCAAGGGCTTTTGCCGCTTCGCGTTTTGACTCAGACGTGGTAAACGCCACTACATGCGCCCCCATCGCGTGGGCCAGCTTTATCCCCATATGCCCCAGACCGCCAATGCCGACCACTCCCACTTTTTTACCCGGCCCGGCCTGCCAGTGACGCAGCGGCGAGTACGTGGTGATCCCTGCACACAATAAAGGCGCCACCGCCGCCAGTTGCGCTTGCGGGTGACGAATACGCAGAACATATCGCTCGTGAACGACAATCTGTTGTGAGTAGCCGCCCAGCGTATGGCCCGGTTCATCCGGCGTCGGCGAGTTATAGGTGCCGGTCATGTGATCACAGTAGTTTTCCAGCCCATCTTCACACTCTTCGCAATGTTTACAGCTGTCGACAATGCAGCCGACACCGACCAAATCGCCCGGTGCATGTTTTTTTACCTGATCACCAACGGCTACCACGCGCCCTACAATTTCATGGCCCGGCACGCAGGGATAAACCGTCCCCGCCCACTCGGAACGGACCTGGTGGATATCGGAATGGCAGACGCCACAGTAAGCGATTTCAATTTTGACATCATGCGGTCCCGGTTCACGCCGGGTGATATCCATCGGTTCAAGTGGTTGTTTAGCGGAATATGCACCAACAGCTTTGATCTTCATTGTGTTTACTCCTGATTAGCTATATGTATTTGGCGATGACTGAAATGCCATCGCAGCAAAACGCGTCCATTGAATATAGCCAATATTTAAACCACCCGATCCAGCCCCAACATGCCGCGAGCCTGAATGAAACAGAGCAGCAACGTTCCCCATAAGGCCATCGTCAGGTAGGGGCTTATCCCGAGAATATTGAAGCCGCTTTCAATAATTTGCAGAAGAAACAGCGCCAGCACCATGCCGATTATCCGCCCGCTGCCACCGTCCGGATTAACCCCGCCGAGTACTGCCGCGAGGATTGACACCAGCAAGTACGATTCGCCATAAGAGGCCTTAGCCGAGTTGAGTTTCGACATCATCAAAAATGCCGCTACCGCACAAAGCAAGGCGGAAATGACATACACCCATATCAGCACCCGACGAGTGTTAATACCGGAGTAAAGTGTTGCTCGTTCGTTAGAACCAATCAGATAAATGGATTTACCGAGCGGCGTTTTCTCCAGCAATATCCACAGCCCCAGCGCCACTGCGGTAAACAACCACATCGGTAGCGGAATACCGAACCACTGTGCATGATTCAACCACAGCACCCATGAGGGATAATTGGCAATGGCGCTACCGCCTGTCACCAGAATATTTACCCCCTTGAGCAACGTCATCATCCCAAGCGTTGCAAGAATTGGCGACACTCGAATACCAGCAATCAATACGCCGTTACATAAACCGATTATCACCGCCGCGCCAGCGCCCGCCAGCAGCGTAGCGACAACCGTAGCAATACCCGGTGGATACTGAGTCGCCACCCACGCCATCACCAGTGAACAGGCGTTAGCAGTGGCAATAATTGACAAGTTAATGCCACCGCAAAGCATGGTCACCGCCATAGCCAACGCCAGAATGCCCAGCACGGGCATTTGCGAAGCGACGGACTGGAAATTACTTATCGACCAGAAAATCTCCGGCATAGTAATGCTGAAGGCGGCAACAGTTAGCACCAGCAGGCCGATCAAGTAAAACTCAACGTTATTACGCCACGATTTTTTCATAGCAGACTTCGGTTCTGATGCTGACTCCACGCCGTGGCGCTAATGCTGGCAACGATGATGATGCCTGTTATCAATGTTTGCCAGTAAGACGAGACTCCCAATAAATTTAGCCCGTTTTGCATCACTGCCAACAACACCACGCCGAGCAAAGTACCGGTTAACGTGCCGCGCCCGCCGAGCAAACTAGTGCCGCCAAGCACCACCGCAGCCAGTACTGTCAGCTCATAACCCAGAAGAGAATCGGGGGCGACAGTCATCACCGTCCACGACTGCACTACACCCGCAGCACCAGACATCAATCCCATATAGCCGTAAACGAAAAGTTGCAGTTTCAGCACGCTAAAGCCGATGCGACTGGCTGATTCACGGTTCCCACCAAGGGCATAGATTTTGCGCCCCACACTGGTGAAATTCATGATAAATGCTGTTAGCAGCACCACCGTAATCATGGCGATCAGCGGCAGACCAAGGCCATAGTCATAGCCGTCAGCATCGGTGTACTTGAACAACATTACCCCCTGCTCAAACCACGGCGGAAAGTCGTACAGCCACACACCTTTACTCAACCATAACAGCAGGCCATAGAAAATATTCAGCGTCGAAATGGTGATGATGATAGAAGGCACCCGTAGGCGATTAACCAGTAAGGCGTTTATTAAGCCAAGTAAAATGCCGATGCCGCCCGCCAGGGCAAACGCGACAGCAAAGTTGCCACCCATTTTTTGTAGCAACAGCACCATGCCGTATTGCGCAATGATGGTCATTGCTGGAAACGAAATATCAATTCCACCGGAAATTAACACCACAAACAAACCACAGGCGAGAATAGTCAACATGGCATAGTTATTGGCGAGATCGTACAAATTACCGAATGTCAGAAACTCGTCGCTGCGCCAGGCAAGGCCGACAAACAGCCCCACAATCAGTAATGCCAGCCAGAATTCATGACGTTTTTTCAGTTCAGCCATTTACCACCTCCGCAATCCTGGCCTGAGAACTGCTGTCAGGCAGGAAGCTATGGGTGATCTGACCTTTTTGCATTACCAAAATCCGGTGGCTTTGATACCACGCTTCTTCAATTTCATCGCAGATCATCAATACCGCAATGCCATGAGCCGCCAGATCGCTGATAATGCCGTATATTCCTGCTTTGTTGGCGATATCAACACCGACAGTCGGGCTATCGAGAATCAACAGTCGTGGCCCAATCGCCAGCCATTTGGCGATCGATACTCGCTGCGCGTTACCCCCGGAAAGCGTATTCACCGGGAGATGTGGGTCAGAGACTTTGATGGTCAATGCCTTAATTAGCCTGTCCACCAGGTCACGCACTTTAGCTTCACTCAGAAAGCCGAAGCGATCTTTTACCTTGTGAAAAACAGTGCTAATGATGTTGTCTTCAATAGATTGCGCCATCACCAAACCGCGCGACATGCGATCTTCCGAAACATAACCAATACCGTGGCGGATGGCGTCCTGGTTACTATGCAGTGTAACCGGCTGACCGTTGATGAGGATCTCACCAGCATCCGGTCGGGTCATACCAAACAGACTCAGACATAATTCCGTGCGCCCCGCACCAAGCAGGCCAACAATCGACACCACTTCGCCCGCTTCCACCCGCAAGTTAATATTTTGATATTCCCCATGACGACTTAAATTACGCACCTCCAGCACCGGGGTGCTGGATTTTCCCTGCCACAACTCTCGCACCTGATATTCAAACTCCTGGCCGGTCATCAGGAAACCGAGTTGTTTTGTGGTCATCTCTGCAGCTGGAAAGGTCCCGACCAGCTCACCATCTTTCAACACTGAAATACGGTCGGAAACTTCCATCACCTCTTCCAGACGATGACTGACGAAGACCACGCAAATCCCGCGTTCCCGCAATTGATGCACCACCTGTAATAACCCTTGCACTTCCTGATGGGTCAGCGAAGCGGTTGGTTCATCCATCACGATCAACCGTGCGTCCTGCGCCAGTGCACGGCAAATTGCCACCAGCTGACAGCGGGCAATTGAAAGCTCAGAAACGAGCGTATCCAGTGGCAATGTGACGTTAATACTGGTCATTGCCGCCTGCGCCACCTCACGCAGACGACGTCGGTTAACAAACAGACCGTGGTGATAGTGATTCACGGCGATATTCTCCCAGACACTCAGGTTAGGAAATAAAGAGAGGTCCTGATAAATCACCTGAATCCCCTGCGCCACCGAAGCGGCGGGTGTCAGCTTTGACCAGTTTTTCCCACCAAGCGTAATTTCCGCCCCCTCATCCGGGCGATAAACACCGGACATAATTTTAATCAACGTCGATTTACCACAGCCGTTTTGCCCGGCAAGGCAGTGCACCTCACCCGACATAAAGTCGAGAGAAACATCGCGCAGCGCTCGCGTGGCATGAAACGTTTTGTTGATATGACGAAGGGAAAGGAAGGTTTCCATAGCATCCCCTGGCAATAAGAATCGGGGCTTTCGCCCCGAAGAAATGGATTAATAAAGTGAGTCAATATTGTCTTTGTTGACCAGTAATACCTTATGGAAACGGATAATTCGCTTATCCATATCTACGTCGGCCTTACCGAGATTCTCCATTTCTAATCCAGGTTTGATCTCTTCACCCTTCAGCAACGTGCTGGCAACTGCCGCGAGTGCGTAACCTGCAGAGGCCGGATCGTAAGTAATCCCTTCGGTGATATCACCACTTTTAATCAGTGATGCCGCCTGTGAAGGGATCATCATGCCATAGACTGCGACTTTATTTTTCGCCCGTTTCTCTTTCACCGCACGTCCCGCGCCAATCGGACCGTTTGAACCAAAGGAGACAACCGCTTTCAAGTCAGGATAGGTTTTCATCAGGTCCAGTGTGGTACGACGTGAGTCATCCACACTCTCGGCAACCGGCATGCGGCGGGTAACTTCATGCATATCCGGGTAATGCTCTTTCTGGTATTTCACCAGCAAGTCAGCCCATAAGTTATGCTGCGGCACGGTCAAACTACCCACGTAAATCACATAGCCGCCCTTGCCACCCATGCGTTTCGCCATATGTTCAACATATTCAGCGGCAAATTTTTCGTTATCAATGATTTCGATATCCCAGTTAGCACTTGGCTGACCGGGGGATTCGTTGGTCAGAACCACAATTCCGGCATCTCGCGCTTTTTTGAATACCGGTTCCAGCACGTTGGCATCGTTTGGCACGATAGTAATTGCGTTAACCTTACGGGCGATTAAATCCTCAATGATTTTAACCTGTTGCGGAGCATCAGTACTTGAAGGCCCCACCTGTGACGCATTAACACCAAAGGCTTTACCCGCCTCGACCACACCTTCGCCCATGCGATTAAACCACGGCATACCATCGACTTTAGAGATATTCACCACGACTTTTTCCGCGGCCTGGAGCGGCGCAGAAATTAGCGCAGCGCCTAATAACAGCGAAGACACCATATTGATAACAAAACGTTTATTCATCATTTCAGCCTCATTGCAGGGTAGTCAGGAAGTGTTCGCCCAAATTAGCGCGCTGGAGAGAATAAGAATTTTCGAATATTTTTATGCAGAATAAACAGCCCTATTTCAGGCAGCTATTAAAAATTTGGTTATAAATATGGACAAAACGGGCAGTAACAATAAGTGTGACAATCATCACGTAAAAAATAGCAAAATAAACAAAATTAGCGATACTTTATGTTTGTGAGCTTATTTCGCGTAGAAAAATAGTTATCTACATAATGTCAATAAGGGCATATTCTTCAAAGATAACATCCATTTCGGGTGAATAGCATCCTTCTGCCTGGAAAAAACGACGGTGTTCATTGCGCCAATATTCAAGACTGAGGTCACCTTCACCTTCCTTACGGGCAAGCTCCGCGGTGACATCAGAAAAGCGCAGTAAATGCAGGCCAATAACTCTGATAACACATACAGGCTCACCACGGCTATTTTCTACAATCTTATACTCACCAATCATCGGAAATGCGTTGTCTTCAATACATCCCGCCAGCGAACCACAGGAAGCTGTTTTAACACCAGTCGCAATCAACGTTGCGAGGTGATCGGCCAACGCTGCTGAATCGCCAAAAGTACAAAAGGAAGCATGGGGATATTTTTGTGAGATTTTTTCTTTTATGGTCATGAGAATATTTTCGCGATTACGGAAAAAAATCACATCTTAATTACTGTTGATAACCATCAGCAAGAGGATCATTGGTTTTTCTATGTTTAATCTTTTTTATCCGAAGCAGGTCACATTTATGGCTTGATAAATACCTTTGTTAAAACTCACTTTTGTGTATTTCTCTCAAATAATCCCCTGGAAATTATGCCGGGAGATTATAAAGTTCAGGATCATTCATTAACAAACCATTCCCGCCCCACTCCCTGGGGCTTAAATCTCTTACTATTCACCGTTGCAGGCGTTTCAAATTCGTATCAACCTGCCACACTCCCCCACACCAGTTGCCCTTTATGGAACGTTGCGGTTCTCGGCGAGATACGCGCCACCGCCTCGGCGGAACAGGAGGCGTCCACCAGCACAAAGCTGGCGTCATCCTGCGCTTTAGGCCAGACGCGCTCGCCTTTTTCGTTGAGCGGCAATACATCACCAGTGGCTAAAAACAGCGAGCGGGACAAATTCTGTTCGTTAGGACGAATATAGAGCTGCGCGTACAGATTGGCTTTTTCCAGCATGTCGCCCAGGCCGTAAGGCGACCAGTGGTCGATAACGCTGTCGGTGCCGGTCATCACTTTTACGCCTTTGTCGTGCAGCTGTTTGAGCGGCATATGCAACGTGCCAATCGGCACCGTCGAGGCGATCGAGATTTGCTGCGCCGCCATCCGGTTCGCCAGTTCATCTACTTGTTGCTCGTTGAGGGTAGCCAGCGCAAAGGCGTGGCTGATGGTCAGCTTGCCTTTTAGCTGCGGCGTTTTCTCCACTGTTTCAACCATATAATTGATGGCTGCCACGCCCGCCGGAGTGGTTTCGTGCAGATGAATATCGACGCCTTTGTCGTAGTCCAGCGCAATCTGGAACATGGTGTCGAGGGATTTTTCCATCGCGCCATCAACACTGGTCGGGTCCAGCCCGCCGACGTAATGCGCGCCTGCCTGCATTGCTTCACGCATCAAGGGTTCCGATTTCGACAGCAGCAAACCGTGCTGCGGGAAGGCGACAATTTCACACTCGAAGCCCGCCTGACGTCGCGCCAGCACCGCCTGCAAATTTTGCAGATTTTTCAGGCCGGAAACCGGTTCGATATTGCAGTGACTGCGGGCAATGGTGGTGCCTTTCGACTGCAATAGTTCGATCAGTTTTTCCGCCCGCTCCTGCGTGTACGGTTGTAACTCCGGCAGCATTTTCTGCTCGAGTTTGATCATGTCCTGGATGGTGGTGCCTGCCGGGCGATTGAGCGAGCGCCAAGGCCCGCCGTAAAAGGTTTTGTCGAGATGAATATGCATGTCGCGGGTGGTGGGCAGCATCAGCTTACCGCCAGCGTCATAGTGCGGCAGCGTGGCGTCCGGATGCTGCTTGTTCTCATGTAGCGCAACAATTTTACCGTCCTGAATCTCCACGGTCTGGCGCGCCGTGCGGGTCTGCACCGCCATGCCATTTTCATAGTCAAAACCGGTTTCCAGCAGCACGTTATCGAGATAGTAATGCGGGTCAGTGATTTTCATGGTGTTATTCGCGTCGCAGTGGGTGGTGCCAGAGACTGCCGCATGGGCGAGCGGCACAGAGGTACCAAACAGCGCGGCGGCGGTGACCATCTTACCGCTCTGGCTCAAAAACTCACGACGGCTATTGTTTTCTTTCATCTTACGTCCTTACGTTTTAATAATATGGGTGCCCGTCTCGCCACGCAGCGCCGCGGGCAGGCATTCCGGCGTGGTGATAATCACTTCTTTGCCGCCCTGTTCTAAAAATGTCAGGCTGGCGATGATTTTTGGCAACATGCTGCCAGGCGGGAAATGCCCTTCCTGCATATAGCGGGTCATGGTGGCAACATCCACCCGATCGAGCGCCTGCTGCTGCGGTTTGCCAAAGTGAATACACACTTTTTCCACGCCGGTGGTGATCACCAGAATGTCGGCGTGAATTTCGCGGGCCAGCAGCGCGGTGGAGAGATCTTTGTCGATAACCGCGTCCACGCTTTGGTAATCTCCCGCGTCAGTACGCACCACCGGAATTCCGCCACCGCCCGCACCAATCACCACAAACCCTTGTTGGATCAGCGCTTTAATGGCAGGTGCTTCGACAATACGTTTCGGTTCCGGCGAGGCGACCACGCGGCGATAGCCGCGTCCGGCATCTTCAACAAAACGCCAGTCAGGGTTTGCCTTTTGTAATTCGTTACGCTGGCTTTCACTGAAGAATGCGCCAATGGGCTTGGTGGGGTGAGCAAATCCCGGATCGTTTTTATCCACTTCCACCTGAGTCACCACGGTGACGGCTTTTTTCTCGCCGTGGCGCGCCAGCCGATTGTTCAGCGCCTGTTGGATCAAGTAGCCAATGCCGCCTTGCGTATCCGCCACACAGTTCGCCAGCGGCGTTAAGGGCAGCCCTTCGCGCTCGTGGGCAATCTCCGCACGGCGTAGATCCAGCCCAACCTGCGGCCCGTTGCCGTGGGTCAGCACAATGTCGTAATCGGAAGCCAGCATTTCCAGCACCGTATCGGCGACGGCCTTCACCGCCTCCGCCTGATGCTCAATCGACTGGCTGGCGTTATCTTTGATAATGCTGTTGCCACCAATGGCAACGACCACAAGTTCTTTCATGTTGTTATGTCCGCTACAGAGGGTGATGGGGTTATGACCAACGCCAAATTGCCTGATGCGCTACGCTTATCAGGCCTACAGATTCTTGAGCCATTCGTAGACCGGATAAGGCGTTCACGCCGCATCCGGCAATCGTGACAAATGCCTGATGCGCTACGCTTATCAGGCCTACAGATTCTTGCGCCACTCGTAGGCCGGATAAGGCGTTCACGCCGCAACCGGCAATGGTGACAAATGCCTGATGCGCTACGCTTATCAGGCCTACAGATTCTTGCGCCACTCGTAGGCTGGATAAGGCGTTCACGCCGCATCCGGCAATGGTGACAAATGCCTGATGCGCTACGCTTATCAGGCCTACAGATTCTTGTGCCACTCGTAGGCCGGATAAGGCGTTCACGCCACATCCGGCATGAACATGTCAGTCAGACGCCGTAACGTTCGCACCAGCCAAGAATGGCTTTCTCGAAGCAGGCGAATGGTGGATGCACAATGCCCGCGCCAATCATGCCGACGCCTGCATCTTTATGGGCAATGGCGGTGTTGATCACCGGCAGAATGCCACTGCTACCCACGCGGGTGATGTCGATTGCCGTCGGCACACCCATAAAACCGAGCAGCGGAATGGTCACGTTGGGGTTTTCGCCGAGAGTGATTTCGCACATCTGACGGGAGAAATCGATAGCCTCTTCCACCGTACCGCCCACCAGCGCGACGATTGCAGGCGCGGTCGCCATAGCAAATCCACCAATGCCGTAGGTTTCGGTGATGGCGCTGTCGCCAATATCCAGCCCCGAATCTTCCGGCTTATAACCGGCAAACATCGGGCCGATGACCTGTTGCGCCGGGCCGGTAAACCACTGCCCCGGCAGGCCGCTGACTCGCAGGCCGAACTCGACACCATTACGCGCCATCGTGGTCACCACGGTGCTGTATTCGATGCCGTGCGCCGCATCCATCGCCGCTTTACACATCGCCATCCACGTCGGGCCGGAGAAGTAGTCGCTGCTGGCGACAAACTCAAACACTTCGCGCTGTTGCTCGACGGAATAACCCGCCTGAATAATCCCCGGCGTCAGCGCCTGAATCAGCAGCGTCGTCCCGGCGTTATTGCGGTTATGGCATTCATCGCCCATATGCAGCGCCTGCGCCAGCATCAAGCGCAGATCAATCTCACCGAGAATTTTCATCGCGTCACGCAGCATTGGCCCCTGCACATCGCGCATCCAGTTGAGGCGGTCAATCACGCTCTGATCGTTGGCACCCATACGCAAAATCTTCGCCATCTGCTCGCTCATATTGGTGTAAGCGATGTTGCCGAAGGTTTTGTTTTTCACGATGTGCATAAACATCGAGGCAGAGGTAACACCCGCCATCGAACCCACGCAGTCATGCTCGTGGCACGGCGAGAAAGTGATCTCCCCGGAAGCCGCCAGTTCAGCCGCCTCGTCAAGATCTTTCGCCAGCCCTTCGAACACCAGCGCCCCGGTGACCGCGCCTTTCATCGCGCCGCACATTTTTTCCCAGGTCACTGGCGGCCCGGCGTGAAGAATGGTTTTCACCGTCATGCCTGGCACCACGTTAATCGCCTGATCAAAGCCAATCAGTACCGGATGCGACTGGATAATGCGTTCCAGCGCCTGCTGGTTAGCGGCGGCGATTTTGTCTGCCAGCGGTGAATCGGCAATGTTGTCCAGCGCCTGCACCACCTGCATATTGCCCTGCCCCGGCGGCGTCCAGTCGAGTTGGGTCACTTCTACATACTGCTTTTTCAGGTCATCGCTAAACATAGCGATGCCGACGTTAATAACGTTCAACGGTTGGCTAAACAGTGACTGGCTCATCAGGCTTCCTCCCCTTTGCAGATAAATTCACGCGCCAGCAATCCGGTATTGGTGCTACTGCTCGCCAGAATCACTCCGGCATCAAGCAGCATCTGGCTTTGTTGTTCTAATGATGGCGTATCAAGATCGGTACCCAGCACATAGGCGAGAATGATCAACTCGCGTCCTTCGGCAGCGGCGATCGCTTTCGCCTCTTTGATCGCATTGATGGTGGAGCCGACCGGATCTTCATGCGATCCAAATCCGAGCACAAAATCCATCACGATCACCGCCACTTCTGGATCGCGCGCTTCTTCGATCAACCGGCTGATGCGGTTGGTGGGGTCAATCATTGGATGCGGCTTGCCGTTGGTGAAGACGTCATCACCAAAGTCGAGGAAGGTGTGTTTGATGCTGCGGTTGATATCTTGCAGGCGGAATTCCGGATCGGGCTGGATATTGCTGTAGACATCGCCGTGTTTTTCCATCACCGCGAACATGGTTTCGTCACACAGCGTGCCGCCGCAGAACAGGCCACGAATGTATTTCTGCTGCGGTTGTAGACGCGCCCGCACATCCGCAGTCAACGGCTGGTTCAGCGTATGCAGCTCGAGATGTTCTTGTTTCACGCCACAGAGCATCACCGCTTTCAATGCCGCCTCTTTACTGCCGCGGGCAAACTGTAGCCCCTGCTCATCCACTGGCGTTTCGCCACGACCGAGGAAGCAGACTACCACCGGCTTGCGGCAGGCACGTGCGCGTTCCAGCACTTTGCGGGCCACCGCAGGCGCAGGCGGTTTGGAGATAAGCACAATGATTTCAGTTTGCGGATCGTTTTCCAGCATCCCGATGGCGTCGAGCATCATCAGGCCGCCGATTTTCTCGCTCAGGTCGCGCCCGCCGGTACCGATCAGTTGCGAAACGCCGCCGCCAAATTCATGAATGCGGACGCTCAGCTCCTGGCTACCGGTGCCGGATGCGCCAACAATACCGATGTTGCCGCGACGCACAGCGTTACCAAAGCAGAGCGCCGCGCCGTTGATAATCGCCGTGCCGCAGTCTGGCCCCATCATCAGCAGCCCTTTTTCGTGGGCCAGTTGCTTGAGCGCCAGTTCATCTTCAACTGAGACATTATCGGAAAACAGCATCACGTTAAGATCGTTTTGCAGCGCCTGACGTGCTTCGCGAGCGGCAAACAGACCGTTAACCGAAATCACCGCCAGGTTACTTTCCGGGATATGCTTTTTAGCGCTGGCAATAGTGGCGTAACGCGCTTCATGCGAGCCGCTTTGCGCTTTGCTGTTGAACAGCTCTTCAATCTCCACCAGCAACTGCTCGTTGTCCGCGCCCGCTTTGCCGTTGATGACAATCATCAGGTCGCCGTTTTTCGCCTGTTCCAGCTCCGGCGTCAGCAGCCCTAAATTCTTCAGAACGCCTTTGTTCATTTCGGTCGCCATCGCCACAAATGCCTGCTCGACGCCGTCGAGTTTATTTGCACGTGTGGAGATAGACATCAGCGAGACAGAATCAAAATAGGTATTCGGTTTAATGACTATTTTAACTGACATAATTCCCTCCGTAGGTTTGGCTCAGCGCACAACCATCAGCCATGCCATACAGCATGTCGCAGCCGGAACTGGAACCAATATGTTTAATTTTTTCTATTCCCTGGGTTGAATTCCCAGGGATGCCATAAATAATGTCGTGAATAAAATGGTGAATATTTTCCCGACAACGTTGCTGTAATGCGGCTTCCAGCGTTATGGCACTTAGTAACGTGGTATTATTTCTGCCGCGTTGCAGACCGAGATAAAATTCCTCTTTGTATTTTCCCGCCGGATGCCCGGAAATAAATAAAATAAGCGCCAGGCCTGTTAAATAATCATCGGCTGATGGTGTAAGGCCAATCCCTAACCCCATCATACTGACGACCGCTGAGGCGATATTTTGTTTATCGTTTACGGCCTGAATAACTGCCCGTCGTTTAATATGTAATTCTTTTTTTAATGCCTGATAGAACGGGTTATCGCCACAATAATTAAACAGGGTTTCATTTTCCCCCAGGTGTTGATGAATAATGTCGTGCCACTGTTGCCAGGCGATAAGGTGAAAATTTTCAGCGGTCATTTGCAAAGCTGGGGACAGCCAACGCTGGCAATGACTCATCTCTATATGAAGATGTTGACCAACCGTAATACCTTGATCATCAAACTGAACCTTATCACCATGACGGAACAGACCATCAAAGTGAGTGAGTGCCAACCGACAACTGTTTGGCGCATTGTCGTACTCTTCACAAAGCAGCGTTAGCAACTGCTGGCGAACCGGGATTGCGATATTTACCGCTCTGGCAAAGACCTGTTCAACCTGTCCTTGCCCCCGCTGCGCCAGAAAATCAGCATCCGCAGTTAGCGCCCACACACACCGTCTTTCTGGTGTGTCGATAGCAAGCCTCCCGGGTTATGCGCCTGCAGCAATAAGCAACTGAGCAATCTCTTCAAAGCCTCGTTCCCGCGCCAGTTCCAGCGGCGTTTTGCCATATTTATCCGTCATGTGCGGGCTGGCACCGTGTTCCAGCAATAACTGGACAATCGCCTGCTGTTTTATCCCGCCATCATTAAGCACAATTGCTTCCAGTAGCGGCGTCCAGCCAACATGGTTGGTCTGGTTAACGTTAATCTCCGTATGCGCCAAAAGCTCTTTTACAATACTTAAATGGCCTTTTTCACAGGCAGGCGTCAGGCCGACACCGCCAAAACGGGTGACGCAATTAAGATCGGGTTTAGCCGGTAAAATAATCCGTAACAGGGTTAAATCGCCGGTCAGGCAGCTCATTAAAAAAGGATTTAAACAGGTCTGGTCTTGTTTATTAATATCCGCACCGGCATCAATTAACGCCTGAACGCAAGCATATTGCTGATATAAACTTGCCAGCGTAATTGCCGTTTTCCCCTGGCGATCGCAGGTATTAATATCGACACCCAGAGCAAGGCAGGTTTTTACTTTATCGATATCACCCTGTTGCGCAGCCAATAAATAGTCGGCAGGTAGATTTTTTATACTCATTAACATTCCCCTGGTTTTTGTGGCTGTTTTCGATGAATTGAGAATAGCAACGATAATCTGATAAAAGAACCCGCTTAAATTTAATTCGCCGTATTTCGCCTTTTTGTTGAATGATGTTCAACAATCTTTTCGCAGTGTGCGGTAGTGCAATATTTGTTTCTTTGACCCGATACCCTTTCACTCAATCAGGTTTTATTTCTCTATAGTCTGCACATGTAAGAGTAGCTTTCGTCCATGTCTAACCAGAGGGGAACAAGATGAACGGACTCACGGCAACGGGTGTCACCGTCGGTATTTGTGCAGGGCTTTGGCAGTTAGTGTCTTCACATGTCGGGCTCTCTCAGGGATGGGAATTATTAGGAACCATTGGCTTCGTCGCCTTTTGCAGTTTTTATGCCGCAGGCGGCGGTAAATCGGGGTTTATCAGAAGCCTGGCGGTTAATTATTCCGGGATGGTGTGGGCGTTTTTCGCCGCGCTGGCTGCCGGTTGGCTGGCCTCGGTGAGTGGGATTCCCGGCTTCTGGGCGAGCGTGATTACGACTGTACCCTTCTCGGCGGTGGTGGTCTGGCAAGGACGTTTCGGTTTACTGTCTTTTATTCCCGGAGGCTTTCTCGGCATGACGCTATTTTTTGCCAGCGGGATGAACTGGACGGTGACATTACTGGGTTTTCTGGCGGGTAACTGCGTGGGGATAATTTCAGAATATGGCGGACAAAAATTAAGCGAAGCGACGACTAAACGCGACGGGTATTAAAAGTTATTCAAAAATGATTATCTATCTTTAACCGATACCTCTACAGTCATAGCTGGAGAAATTCATAGTAGATAATGGCGGGAATGGTTTAATGAACTCAATTTTTACCGAAGAGAATCTGTTGGCATTTACTACCGCTGCGCGTTTTGGCAGCTTCAGTAAAGCCGCAGAAGAGTTGGGTTTAACCACTTCCGCCATTAGCTACACCATCAAGCGAATGGAAACAGGGCTGGATGTGGTGCTGTTCACTCGCAGTACCCGCAGCATTGAGTTAACGGAGTCCGGGCGTTATTTTTTCCGCAAAGCTACCGACCTGCTGAATGATTTTCACGCCATCAAACGCAGCATCGATACTATTTCGCAGGGCATAGAAGCGCGTGTGCGTATTTGTATTAATCAGCTGCTTTATACGCCCAAACACACCGCACGCTTATTACAGGTACTGAAAAAGCAATTTCCAACCTGCCAGATTACCGTCACCACCGAAGTGTATAATGGCGTCTGGGATGCGATTATTAATAATCAGGCGAATATCGCTATCGGCGCACCCGACACGCTGCTGGACGGCGGCGGCATTGATTACACGGAGATTGGCGCGATTCGCTGGGCTTTTGCTATCGCCCCGGATCACCCGTTAGCCTTTGTGCCGGAACCCATCGCCGAAAGCCAACTGCGTCTCTATCCTAATATCATGGTGGAAGACACCGCGCATACGATTAATAAAAAAGTGGGCTGGTTGCTGCATGGGCAGGAGTCGATTCTGGTGCCAGATTTCAACACCAAATGTCAGTGCCAGATTTTAGGCGAAGGAATTGGTTTTTTGCCGGATTACATGGTCCGTGAGGCGATGGCGCAATCCCTGCTGGTTACCCGACAAATCCATAATCCGCGCCAGGATTCACGCATGTTACTGGCGACCCAGCACTCTGCCACCGGTCAGGTGACGCAGTGGATTAAAAAACAATTTTCGCCAAATGGCATATTAACGGGGATCTATCAGGATTTACTGCATCGGGAGAATTAATCGCTGCCAACCTCCCGATGCGCTGTGAATAGCGGTTTACATCAACCACCTGCTTTCATTACCCATTCAGAGATAAATTTATTACCCGGTACTGGCGGAGAGTACAAATAGCCCTGCAAAAAGTGTACGCCTTTACCAATCATTAAATCCGCCTGTTCCTGAGTTTCTACCCCTTCCGCCACAATACTCAGACCAGGCTTACGCGCCAGTTCGACAATATTGTCCACAATATGACCGGAGATTTCGTCAACACTCGCCATTTGCACAAACGACTTGTCAATTTTAATAAAATCGACCGGAAACGCCTGCAGATAACGATAGGTCGCATAACCCGTACCAAAGTCATCCAGCGCAAAGGTAATGTTGTGCTGATGAAGGCTGTCAAATATCGCTCTGGCTTCTGGCGTTACCGGAATGGGGTTGCGTTCCGTTAGCTCAAGAACCAGCTTGATTTTATCGTTACCTAATTTCTTGACCAGGTTCAGACACTCTTTTTCAAATCCTGCGGCCAAAAAACATCCTGCCGAGACGTTGATGCCAATATGGAAATTGTCCGGCAGCAAATGTTTTACTGGCATCAGAATATCCGCAGTCTGTTTCATCAACTGGCGAGTCATTATGACAATAAGACCGGATGACTCCGCCAGAGGAATAAACTGATCCGGTGGGATAATTCCCGTTTGCGGATGTTCCCAGCGAACAAGCACTTCACAGCCCGTCAGTACCCCTGTCTGCGCGCAGAAAACGGGCTGGATCCACGGTTTGAATTCGTGATTTTCCAACGCCAGACTGATGGCTTCAGGCGTGACGATATGGTGATAGTGATTATCATTAATATATTTGTGACTATTATTACCCGTGGCGGATATGATCTCCGGATTGTACTGAAAGAAAATATCCCGCCAGAAAGTAATATCGCTCTGAATCCCCAGTTTCTCAAAGAGCTGTTTCTTTTGATGTGAAATGGTCTTTGCACTGCGATTTCTGTACTGTGATATTTCTGTTACAGACATTCCCTGCATCAGCAGCTTGAGTAGCAGTCGTTCTTTCTCGGATACGCTACCAGGCAATGACAAATGAACCGTTGTACCGAACTCTTGCAGAAAAACACGAAAATCACATGAATTCATGAACACACCTTTTATCTTTTATCGCTGTTCAGTATGAGTGATTACCTGTGGATTCCTGAGCACACATAAGGGGTAACCATAAACATTAGCGATGCCATACGTATAACATCCCACATCACTATCAAGAAGATTATCTTTACCTCTGATGCTCGCTCAAAAACAGTTACGCTAAATACCTTAAAAAGGTAATCACAAGTCAAACTCAGGAGATAATCACGCAAGAATGCAATATTAAAATTCAGATACTCATTTTTGGTAATAAAGAAGTAGTTGGACTATTTCGATATTTATAATTTCCCACTACGTATTGACGCCCATTCATGAGTAAAGGCGCATTATATGAATTTAACAATCCAGATCAACTGAAAATACCTCAACCTCATAAACACATAGCGTCAACATTCAATGACATAATGAGTAAAGATGTTGGTTATGCATACACGTCATTACTCTATGCCAATCCCTTAACAACCTGCCTTTTAAGGCTGAATCCATTCAGCAATAGATAGCCAACATTATAACAATGACAATAAAAACAATATTTAAAACAATCAATAAAATATCAGACACAGACAATTAAACCTTAAACAACAAACAGTTACATTGATTTTAGTTGATTTGCGCTACGCGTTCCCCATGAATAAAGCGTCATTTCAAATTAGCACCAATATTTACATTAAATAAGACTAAGCTTATTGAACATTCACAACAGTCCAAACGTAGTGTTTGGGCTTCAATAGTTCTTTTCTTTTTTATTATCTGTTGCCTGGCAATCATCAATCGATACTAAGGGCGTAACTGTACAGATATAACGTATCAAGAGGTAAGAGAAACCGCGCCATATGCAGACATGGCGCGGTTTTATGCAACAACAATCACGCGTCCGGGAACATCACGCTATTACCCGGCGCTTCACGATGGAGATGGATAAAGTTCAGGTGCCGCTCGTACTGATCGAGAATATCGGTGATCACCTGCTCTTTGCTGTAGTCCATCAGGTCGTTACCCTGGCTGCCTTCTAACAAGAAGGTTTCCAGCCGGTAGTAGGTCGATTTACCGCTACGTGCGCGGTAGGTAAAGCCCGGCACCGAATATTGCTGCGGCCAAATCTGATAGACAAAGTTTTGCTCTTCGCCCATATGCACCAACAAATCCAGATGCCCCAACTGTTGTCCCTCTTCCGGCGGCAGGCTTTTTAGCTCCACGTACGCGCCGCGCAACCGCAGCTCCTGCGCCACTTCTTCCATTGCCGGGTAACAGACCGTCTCCATCATCTGTTTAGTGTAACGCGTTCCTGGGTAGTTCATCAGGCGCGAGAGACGCTTTTTCCAGCTCAGGCGATCCTGAAGCCCCAGCGGTCGCGGTGCGGTATCACGGTTGGCACTTTCACGGCGGTAATCTTCTACCTTCAGAGATTTATACAATCCCGCCATCACGAAGAAAATCACAAAGCTGAACGGCAGCCCCATGATTACCGTGGTGTTTTGCAGCGCGGATATCCCGTTGGTCATCAGCATGCCAAGCGTCAGCAGACCAATCGCCACCGACCAGAAGACGCGCAGCCAGCCGGGGGCGTCGCTGTTGATATCTTTAAGCTGCGAGGTGAAATTCCCCAGCACCAGCGCGCCGGAATCCGCCGAGGTCACATAAAACAGCAGGCCAGTAATGGTGGCGACGGAGGCGCTAAAGGTAAACGCCGGATACTGCGCCAGCAGGCTGTAGAAGCCGCGCTCCGGATGGAACATCGCTTCCTCGGCAAATGCCGCGCCGCCGTGGATGATTTCATACAGCGCGCTATTGCCGAACACCGAGAGCCATAACAGTGTGAAGGTAAACGGAATAATCAACGTGCCCAGCACGAACTGGCGAATGGTACGCCCGCGCGAGATACGCGCCAGGAACAGGCCGACAAACGGCGACCATGCCACCCACCATGCCCAGAAGAAGAGCGTCCAGTTATTCATCCACTCAACCGGACGGTCAAAGGCGAAACTGTTGAGCGTCATGCCCATAAAGCGGTTAACGTAATCGCCAACGTTCAGCACCAGCGCATTAAGCAGGAACGAGGTGTCGCCCATAAACAGCACGAACAGGATCAACCCCAGCGCCAGCGCAACGTTGAGTTCCGATAACACGCGAATGCCCTTATCGACACCGGAGGTGACAGAGATCGTTGCGATGATCACCGACAAGGCGATCAGCGCCGCTTTCGCCGCCATTGAATCCGGGATATCAAACAGTACGCTCAGGCCATAGTTAAGCTGCACCACGCCAATGCCGAGCGTGGTGGCAATCCCGAAGATGGTGCCGATCACCGCTGCAATATCCACCGAGTGACCAATCGGCCCGTTGATCCGTTTACCGAAAATCGGATACAGCGCCGAGCGGATGGTGAGCGGCAAATTATAACGATAGCTGAAGTATCCGAGCGCCATGCCCATCAGCGCATACATCGACCAGCCGGTTAAGCCGTAGTGAAACAGCGTCCAGACCATCGCCTGACGCGCGGCCTCAATTGTCTGTCCCGCGCCTTCCGGCGGCTGCATATACTGCGTGACCGGCTCAGCAACGGAGAAGAACATCAGATCAATACCAATCCCGGCAGCAAACAGCATCGCCGCCCAGCTCAGTAGACTGAATTCCGGTTTGGATTGTTCAGGCCCGAGCTTCACCGAACCAAAACGCGAACAAGCGATGCAGACCACAAAGACAATATAGAGCGTTGCCGCCAGCAGATAGTACCAACCGAAGGTTTTAGAAACCCAGTCCAGCGTGCGGCCAATCCACAGGGCCGAGAAGTCGCGAAACAGGATCGTTGTCAGGGAAAACAACAAAATCAGTCCGGCGGAGGTGTAAAACACCACCGGATTGATTTTGTCCTTTTCCCTGCTGTGCGAAAGGTCTGTCATCCAGTATCCCCACTTTTATTGTTACCATTTAAAATCAAATTAGTAACAATTAAGACACATTTTATATTGAACGTCCAATCAATAACGGCTTTAATAGATTAACAACGCTGATGAATGGAGTGGCAAAAATGCCCAAATTGGGGATGCAGTCGATCCGGCGCAGACAACTGATCGACGCCACGCTGGAAGCAATAAATGAAGTAGGTATGCACGATGCGACGATCGCGCAGATCGCCCGCCGGGCGGGCGTTTCCACCGGGATCATTAGCCACTATTTCAAAGATAAAAATGGTCTGCTGGAAGCAACCATGCGTGATATCACCAGCCAGCTGCGTGACGCGGTCTTGAACCGCTTACACGCGCTACCGGATGGCAGCCCTGAGCAGCGATTACAGGCGATTGTTGACGGGAATTTCGATGAGACGCAGGTCAGTAATGCTGCGATGAAAGCCTGGTTGGCGTTTTGGGCCAGCAGTATGCATCAGCCGATGCTTTACCGTTTGCAGCAGGTGAGCAGCCGCCGCTTGTTGTCGAATCTGGTGAGCGAATTTCACCGCGAGTTACCGCGCAAAGAGGCACAGGAGGCAGGTTATGGCCTGGCCGCGCTGATTGACGGTTTATGGCTGCGCGCGGCATTGAGCGGTAAACCGCTGAATAAATCTCTCGCACACTCGCTGACCCGTCACTTTATTACTCAGCATTTACCCACCGATTAACCGAGGAGACGTGATGTCCCGAATGGCAGAACAGCAGCTTTATATACATGGTGGTTATTCCTCCGCCACCAGCGGTCGCACCTTCGAGACCATTAACCCGGCCAACGGTAACGTGCTGGCGACCGTGCAGGCCGCCGGGCGTGAGGATGTCGATCGCGCCGTGAAGAGTGCCCAACAAGGGCAAAAAATCTGGGCGGCGATGAGCGCCATGGAACGCTCGCGCATTCTGCGTCGGGCCGTTGATATTCTGCGCGAACGCAATGACGAACTCGCTAAACTGGAAACCCTCGACACCGGGAAGGCGTATTCAGAAACCTCAACCGTCGATATCGTTACCGGCGCGGACGTACTGGAGTACTACGCCGGGCTGATCCCGGCGCTGGAAGGCAGCCAGATCCCGCTACGCGAAACGTCGTTTGTTTATACCCGCCGTGAACCGCTGGGCGTGGTCGCCGGAATTGGCGCATGGAATTACCCGATTCAGATTGCTTTGTGGAAATCCGCACCGGCGCTGGCGGCAGGCAACGCGATGATTTTCAAACCGAGCGAAGTCACCCCGCTTACCGCGTTAAAGCTGGCCGAAATTTACAGCGAAGCGGGCCTGCCGGACGGCGTATTTAACGTGTTGCCTGGCATCGGCGCGGAAACCGGGCAGTATCTGACCGAGCATCCGGGCATTGCCAAAGTGTCATTTACCGGCGGTGTCGCCAGCGGCAAAAAAGTGATGGCTAACTCGGCGGCTTCCTCCCTGAAAGAAGTGACCATGGAGCTGGGCGGTAAATCACCGCTGATCGTTTTCGACGATGCGGATCTCGATCTCGCCGCTGATATCGCCATGATGGCGAACTTCTTCAGCTCCGGTCAGGTGTGTACCAACGGCACCCGCGTCTTCGTTCCGGCGAAATGCAAAGCCGCATTTGAACAAAAGATTCTGGCGCGCGTTGAGCGCATTCGCGCGGGCGACGTTTTCGATCCGCAAACTAACTTCGGCCCGCTGGTCAGCTTCCCGCATCGCGATAACGTGCTGCGTTACATCGCCAAAGGCAAAGAGGAAGGCGCGCGCGTACTGTGCGGCGGCGATGTATTGAAAGGCGATGGCTTCGATAACGGCGCATGGGTTGCTCCGACCGTATTCTCCGATTGCCACGACGAAATGACTATCGTGCGCGAAGAGATCTTCGGCCCGGTGATGTCGCTCCTCACGTATGAGTCTGAAGACGAAGTGATTCGCCGCGCCAATGATACCGACTACGGCCTGGCGGCGGGCATCGTGACGGCGGACCTGAACCGCGCGCATCGCGTCATTCATCAGCTGGAAGCGGGTATTTGCTGGATCAACACCTGGGGCGAATCCCCCGCTGAGATGCCCGTTGGCGGCTACAAACACTCCGGCATTGGTCGCGAGAACGGCGTGATGACGCTCCAGAGTTATACCC
This sequence comes from Escherichia sp. MOD1-EC5189, assembly GCF_002966045.1. Taxonomy (NCBI): domain Bacteria; kingdom Pseudomonadati; phylum Pseudomonadota; class Gammaproteobacteria; order Enterobacterales; family Enterobacteriaceae; genus Escherichia; species Escherichia sp. MOD1-EC5189. The sequence continues at coordinate 122,745 of NZ_PTRX01000001.1, read as the reverse complement.
AGGTGAAGTCCATCCAGGTTGAGATGGCTAAATTCCAGTCCATATTCTAACCAGGAGGTTTATTTGCAATTTGACTACATCATTATTGGCGCCGGCTCTGCCGGCAACGTCCTCGCGACACGTCTGACTGAAGATCCGAACACTACCGTGCTGCTGCTTGAAGCGGGCGGCCCGGACTATCGCTTTGACTTCCGTACCCAAATGCCCGCTGCGCTGGCGTTCCCGCTACAGGGTAAACGCTATAACTGGGCGTATGAGACCGAGCCGGAACCGTTTATGAACAACCGTCGCATGGAGTGCGGACGCGGTAAGGGGCTTGGTGGATCATCACTGATCAACGGCATGTGTTACATCCGTGGTAACGCGCTGGATCTCGATAACTGGGCGAAAGAACCCGGTCTGGAGAACTGGAGCTACCTCGACTGCCTGCCCTACTACCGCAAGGCCGAGACGCGCGATGTGGGCGAGAACGACTACCACGGCGCTGATGGCCCGGTAAGCGTGACCACCTCAAAACCGGGTGTCAATCCACTGTTTGAAGCGATGATTGAGGCGGGCGTGCAGGCGGGCTATCCGCGCACAGAAGACCTTAACGGTTATCAGCAGGAAGGTTTCGGCCCGATGGACCGCACCGTCACGCCGCAGGGCCGTCGCGCCAGCACCGCGCGGGGTTATCTCGATCAGGCCAAATCGCGCCCGAACCTGACTATTCGAACTCACGCCATGACCGATCACATTATCTTTGACGGCAAACGCGCGGTAGGCGTCGAGTGGCTGGAAGGCGACAGCACCATCCCAACCCGCGCAACGGCCAACAAAGAAGTGCTGTTATGTGCAGGCGCGATTGCCTCACCACAAATCCTGCAACGCTCCGGCGTCGGCAACGCTGGACTGCTGGCGGAGTTTGATATTCCGCTGGTGCATGAATTACCTGGCGTCGGCGAAAATCTTCAGGATCACCTGGAGATGTATCTGCAATATGAGTGCAAAGAACCGGTTTCCCTCTACCCTGCCCTGCAGTGGTGGAATCAGCCGAAAATCGGTGCGGAGTGGCTGTTTGGCGGCACCGGCGTTGGTGCCAGCAACCACTTTGAAGCAGGCGGATTTATTCGCAGCCGAGAGGAATTTGCGTGGCCGAATATTCAGTACCATTTCCTGCCAGTAGCGATTAACTATAACGGCTCGAATGCAGTGAAAGAGCACGGCTTCCAGTGCCACGTCGGATCGATGCGCTCGCCAAGCCGTGGGCATGTGCGGATTAAATCCCGCGACCCGCACCAGCATCCGGCGATTTTGTTTAACTACATGTCGCACGAACAGGACTGGCAGGAGTTCCGCGACGCGATTCGCATCACCCGCGAGATCATGCATCAACCGGCGCTGGATCAATACCGTGGCCGCGAAATTAGCCCCGGCGCGGAATGTCAGACAGATGAGCAGCTCGATGAGTTCGTGCGTAATCACGCCGAAACCGCCTTCCACCCATGCGGTACGTGCAAAATGGGGTACGACGAGATGTCCGTTGTGGATGGCGAAGGCCGCGTGCACGGGCTGGAAGGATTACGCGTAGTCGATGCGTCAATTATGCCGCAGATTATCACCGGCAATCTGAACGCCACGACCATTATGATTGGCGAGAAAATGGCGGATATGATTCGCGGACGAGAAGCGTTGCCGAGGAGCACGGCAAGATATTTTGTGGCAAATGGGATGCCGGTGAGAGCGAAAAAAATGAGTCGTGATTTGAACTAACGCAGGAACTTACAAGATTGAGAGTTACCGTTCTACGATGAGGACCGAATCCTTATATAAAAAACATAGGTAACTCTCATGCTTCATATCCGCAGTCCCGCCATCAAACTTTAAGCCGATTCGCTCAATCTGGCGGATGATGGTGCTATGGATACACTGATAAACCACAAGTGTAATGCCACTCAGCTTAAGAATCACGCAACCAGTGCTCCTGGCTAGGGTTACTTGTTCTTTCCCACTCCCGGTTAGCAGTGGTCAGCGATCAACTGCGTAAGCCGGGCGTATTTATCCCAAAGCGTGGAGTAATATCAGGTCTACGCTAAAAAACTCAATTTATTCGGTTATCATGCACACAAAGGGGGCTTGTGGCGAGTATAAAAATAAGTCAGACCCAAAAACTACGTGGAGCTTTAAACACGGTTCGTATAATTTATTAGCAGCGATTTATTTTTACCCTTCTTTAATCAGTCATCATGATTAAATATTTTTTATCACAAGATTATCGCTTCTCTAACATTTTATTTTTTATTTATTATCAATTGATAAGAAAAAATTGTTAGTACGTTTTTGCATAAAATTAAAAGTGTTGGAATACACTTAAACAAATGAACAAAAACCAAACAAACTGAGATTTGCAATCAGAAAAAATTATTCAAGAGAACATCTCTAATTTATTGGTAGCGTCCATGAACGATGATTTCCTCACAACCAAAAAGTAAAGAAAATTTTATGATAAGATATATTTGTAAATTAGTATTATTAACGTCAAAGATCTTTTCTTTTCTGCACCCTTACTTTGCAACGTATAAAAAACAAATAAAATCAATAATATATGCAGAAAAAGTTATTTTACGTAAAAATAACATTAAATAAATCAAGACTATTGAACATCACTAAAACATTAGACGTAATACACATTCACCCCCGCTCCTTGACTCAGGGTTTTAATATTTTTTGTTTCACATCATTGTAGAAAAAATCGCGCATTAAAAATGAGTTGTAGAAAAACCGCACAATAAATATTTCATATTTAATCTATTGCGTAGAACTACTATTCAAAAAATCTTATTAATGAGATAATGAAATTACATCGATAACGTTCTGATTGCAGGCACACTTATCTGGGTGTGCCTCTTTTTTTTACAACTGTACACGGTGGCGTATGACGAGAAAATATCTCACACAGGATGAAGTCTACAGGGTGATGGATGCAGCCCAGAGCATGTCCTTTCCTGAAAGAAATCGCTGTCTAATTATGATGGCTTTCATTCACGGTTTTAGGGCCAGTGAACTTCTTGATTTACGTTTATCCGATATTGATGCATCAGGAAAACAACTTAATATTCGGCGTATTAAAAATGGTTTCTCGACAACACATCCTCTTCTTCCTGATGAATATAATTTGATCAAGTTGTGGCTTAAGCAGAGGAAGTTAATTGAAAATGGAGTTGAAGGAGACTGGCTTTTTCTCTCCCGGAAACGCCGCCCTATCAGCAGACAACATTTTTTTTCGATCATTCGTGAGGCAGGAAGACGTGCAGGATTAGCTGTAAAAGCACATCCTCATATGTTACGTCATGCCTGTGGATTTGCTCTGGCTGACAATGGTGTCGATACCCGACTACTTCAGGATTATCTGGGTCATCGAAATATTCAGCATACTGTCAGATACACAGCCAGTAATGCTGCTCGATTTAAAGGGGTGTGGAAAAAAAAGCCTCGTTAAAACAGTACCTTCTGATTCAAAATGTCAGATTCCTACGTTTGCCTCAATTCTTCCATAAAAAAACAGCCCATTCAATTAAATAAAACACATAACATGTTGATATTTCTCGCTAAAGTAAAATAACCCCATGATTTGAAATGACTAACCATCAAGGTCATACCAGTGGTTAACTTTCACTCACACTGTTAAATAACACAAAATTAAAAACAATAAAAGTCATAAAAATTAGACTTATATTCCAAGAAAATTAAATATTCAGGTAATTAAACCAAACCTGACATTTTGAATCAAAATGTCAGGTTTTGTAGCAATGGCGTGGACGAGTCTGAATGAAGAAGCCTCTGGTTATTATCAGTGCCTGTCAGTTCACCAGGCTGGCACTGGAGTCTCTCATCCCAACGGACAGGTATCTCGTGCGGGTGTACAGCAACGTCACTACAGAGGTTGAATTCGTTTTAAAGACCTCCTGTGGCTACCTGTTAGCTGATATCCCTTCGCTTCCTTCGGGGGAGTTGGTTCTTCTGGCTTGTCTTGTCCGCTTGCGGAGTGATGCCGGGCAATGGCAGGTCTGCCTGACCGGTGACTCCGACTGGTTCGATAATGCTCCTGCTGCAAGTCTGTACTACGGCTTCCCACGCATAAGCACCCTGCTGACAGCGAGTCGTTATCAGAATCAAATTATCCGCTGGTTACTACGTCCTTTGCCCGGCGATATGAGTGATTTTTGGCTCCTGACTGCACGGGAGTTGAGCGTGCTTAAGATTCTGATGCAGGGCATGAGTTTCAGTGAGATTGCCCGTTATGAACAACGCAGTTCAAAGACCCTGCATGCGATTGCCACACGGGCATTAATGAAACTTGGACTGGGAACTCTGAGCGATTTCAGGCTGCTCTATACGGGATGCGGTGACAGCAGAGTGAAACGGAATATACGGCTACATGCAAGATATGTCGGACAACATTCCGCTCATCGACTCACTCAGTATGTGCAGAACATGGTATCCGGAATTCTTTATCCAGCGAAAGTTGCCGTTGGTGAATCAATAAATTCTGACGCCATATCCGGAAAAGTACTTTCCGGACAAAGAAAAAATATGTCTAAAAAAAGACCAGGTTTGTTATGACACAGCAGCGTTGTTACTACCCCCCACTGCGGCGCATACGGACTCGCTACAGTGTAGGAGCCAAAATATTTCTACTGCTCTGGGCTGCAGGATTGGGAGGCACGCTGTACAGCCTGTACAGCGTGCTGGCGTACTGACATCTGTGAGGGAAGGATGCGTTTCGTTCTTTTCTGTCCCTCAGGAATTGTACCAGCGCAGTTCGCAGCTCTATCAACCGGTTCTGTCGGCAATGTTACCTGCATTGGAACAGAAGAGGAGTTACGCAATAAATTGCGGCACAGGCCACAGAGTGTCGTGATATCGGCAGGGCGACCTGCCGAATGCGCTGAAATGTGGTTCCGATTTTATCGGGATCACTCATTCGTGGTGGTGTTGTGCGTCGCGCCCTTTTTTCTGCCACCGGATGTGAGTATTTCTGGCGTTCTCAAAAACCTGAGGTTACTGAAACCAGGAATGTCAGTAGAGCATGTCATCAGTATTGCAAATACCTCTGGTGGGTTTTCAGGGCTGAAACATGCAGAAATTTTGCCAGTTATGGACAGTTACTCTGTCTTTATGAAAGAGGTGAATAACCGCACAAAGACAATCGTCATGTCAGAACGCTTCCCGGAAAAGCAAAAGAAGGTGTTGTCGTTGCTTCTTGCCGGACACAGCTGGGAATACAGTGCGCAGTTTCTCAAAACGGGGATAAGACAGATATGGCTTGCCGAGCAGTCGCTAAAAAAGCGTTGGGGAATACCGGACAGCATGTCATTGCGGGAAGCCCTGCTGCTGAGCAGCAATAAATTTCACGGTGATGGAAATGCATTGGAAGAAACGAATGCCATGACATTGCGTGAAAACGGAAATACCAACAGGTATTCCGTGGTGGTAAATGCAGGGACGCAGGCTTTATCTCTGCATAAATATAAATAAGTGGGAAATTGAAATTAGTTACCAGAATGGAGAATTTCTTCATGAACAACAATAAGGCATTTTACCGCAGCGCATTAGCGACAGCTATTGTTATGGCTCTTTCTGCACCAGCATTCGCTGCTGATAAAGCGGTATCAACTGATTCGGTTACATTGGATAAAGATAATACAACTCTGAAACAAGATGTTGTTATTAGTGGTACTACACAGATTACAGCCGCAACAATTAATGCGAAAGATAAAGACCTTAATGTTACTTTGGGTGGTCATGATATTACCGCCACATCAACGGTAGACCAAGGTTTAGTTGAAGGTGTAAAAGTTAGCGGTGACAAAAATGTTGTGATTAATGCTACAGGCTCCACCATCACAGCTCAAGGCGAAGGCACCTATGTCCGGACTGCAATGGTCATTTCTTCTACTGGCGATGTTGTTGTTAATGGCGGTAATTTCGTTGCAAAAAATGAAAAAGGTAGTGCGACAGGGATATCTCTGGAAGGGGACACGGGAAATAATGTCACGCTCAATGGCACAACCATAAACGCTCAAGGTAATAAGAGTTCCAGCAACGGCTCTACGGCAATTTTTGCTCAAAAGGGTAGCGTATTGAATGGTTTTAACGGTGATGCAACCGACAACATTACCCTTGCTGGCTCAAATATTATTAATGGCCGGATTGAAACAATAGTTATTGCCAAGGAGAATAAGGGAACTCATACAGTCAACCTGAATATTAAGGATGGCTCAGTAATTGGGGCGGCTAATAATAAACAAACAATTTATGCCTCTGCTTCGGCACAAGGAACAGGTTCAGCAACGCAAAATTTAAATTTGTCTGTTGCTGATTCAACCATCTACTCTGATATCCAGGCCCTTTCTGCAAGCAATAGTTCAGTCGGTACCACAACAAATGTAAACATGAACGTTGCCCGCTCTTATTGGGAAGGTAATGCTTATGCTGATGCTTATGCTTATGCTGATGGCGATAAAGCGAGTAGTAATCTGAATATAAATCTTTCCGATGGCTCAGTCTGGAAAGGTAACGTAGGTAAAGGTCTGGATGGTAGTGCACGTGTCACACTGAAAAACTCCAGCTGGGATGGTGATGTCAACAACGCCAAAACTGCTGTTTTTCTGACGGATGGTTCTGTGTGGAATGGTGCTGTTTCCATTAACGCGCCAGTGGACCGCGCATCAGCACCAATGGGCTCGGTTCAACCAAATAAAAGCAGTGTATCTCTGCAGAACGGGTCTGTCTGGAATGTTACGGGTTCCTCAACTGTTAATGCTCTGGCAGTAAAAGACAGTACTGTTAATATCACGAAGGCTACTGTCAATACTGGCACGTTTGCTTCTCAAAACGGCACTCTGATTGTTGATGCCTCTTCTGAAAACACTCTGGATATCAGCGGTAAAGCGAGCGGTGACTTGCGTGTTTACAGTGCGGGTTCATTGGATCTTATCAATGAACAAACGGCATTTATTTCTACCGGCAAAGACAGCACTCTAAAAGCCACAGGCACAACGGAAGGTGGTCTGTATCAATATGACCTAACACAGGGAGCTGATGGTAACTTTTATTTCGTAAAAAACACGCATAAAGCATCCAACGCCAGCTCCGTGATTCAGGCAATGGCAGCTGCTCCGGCTAACGTCGCTAATCTGCAGGCTGACACGCTCTCCGCCCGTCAGGATGCTGTCCGTCTGAGCGAAAATGACAAGGGTGGCGTATGGATTCAGTACTTTGGCGGTAAACAGAAACATACCACCGCGGGAAATGCATCCTATGACCTGGATGTAAACGGTGTAATGCTGGGTGGTGATACCCGCTTCATGACTGAAGATGGTAGCTGGCTGGCCGGTGTGGCGATGTCTTCTGCGAAAGGTGACATGACCACCATGCAGAGCAAAGGTGACACTGAAGGTTACAGCTTCCACGCTTACCTGAGCCGCCAGTATAACAACGGTATCTTCATTGATACTGCTGCACAGTTTGGTCATTACAGCAACACGGCAGATGTTCGCCTGATGAATGGTGGCGGTACCATCAAAGCTGACTTTAACACCAATGGTTTCGGTGCGATGGTTAAAGGTGGTTACACCTGGGAAGACGGTAATGGCCTGTTTATTCAGCCATATGCCAAACTGTCTGCTCTGACTCTGGAAGGTGTGGATTATCAGCTCAACGGCGTGGACGTTCATTCTGACAGCTATAACTCTGTGCTGGGTGAGGCCGGTACGCGCGTGGGTTATGACTTCGCTGTGGGCAACTCGACCGTTAAACCTTATCTGAATCTGGCCGCACTGAACGAATTCTCTGATGGCAACAAAGTCCGTCTGGGTGATGAGTCTGTCAATGCCAGCATTGACGGTGCAGTATTCCGCGTGGGTGCAGGTGTACAGGCTGATATCACCAAAAACATGGGAGCATATGCAAGCCTTGACTACACCAAAGGTGACGACATTGAGAACCCGCTACAGGGTGTAGTTGGTATCAATGTGACCTGGTAAGAATAAAGCAGTCGGTTCCCCTGTCGACTGTTATACCCCCTGCAGGCAGCAGTATGCTGCCTGCAGGCTATAAATATCCAGTATTCATGATGCTGGCTTTTTGCTGATATTTACCCTGAACATTCCTGATACAGACTATTAATACAACCTTATCTGCGACAGATTTCATTTTCTGGATATATTATGAATGAACAAATCAAACAGGATATCGATCTGATTGAGATTTTATTTTATCTGAAAAAAAAGATTCGTGTTATTCTGTTTATTATGGCTACCTGTATGACAATGGTGCTGTTGTTTCTGTACATCAATAAAGATAATATAAAAGTGACTTACAGTCTAAAAATAAACCAGACAACACCAGGCATACTTGTTAGCTGTGATAGCAATAATAACTTTGCCTGTCAGACCACAATGACTGAAGATGTTATTCAGCGAATTACTACATTTTTTCAGATCAGCACAGACGTCAAGAATAGGGTAATAAAGCTGGAATGGTCAGGAGATAAGAGAGATTTACCAACTGCTGAAGCAGAAATATCTCGCGTGCATGCGTCTATTATCAAATGGTATGCGTCAGAATACCATAATGGCAGGCAAGTTCTCGATGAGATACAAACACCTTCAGCAATTAACAGTGAGCTTTATACAAAAATGATATACCTGACCAGGAACTGGTCATTGTATCCGAACGGTGATGGCTGTGTAACCATAAGCTCACCGGAAATAAAAAGTAAATATCCTGCTGCCATTTGCCTGATTCTGGGATTTTTTCTAAGCATTGTGATTTCTGTAATGTTTTGCCTTGTCAAAAAAATGGTAGATGAATACCAACAAAACTCTGGGCAGTAATAAACAGCATTCTGATAGAGAGTGCCTGTATAAAGCTGAAGTGACAATGACCGGGAAGGGAGCCCGTCTTCAGGAATGGATTCCTGTCTTTTTCACTGTAAATATCCTGGCATTATTAATGTCAGGATATTTACAGAAGAGCAGCATAACCATGACGGAACGGGGTTAAGTCAGGTTGTCCTTAACGCTATTCACAACCTCGTATACCGCCTTCAGGTTTATGTCCAGACTTCATATCTCTCTCAGCAATCCTCAATAATCAGATACACCGCTTTCACCGGACCATGAACCCCGACGACTTTGATAAGCTCAATGTCCGCCGTTGAACTAGGACCACTGATGATGTTAATACATGACGGCATTCGTTCACCGGCCTGCGCTTTCTGATGCAATTTTTCTGCGAGTTGCGCTACACGCGGCAGGATTGTGCTTTTACGCAGGATAAAAAGAGAAGATTCCGGGAGCAGGCTCAATGAACGCCCGCGCCCGGCGGCGGAAAAAAGAACCACGCCACCCGATTCGGTTAAACCATATTCAGCATATACGACGCCCACTTTAGCCTGCTCTGCTTGTGATATGTTCTCAATACCTTTCGCCGGATCCCAAACAACGGCATTGCATTCCTGCTGCAAACGTTCGCTAATCCCCAATTCCTCCAGCCTCGTGTCACCGCTAATCACGACCGACTGCTCTCCCAGCTCTTTACACAGACATATTGCAGCTTCTGCGGCCTGCGCCTCGCTGGTCAGTTCACAGCGCGTCAACATAACATCGCTGGCAAACTGGATAAACGCGTCACAGCGCTGCTGTTGGTTAAGTTCGGTAAGCCGCTCGTTAGCATAGTTGTTAAGCGGCGCATCTTCTGCTTGCGGTTCAAGTCGCTGCGGGCGACCCAGTGCCTGAGCAACGTTATTCAAAAATTCGCTCCGATTATCCATTCTTTTTCTCCTGCGCCTGATGTTTCTTAAACCAACTACGGAAACTCTCTCCGTCAGCTTCAGGAAGATCGCGTGCTTCCATCCAGTCGCTAATCGCGCCAAATTTGAGTGGTGTTTTGCCGCCATTGATAAACCAGCTTGCCGCATGAGCACCAGCCATCATCCCGACTTTCCACAATCCTGGATGACTATTGGCATAAGCGAACATTTTTATCGCCCGTTGCTCTGCTTTTGCGGTGATCCCTTTTTCAGCCATCACCCGACGATGACGCAAAATCAGTTTTGACAGCGGAATACGCACCGGACACACGCTGTCACAAGCTGTGCATAAAGAGCAGGCGTAGGGTAAATCTTTAAAATCTTTATAGCCGCCAAGTAACGGGGAAATCACCGCACCAATTGGCCCTGGATAAATAGAGCCATATCCATGACCGCCAATATGGCGATATGCCGGACAAGTATTCATACAAGCCCCGCAGCGAATACAGCGCAGCACATCCCGAAATTCAGAAGCCAGCACCTCAGAACGCCCGTTATCGACAATAACCAGATGAAACTCTTCAGGACCATCAACGTGCCCCGCTTCGCGCGGTCCTGTCAGCCAGGTGTTGTATCCCGTCAAACGTGCACCAACGGCACTGCGCGCCAGCATGGTGATCAATACATCTACCTCGGCAAACGTGGGGGCAATACGCTCCATTCCCATCACTGCAATATGCGTTTTAGGCAGCGTGGTACACATTCGCGCATTACCTTCATTGGTCACCAGGCATACCGAACCGGTCTCTGCCACCGCGAAATTACAGCCGGTAATACCTATTTCAGCACTGAGGAAATCTTCGCGGATTTTTTGCCGAATGAATAAGGTCATCGCTTCAGGCGTTTCCGGCCCCTCATAACCCAGACGTTCGTGTAGCACTCGACGGATCTGATGGCGATCTTTATGAATTGCCGGGACCACAACATGAGAGGGCGGATCTTGATCCAGCTGGAGAATGTATTCACCCAGATCGGTTTCAATCACCTGAATGCCTGCATCCTGCAACACATGATTGACACCAATCTCTTCGGTCACCATCGATTTAGACTTCACCACCTTCCGGGCATTTTTGCGTTGGGCGACCTGTAAAATGTAGCGGGTGGCGTCTTCTTTAGTTTTTGCAAAATAGACGTGACCGCCGTTTTGCGTCACTTTTTCAGAGAGCTGGTACAGATAAGCGTCGAGATTACTCAGAACATGATCACGTATCTGGGCGGCCCGGTCGCGCCACTCCTCCCAGTGCCCCAATTCATCGACCATTTTTTGCCGATTTGCCCCAATACGCTGCTGCGCGTTTGCCACAGCTTTGCGCATGATCGGATCTTCAATTTGCTGACGGATGCGTGTCTTAAAATCTGTATTACTGGTTTTGATCGACATCTTTATATCCTCAGCAGCTCATCAGCACTTCAGCAATATGCATCACTTTGACTTTCTGTCCTTCCCGTTGTAATCGTCCACTGATGTTCAGCAGGCAACTCACGTCAGCACCAATTAAATACTCAGGGCGGACTTCCATCAGGTGCGAAACCTTTTCTTTCACCATCTCGCCGGATATTTCGGCCATTTTGACCGAGAACGTGCCGCCAAATCCGCAGCAGGTATCCTGTTCAGCAAAGGTCAACAGCTCCAGTCCACGCACATTTTTCAGCAGCGTAAGTGGCTCGTCCTTCACCCCCAGCTTACGGGCCAGGCTACAAGATGGGTGATACACCGCTCTCCCTTGCAAACTGGCACCTACATCGACTACCCCTAATGTATTAACAATAAAAGAGGTGAGATCCTGCATACGCGCGGCAACCTTTTCGGCACGTGATGCCCATTCAGGCTCATCCGCCAGATACGTTGGGTAACTTTTTACGGCATAGGTACAGGAGCCAGCCGGTGAAATAATGGGATCGTCGTTATCCTCCAGTGCGGCGATCAGATTTTTCATCCCTGGAATCGCTTCTTTGATATAACCACTATTGATCGCAGGCTGACCGCAGCATCCCTGTTTCTCCGGGAAATTTACGCGACAGCCGAGTTTTTCCAGTAGCAGCACGGAGTCTCGTGCCATTCTTGATTTCAGGGCGTCACCAATACAGGTGACAAAGAAATTGACATTCACAACTAATACTCCATTACTTCATGCCCATTTATGCCCGATGGTTCCCCCCACCAGGGGATCAATCATCAATAAATATGGCGTTCTTTTTTAATTGGCTAGCAACATACCACCCCTCATTTGTATGACAAATGATAATCTTTCATCCAAACTTCAAATGCAATAACTAATTTTATTTCTTTCGGCATCGCTCACATTTTATAGGGAAATCGACGATCATTTTTGGCATAAGAAATCCATTTAAAAAGGCTACATCCCTTATACCTATTCAGTGTTACTTATTCAGGGGTTGTTGAGATATACAATGATGGTGTACTAACAAAATCACCGGCAATAATCAGGTATCAAGTAATAGTCGGCATTTTATTTAATTAAAGCAATTTAGTTTGCGTTTTTATTTACATACTGGGCCAGCATTCTTCAAAAAAACATATAAAACACAGTTGGAAATAGAAATAGTTGAAAGGCTCACAACACCCGGAATGCTGATTATCTTTGCTCCGATTCCTGGCGGTTTTATTCAGGGTGCAAGCTGTCTGACTCTTTCCCGATATTCTCCCGGGGTACAACCAAACTCGCGGACAAACGCCTTGTGAAAAGATGATTCACTGGCATAGCCTACTGACTCAGCAATCACCACAACAGGGAACGTTTCCCGGGAAAACATCTGGGCCGCTATTTGTAGACGCAACTTTGTTAATACAGCCAGCGGCGTGGTTCCGGAAACATCACGGAAAAGCTGGGCAAAACTTGCCCGGGACATGTGGGCGATGCTGGCCAGCGATTCGACGGTCCAGGCGTGTCCTGGCATTTCCAGCATTTGCTGTATTACCGCACCAAGACGTGGATGCAGAAGCAAACTGAGAATGTTTTTCTCAGTATTAACCTGTGCAATCCACTCACGCACCGCGAGGGTAAAGAATGTAGCGCAGATCTGGCTACACAGTGCATCCACTCCCGGCATTGCCGATTTGGACTCCTGTTGTAAAAACGGGATCGCCTCCCTCAGCCAGTTATATTCCACGCTGTGGTTAACCGGTGCTAAAAACAGCGTTTCCGGCAAAGACGTTAAAAAATAACGCGCCGAATGTTGCAGCCGAAGAGTGCCGCAGACAATACAGGTCGATTCATTATCGACATGACTCAGGCGATGAGCTGAATTTTGTGGTAGCAGGACCACATTTCCCGGGCGTAATGTAAAAATCTCCCCCGTCGGCATTTCCAGCTTCGCCGCTCCTTGCGTTAACGCATGCCAACGAATAACCGATAATTCCCCGGCACCATGTGGAAGCTGCCAGTCACTTCCTAACACGCAATTCTTATCGATCGTTCCTTGTGGAGCGTTAAGCATCAACAAACGGCTAAGGGCATCCATATCAGACTCCTGAGTGGTTTTTGATTACAAACACCAACAATCTTAGACAATAATTAATCTAATACCATCAAATGGTTAATCATGATTTTTGTTTTGTGATTCTGATTAAGAAAAAGAAAATACCAGACGATAAGACAAAATATCAAGCGTTGTGAAGAAATGTTATTTGCTCTTTTGCGTCTATAGTCATGATGTCAAATGAACGCGTTTCGACAGGAAATCATCATGAATAAATATCAGGCAGTTATTATTGGTTTTGGCAAGGCTGGAAAAACATTAGCCGTCACGCTGGCAAAAGCAGGTTGGCGTGTGGCTCTCATCGAACAATCAAATGCAATGTATGGCGGGACCTGTATTAATATCGGCTGTATCCCAACCAAAACATTGGTTCATGACGCACAGCAGCACACAGATTTTGTCCGTGCCATACAGCGTAAAAATGAAGTGGTTAATTTTTTACGTAATAAGAATTATCATAATCTTGCGGATATGCCCAATATCGACGTGATCGACGGCCAGGCGGAGTTTATCAATAATCATAGCCTGCGTGTTCATCGGCCTGGGGGAAATCTGGAGATTCATGGCGAGAAAATTTTTATTAATACCGGTGCACAAGCCGTGGTTCCGCCAATTCCTGGAATTACCACCACGCCTGGTGTATATGACAGCACCGGATTACTTAATCTAAAAGAATTGCCTGGGCATTTAGGTATTTTGGGCGGCGGATATATTGGCGTTGAGTTCGCCTCTATGTTCGCTAATTTTGGCAGCAAAGTAACCATTTTAGAGGCAGCTTCGCTGTTTTTGCCTCGGGAAGATCGGGATATTGCTGATAATATCGCGACGATTTTACGCGATCAGGGCGTCGATATTATCCTCAATACCCATGTGGAGCGAATCAGTCACCATGAAAATCAAGTGCAAGTGCATAGCGAGCACGCCCAACTGGCGGTGGATGCACTGTTAATCGCTTCCGGTCGTCAACCGGCTACCGCTTCGTTACATCCAGAAAATGCCGGTATCGCAGTAAACGAGCGCGGGGCAATTGTCGTTGACAAGCAATTACATACCACCGCAGACAATATTTGGGCGATGGGAGATGTTACCGGCGGGCTGCAATTTACTTACATATCACTGGATGATTACCGCATTGTACGTGATGAGTTACTGGGTGAAGGCAAACGTAGTACTGATGATCGGAAAAATGTGCCTTATTCCGTATTTATGACACCGCCACTGTCCAGGGTTGGTATGACAGAAGAACAAGCCAGAGAGAGTGGTGCTGATATTCAGGTGGTGACATTGCCTGTAGCTGCAATTCCGCGCGCCAGAGTGATGAACGATACCCGTGGGGTATTAAAAGCGATTGTTGATAATAAAACCCAACGTATATTAGGGGCATCACTGCTGTGTGTTGACTCCCACGAGATGATTAATATAGTGAAAATGGTGATGGATGCCGGGCTGCCTTATAGCATATTACGCGATCAGATATTTACTCATCCGTCGATGAGCGAATCACTCAATGATCTATTTTCATTAGTCAAATAAACTCAAAATCAGACGCCAGGACAAATATTCTGGCGTCTCAGAGAAAAGAATCTTATTAATTCCTTGTTATTATATAACTTCTTAATCACTTCATTGATGGTATTTTATATGTTTAAAAAACCTGTTTTATTTGCAACACTATTATCTGGCGTTATGGCATTTTCCACCAATGCAGATGATAAAATAATTCTGAAACATATCAGCGTCTCGTCAGTATCAGCATCACCGACAGTTCTGGAGGATGCCATTGCTGATATAGCCAGAAAATATAATGCTTCATCCTGGAAAGTCACATCGATGCGAATTGATAATAATTCAACCGCAACAGCAGTATTGTATAAATAAGGATGTTCACAATGGAAAAATACCTGCACCTGTTAAGTCGGGGAGATAAAATTGGCCTGACATTGATTCGTCTGAGTATTGCGATTGTTTTTATGTGGATTGGGTTATTAAAGTTTGTCCCTTACGAGGCAGACAGCATTACACCATTCGTCGCAAACAGTCCACTAATGTCGTTCTTTTATGAACACCCGGAAGACTATAAACAGTATCTGACTCACGAAGGCGAATACAAACCAGAAGCAAGGGCATGGCAATCGGCCAATAATACCTATGGTTTTTCCAACGGTCTTGGCGTCGTGGAGGTGATTATTGCTCTGCTGGTTTTGGCTAATCCTGTCAATCGCTGGTTAGGTTTATTGGGAGGGCTGATGGCATTTACCACACCGTTGGTAACACTCTCATTTTTAATCACCACCCCGGAGGCATGGGTACCCGCATTGGGTGACGCTCATCATGGTTTCCCTTATTTATCTGGTGCTGGTCGCCTGGTATTGAAAGATACTCTGATGCTGGCAGGTGCTGTCATGATAATGGCAGATTCGGCGCGGGATATTCTTAAACAACGCAGTAATGAATCCAGTTCAACGTTAAAAACTGAATATTGATAATCCGAACACTGTCTGTTGTTCACTTTTTCAGGCGTCAGGCTCCCTTTCTGATGATGAAGCCTGACGCCATATTACCGGAGATATGACAGAGTGAAGATCAATATCACTCCCCTGTTAAAAGATTCTTGTCGTCTCAGGTAAAATAAGTGATTAATATCAATCATGTATTTTTACAGCAAGACAACCACGAACAAACTCAGGATTAAAATGTTTTACCGATTCCCCAACATAACCCAAATCAAGCGAACTAATTTGCGCCATTTCTTTCTCTGTCAGTGAGAAATCCCAGATAGCAAAATTTTCTTCGATACGCTGTTGATGTGTCGATTTCGGAATAACGACCACTCCTCGTTGAATATTCCAACGCAGAATGACCTGAGAAATCGATTTTTGATGGGCATCTGCAATATTCTGAAGCAGACTATTTTCAAAGGGTTTATGTCTTCCACCGCCTAACGGAGCCCATGCTTCAGGCTGCACGTTATAATACTTCATGGTTGCCAGCGCCTCTGGTTGGGCAAAATAGGGATGCAACTCGACCTGGTTGACCATCGGTTTAACTCTTACCGTTTCACAAAAGTTTGCCAGAACATGAGGGTAGAAATTGGAAACCCCAATCGCTTTTAATTTGCCCTCTTCATAGGCATCTTCGAGTGCACGCCACGCACTAAAATAATCGCGCATGGCCTGGTGCAATAAATAGAGATCGAAGTATTCTAGTCCCGATTTTTTTAATGACGCTTCAATACCTGCTTTTGCCGTATCCTGATTCAACATATCCTGCACCCACAATTTAGACGTTATAAATAACTCATCTCGGGTACATAAACCTTCAGATATAGCTTCACGAACGGCTTCACCGACGGCATCTTCATTACCGTATACCGCTGCAGTGTCGATGAGTCGATAACCCGTGCGGATAGCGTTCAACACTGACTGTTTGCACACGTTTTTATCGGTAACCTGAAAAACACCAAATCCCATCATCGGCATTTTCAGATTGTTACTTAATACGGAAAATTCCACTGTCAGTCCCTCCATTAGGTATGAACAATGAGTCTACGTTAAAACGTAACCTCAAATTAGTATGTGGATTTTGATATCACTTATGCAAAAAATTCATTAATAATGTAGGACTGAAACCTCTCTATTTTTGGGGCAATGAAGCAGACGCTATCAGTGCTTTTGCCTTGGGCCTTGCTGTTTTTGATACACTTAGGGCCCAGGGCATAACGAAAATGTGCGATATGACAAAGAATTAATGGAGAATGTGATGATCAGGCAGAAGATTCTACAGCAGCTCCTGGAGTGGATTGAGTGCAATCTCGAGCACCCTATTTCAATCGAAGATATCGCACAGAAATCTGGCTACAGCAGACGCAACATCCAGCTTCTGTTCCGAAATTTCATGCATGTGCCTTTGGGAGAATACATTCGCAAACGAAGGCTTTGTCGCGCCGCCATTCTTGTCCGGCTCACCGCGAAATCTATGCTTGATATTGCACTCTCTTTGCATTTTGATTCACAGCAGTCATTCAGCCGCGAATTTAAAAAGTTATTCGGCTGCTCTCCCCGTGAATACCGCCACCGTGATTATTGGGATCTCGCAAATATCTTCCCTTCTTTTTTAATACGTCAACAGCAAAAGACGGAGTGTAGATTAGTCAACTTTCCTGAGACACCTATTTTTGGCAATTCATTTAAATATGATATTGAAGTGTCGAATAAATCACCGGATGAAGAAGTCAAACTGCGACGTCATCATTTAGCCAGATGTATGAAGAATTTTAAGACGGATATCTATTTCGTCTCCACGTTCGAACCGTCAACAAAATCGGTCGATTTGCTCACAGTTGAAACTTTTGCCGGTACGGTATGCAAACAAACCGATTCAGAGATGTCGAAAGAGTGGACAATTAACCGAGGACTGTATGCCTCTTTCCGCTATGAAGGTGAGTGGGAGCACTACCCTGAATGGGCGCGAAACCTCTATCTGATGGAATTACCTGCCAGGGGGTTAGCCAGAGTGAACGGCAGTGATATTGAGCGGTTTTATTACAATGAAAACTTCGTCGAAATCGATAGCAATAACATTGTTTGCGAAATTTTTATCCCCGTTCGTCCGGTTTAGCTGTAGCGATGTTTACATGAATTTATAACGAGACTACTGTCAGGCAATTCAATAAATAATGGCGTTGAAGATGTCAACGCCATTATTGTTTATTAGAATGTTACTTTCATACTCTTAATATTATTTCATCGCCTCCTCGCCCGTTGCCGTATTGGCATCCACCGCGGTAATGGTCACCGTCACTGGCTTCATTTCGTACCCGCCATACGTCAGGGCGTTAAATGTAAACGTATAGACACCTGGCTTGTTGGTACTAAATGTACGCGTGATTTTTCCGCTCACGAAATGGTCATTTTTCGACGGCAGGAACTGATAATCCTTCTCCGTCACCCCTTCCGGCGTCTGAATGTCGACCCACATATTCCCGCCAACGGGGTTATTTGCCGACATCAGGGTCACCTCCAGCTTCGCAGTCGATTTCCCATCCGCCACCAGAGATTGCACATCAGATGATGCGGCGAGCACCGCGTTTTTATCATCCGCAACGAATTTAGATTCGGCAGTTTTCGTTGATACCTGACCGTTGGTCTGACTCACTTGCGCCTTGAGTGTGTATGTCGCCGCAACAGTAGTGGTAGCGGTGAAAATAGCCTGCCCTTGCTCATTCGTTGTCGCAGTGCCATTCGGTTCCAGGTTTAACGAAGCCGGGCTGGCGGTCAGCGTCACTTCGCTATCTTTCACCAAATTCTTATTGGCATCAGTCACCGTAACTTTATACGTTTGTTTGGCTTTGCCGTCCGCCAGTGCATAGTTGCCAATCACCTCAATACTGGAGACGGTTGCGGTAGCCTTATCGGCTACAAACGTTATAGTCTGCGTATTCGAAGGCTGGCTATTCCCTGCCGATGCCGTGATCTCATACGTTCCGGCAGTCACTGAAACCACCTGCAACTCTGCTTTCCCCTCATCGTTGGCTTTCACCCAGACATTATCGCCAGTAAGCGGCTTGACACCCCGGGGCAGATTAAATGTCACCAGAGTTCCTGGAACAGGGTTACCGTTTTTATCCTCAACGGTCGCCGTCAGCGTAAAGGCATCTTTGCCGTTTGCCACTTTTTGAACGGCGGTGTCTACCTGCAGGTTTGCCTGACCGGTGCTGGCATCCGCGTTGAATTTCACCGTGACCGTCTTCTGAGAGTTTTTCACCGCGGCCGCGATTTCAAGTTCCCCTGCAACGGTTGATATCAACTCAATATCCGCTTTACCTGCCGCATTGGTTGTTACTGTATTCCCCGTCTTGCTAGTCACACCCTGCGGTAAAGTCAGCGTAACTTCTTGCCCCTGCAACGGGTTACCATAGCTGTCCACGACGGTCAGGGTTACCTGGTTAGCAGACTGTCCATTTGCCAGTTGGTTATTCACCTTCACCGCCATATCACTGATCACTGCCCGGGAAGCGTCGCCTGCAACATTCAGCACCAATGGCTGAGCAACGGCATTTTGGCCGTTCACGCGTGGCATGACAGACAACTGACCTGCAGCCGATCCCAGCGTTAAGGTCGACACGTAGACCCCATTACTTTGCTCTGTCCAGCTTCCAGCTGAAGGTCGCTCTGATCCCGTGCTGGCGGCACCGCTAAACACTGGTGCATCTGGCTTCAGCCCGGTGACCGGGTTCCCGTACGCATCCTTCACGGTGAAGGTGAGTTCCGTCGTCGTTTTAACCGTTGGAGTCTTATTGTCCGCAACAAGCGTAGAGTTCGCTGATGACATCTCCCCGGCGATGACCGTCAGCTGCGCGGCTTCGGTGGCTGCTGGCTGGCCGTTGAAGAGCGGCATGACACGAAGCTCGCCCGTCTTTCCGCCTGTGGTCAACGTAGCAACATAGGAACCGTCACCTTTTTCGGTCCAACTGGAAATAGTCGCCCCTTCAGAGGCGGTCCCCGTCAAACTTGCCGACAACGAAAGACCACTGATAGCGTTGCCATGCGCATCTTTCGCCACCAGCGTCACGGTTGTGCTTTCGCCTGCTTTTACGCGATCTGCGGCTACAGACACTGTCGACTGGCCTGAAGATAACGCATCAGCCACCACGGTTACTTTTGCCGCGTTTGCTGCCGCATCCTGTCCATTTAGCTTCGGCATAACTTCTAATTCACCCGCCGTAGAGCCGAGAGTAATCTGCGCAGTCCACGTCCCGTCGCCATTATCCGTCCAGCCTGAGGCCTTAGAACCTGCAGCGGCTGCGCCCGATAATGACGGTGCATCCGGATTGAGGCCTGTTACAGGGTTGTCATTAGCATCTTTTGCCGACCAGATTGCCGTAACTGTACCGCCAACCACCGGTTTATCCGGATTCAGGGCGATGGTCGAATGTGATTCATCAAGCGGCCCGGCGACAAATTTCAGCGTTTGTTGTAATGAGCCCAACTGATACTGCTCGCTGAAGGCACGCACAACAACGTTTCCGGCACGGGTCGAAGAAACCGTGGCGCTGTAAACCCCGGGTTTTAATTCCGAAATGGCACCAACGGTAACACCATTAGTGTCTTGCGGAACAAGTCGCAGGCGGCTGGCTTCTCCCGTCACCGGATTACCCTCGGAGTCCACCGCAGTCAGCGTCAGCGTGTAGGCTTGCTGACCATCAGCAACCACGTCACCTGACGGCTCGTTAGCGCTCAGGGTGGAGTTTGCCACATCCATCATCGTGGCCCGCAGTTCTGCAGTGACGGTTTTGCTCATGCCATCAACGCTAACAGTAATCGTTGCCTCACCTGACTGCGTTCCGGTCGTAAAGACAGACTGGTACACCCCTGCTTCAGTTTCGGTGAACTCACCCAGTGTGGGTTTTGCCTGTGATTTAGTGGCCTTCAGGGTACGAGTCACAATATTTCCAGCCGGTTTGAAGGATAGTTCAGTCTTGATCTGATCTTTCATGCCCTTGACTGGCTGGCCCTCTGCGTCGCGCAGAGACAGCACCAGCGGCTTTTGCTCATTACCGTTAGCAAGCATTTGAATACGGCTCTGACCGTCAAGCGTTAACGCCGTGCGATCGGCGCTCATACCAGCTCCGGTAATAACCACTTCTGTCTGCGCACGTTTCGAGGCATTGCCTTTGTTATCGTAGGCAACTGCTGAAATCGCATAATAATTGTCTTTGCCTGGACGGTAAGCCGGGAGCGTTACTTGCCACTGACTCCCCTGCCCGGTAATTTTGCCACCTTCAGCCAGTAATGACGGCGCTTCCCACTGCACATTTTTCAGTCCGTGAGTTGCTTTGCTGACCACAAGCCCCAGGGAAACCGTCTGACCGCCCTTGCCTTCAATACGCTCAGGCAGAGCAATACGGATCACTTCAGATTTGCAGTACTCAAGAACGATGTTGTTATTACGCTCAACCAGGTCATAGCGGCTGCCTGCCAGCATTCGACGCTCACGAATGCTGTCTGTATCGAGTTGTTTTTCCAGAGGTTCGCCAATTCGGTAGTTAACTTCCAGGCCAAAGCGAGTGTCATTCTCACCACTCTTGCCCTGCTTATGCCCGGCGCTCAGTGTCAGAAGAGGCACTGGTGTATAGGTTACCTCGGCAGAAATAGCATGCGGGTCTTTCTGGCGTTTATCTTTACCAAACAGCCCGACTTCATCGCCATAATACTGCTCATACATCAGGCTTGCGCCAAGCTGCGGCCAGGCAGGTAAATAGCCCTCAGCACGAATATCCCAGCCATTCGCCGGGCGTTCCTGATAATCCTCAACATCCGGTGATTTTTTCCAGCCAGAAGCCCGGATATAACCATTGGCGCTCAGTTTCAAATAATCACGCCAGTATTCCGCACCAACACCAATGCGGGTATGACTACGGGATAAATCATGATCGATAAAAGTATTCACCCCCGCCATCCAGTCATTTTCTGAAAAATGACGCCAGCCAAAACCAATATTTGACTGAGTACGATCGTCGGTACGATGTATTGCCCCCTGAGTGAACAACATATTTGTCGGCGTGTCATAAATCGGATAAAGCATTTCCAGCGAAGAGTCCTTCAGCGAGAAATCTTTATCGACATTCAGTTTGACGCGCGCAGTACCATATTTCCCGAGCCACTCTTGAATTTCCTGGTTAGCTTTAGCTGTGGCCATTCCGGTAATAAAGTTACGTGTCGCATCGCTATCTGGCTGACTGCTTAAAAATGTCCCGGCATTTGCGGCAAACGACGCGACATTTTTCTCCACATTATTATCAGCAGCTACCGTGGTATTTTCCATGCTCAACCGTGGCTGAACCGCATGCTGCGCGCGTGCTGCCATTACTGGGGTAAAGGTGACAGCGAGTGGGAAAAGAACCTGAACAGAGATATTTGCCCACGCCACGCAGTGGGCCAGAACTGAATAACGAAATCGTGGTTGTTTATGACCTGTTTTATAACGTGACATTGAGATAATTTCCTGATGAACGAATTAACGAACATAGGCAAACACAAATAATGGTGTCTGCTTGTCAGAAAAGCCGGGGATTTCCCGGTTTCCTTTTCCGCAGAAAAGGAAATACCTTTATGTAAGAAAGTGTACCGCCACCTAATATATCCAGTGCCTGTAGCCACTCATCAGGTGGTTGGGCGCGGGATTATATTTTTATTTATGGGTGAAAATTTAGCTTTTTGTGCAAGTCATTAAATAGATACCTATGTTATATTTCTTACTCTGCGGACAGTGAATAATAATGACCTGCTTTTAATTTACCACGATTGGAAATACGTCGAAGTAGGTATATACGCCAGGATAAACCGATATATTTTTTATGGATATTCATTTTCCTTCATCGGACTGTAAATTCCGGGGATATCGAACTTGCACTACTCATCGCAACCCTCAAACAGATTTATGAATTTTGTTCATAACCCCTGACAAATCCTGCCGTCTAATCGAGCTCTTCCCTTTACGTTATGCTTCTCATGAACGATAACGAAAGGATAACACCATGCAAAAAGTAAAACTGAACAACGGTATTGAAATGCCCCTGTTGGGCTTTGGTGTATTTCAGATGACCGATGCCGCTGAATGCGAAAGAGCGGTCATTGACGCTATTAACACCGGTTATCGACTGATTGACACCGCCGCCTCCTATCAAAATGAAACCCAGGTCGGGAACGCACTGAAACAAAGCGATATCGCCCGTAACGAACTCTTTGTCACCACGAAACTCTGGTTGCAGGATACCAGTTACGAAGGGGCCAAAGCCCAGTTCGAACGCTCTCTGAATCGACTGCAACTTGATTACGTTGACCTGTACTTGATTCACCAGCCATATGGCGATGTCCACGGAGCCTGGCGTGCCATGGAAGAGCTGCAACAGGCCGGTAAAATTCGCGCTATTGGCGTAAGTAACTTCCATCCTGACCGACTGGCTGACCTTATCGCTTTTAATAACGTCGTTCCGGCGGTAAACCAGGTTGAAGTTAACCCTTTCAATCAGCAGCTACAGGCCGTTCCCTGGATGCAAAGTCGTGGCATTCAGCCAGAAGCCTGGGCACCGTTTGCGGTTACAGGGCGGTAAGCGATTATGCATCTACCTATTTACGTCGGTCACTCAGTCAGAGTCTTGCCCATATTCAATGAGGTTCAACACCGCAGCCAATGAAAAGTAGGCCATGCGGGGATTAATAGCATTACTCATTAACCAATCGCTCTTTTCATTTACGTGCTCTTTATGTAACATATTGCTTTTATTGATCTTCCTGGAGTTTGCATGAATAAGAATCTCATCCTCGCATTTGCATTATTTTCCTTACCTGTATTTGCAGAAGAAGATCTGGGGCCAGGCAAATATGTTTGTGACATTAGGATTTCCAGCCTGGATACCGCTACTCAAATTCTGTCAAAATCCGCAACAGTTCTCGATAATGGAAACAATTTCATCGTTCAAATGCCAAATGGAGATCAATTGTACTCTCCAGATCTGGAAAATGTTGATGATGGTATAAAACAAAAAGCAACAATAGGTGGAGTGACATTTATTCGTCGTCCAACTTTTAACGATCGCTTCATCGTGGAAGATGGAAATACAGGATTCTTCTATAAGATGCGAAACTGCGAGAAGAAATAAAGGAAGTTTGATAGCGATACCCTCCTGATTTTCAGGCTTTGTACCTGTTCAAGACTTACAACTACAAGCCGCTACGTGTTAACGCCTCCCAAAATAACCACCGTTAACCGTAGCGGTCATAGATACTATTATTTTAGCCACATTACTGGTGATAATGATAATTGATATTATAGCCGTATAGAAAATAAGTATTAATTATCAGAAAGTTTATTATGTAAACGCGTCCTAATGATTACGTTATTCCTCTTACCGATATTCGCCCAGAGCAACCATCAATTACACATATCATCAATTTTCGAGTTTTACTCTTTTCTCCACCATAAAATCAATAAAAGCACGAACTTTAGAGGGCATTCTCACCCGTGATGAAACATAAATATAAAATCCAGAAAATGAAACAGCCCAATCCTCAAGAATCGGCTGTAACTTGCCCGCATAGATATGTTCAGCGATTGCAAAATCCAGATGTTGAATGATACCCGTTCCATTCAGCGCCATTCGTATCATGCTTTCGTCATCATTAGAAATATACTTACCTGAAACCTCTATTTCGAACTCTTCATTACTCCCCACAACATTAGAAAACTCCCATGCAGAGAGTGCACCGCTACTTTTATGCCGCAACCGAAGGCAATTATGGTTACTCAGTTCCTGAGGCGTTTCAGGAATACCGTGTTCTTTTAAATAATCTGGCGATGCCACAGTAACCAGTTTAATAAGCGGAGAAACAGGAACGGCAGTCATATGCTCATCCAGTCCTTGCTCAAGACGTATGCCCACATCACAGCCGTCCGCAATAATGTTAGATAAACCGTCATCCATAATGAGTTCTATCTTTGTTTTGGGGTAACGAGTAAGAAACTCGCCAATATGAGGCTCAACAAGCATCCGTGCTGCAACACGGGAGGAATTTATTCTCAACAGGCCTGTAGGTTCAAGTTGGGTATCACCAACATCTTTCAAAGCATCATCAATTTGCCCCAAAGCCGACACCAGCACTTCATACAGACGCTGTCCTTCCTCAGTAAGCGACATATTGCGGGTCGTACGGTATATCAGCTTGGTGTTAAGACGTTCCTCAAGAGATTTTAAATTCTGGGACAATGCGGCCCGTGTAATACCCATTTCAGAAGCGGCTCTGGAAAAACTGCCGACACGAACAATCAGCGCAAACCAGGCAAGAGAAGGCAAAATTGAAGGCTCTATTTTCATCATTGTAAACCTTAACTTAACACTGTGATAGATATTAGACCATTGATGATAACCAATACAAGTCATACTATTACGCCGTTCTCGATATGAACACAAATGCCAGTTGCGGATAATAGAAATGATATTTAAATCTGTTTAGGCAAATCCCCGGAGCTTGAAATGAAAACTGTTTCGATAAAACACACTTACTGGGATATAGCTGCTGATATCTATTTCCCTGACGATTTTAATAGTGAAAAAAAGTATCCTGCCATTATCAGCGCCCATCCAATTGGAAGCTGCAAAGAACAGACATCGGGTAGTGTGTATGGTGCCGCCCTGGCAAAAGCTGGCTTTATCGTCATTGCTTTTGATGCCAGTTTTCAGGGAAGCAGCGGTGGAGAACCGCGTTATCTGGAAGATCCAACAATGCGAGTAAAAGACTTCAGCATTGTCGTTGATTACCTTACCACCTTACCTTACGTTGATGCCGGGCGTATTGGTGTACTGGGTATTTGTGGTGGAGGTGGATATGCCATTAATGCCGCAATGACAGAACGTCGAATTAAAGCTATTGGTACTGTCACGGGTGCAAACTACGGGCGTCTTATGCGTGAGGGATTTACAGCGTTTAATCCTATCGGAGCACTCGAAGTAATGGCGCAACAAAGAACAGACGAAGCTAACGGCGCAAAACTTCGCGTAGATGATTTACTCCCCTCTTCTCCGGATGCAGCTCTTGAAGCGGGATTAACAGAAATAGACCTTTTTGAAGCCACAGAATATTATCGTTCGCCACGAGGCTGTGCACCTAATGGGGTAAATCGTTCGCTATTCTCACATCAGACTGTTGCCGTGGGTTGGGATGCATTTCATCTTGCAGAAGTCCTGTTAACTCAACCAATAATGGTTGTGGTGGGCGATAGAGTGGGCGCATTTGGTGCCTACCGTGACGGCTGCGAAATTATTGCCCGCGCTGCCTCAAAACATAAAGAGCTGGTCGTGGTTGAAGGTTATTCACATTACGACCTGTATGATAAGCCAGAACCTGTGAAACAGGCACTCGACAAATTAATTCCTTTTTATAAAACACATTTGTAATAATCTTACAGGGAGATTCCTTATCTCCCTGACATTTATCCTTTATTGACTACACAACAATAATGAAATTACTCAAAAAGAAATTTCATTAAAGAAACAAAAAAGCAGTAACTCAATCATTAAGATTATTAGAAACCCTTTGAAGGAATTATAAATAAAGCCAGAAATCTTGGTTCCAAAGCTGGCAACAACTAACCAGTTAAAACATACGCATCAAAATCAGATAAACATTTGAGGTATTGTTATGACAAATAAACACCCATCATTGTTTTCTCCTTTTATGCTGACAGAAAAAATAAAGCTACGTAATCGTATCGTTATGGCTCCTATGACAACCTGGTCAGCTAATCCTGATGGAACCATCTCTGAGCAAGAACTCGAATTTTATAAACGTCGCTCACAAAATGTTGGTTTAGTAATAACAGGATGCACCTATGTCACGCCAAGCGGCATTGGGTTTACTCATGAATTTGCCGCGTATGACGACCGTTTCATTAACAGCCTTGAAAAGTTAGCTGCTGCAGCCAAAAGTGGCGGTGCTCCGGCTATTTTGCAGATTTTCCACGCCGGTAATAAAGCCATCCCGGAGCTTGTGCCAAATTACGATGTTATTAGTGCCAGCGCATCAAGCGTAAAATCTGGTGACTTTATGAAGAGAGTGGTACAAAGCAGGGAAATGACTGAAAACGAAATTCAGGAAACCATTAGAGCATTCGGAGATGTCACAAAAAGGGCGATTAAAGCAGGTTTTGATGGCGTTGAACTTCATGGTGCGCACGGATTCCTTCTGCAGAATTTCTTCTCCCCTCTATTTAACCAGCGTAATGACCGATGGGGAGGAGATCTTGAAGGACGTATGCGCTTCCCGCTGGCCGTATTACAGGAAGTAAAAAATGTAGTCTATGAATATGCGACAAAGCCCTTTGCCATCGGTTACAGAATATCTCCTGAAGAATCTGTAACAGGGGGGCTGCGGATAGAGGATACTTATAAACTCCTTGATCGGCTCATTTCATCCGGTATTTCGTATATACATACCTCGCTGGTCAGTATTAACGATAGCTACCCTGTTGAGTCGCCAAATGGCCCCCGAACTATTGAATTGATTTTAAATCATATTGCAGGCAGAGTGCCGGTAATCGCCGCAGGTAAAATACGCACACCGTCTCAGGCTCAAGAAGCAATTTCCGCTGGCCTGCCACTTGTTGCGATCGGTAAAGGGCTGGTGATAAATCCAGAATGGGTGACTTTAGCTGAATCAGGTAGAAGTCATGAAATTCAAACAGCCCTTAATCCACAACGCGTTCCTGAATTAACCATTCCGGATAAACTATGGGATCAAATTCAGGCATCGAAAGGAACTGGCTGGTTTCCGTTAATGGATTAAATATCTATTACTCTCCCGAGAGTAAAACTATCAAACCAATGAGTAACCGATACAGCCTCGCAAATTCTTTCAGATAATTAACCCGTCACTGCGGCACGTTCTCTCATAAGGCGTGCCTGCTGTGTAATCCAGTATGTATCCGGCATAGTTGACGGTTTAATAGAACTCAATTCCTTTCCCAGGTTACCAACAACGATATCTTGTATAACACCCCAGGAGATACGACATTATGATGAGATGAGGTATGCTCCTCAGCGCCAATCAACGCCAGGGCTGGGCCAGTTTTGAGATCAGACTCATTCCCGGACTGACTTCAGGCGACATATATCAATGTCGTTGGGGCAATAAAAGATAGCCGATGTAATACATCTATTCAAATTTGTGATACATGTCAAAAAATTGGTTGACCAAACTCGTTATTTATATAAGGGCACTTACGAAGTGCACTCTTTTTTAAAGCGAGGAAGTACCAATGAAAGAGAATAAAGTACAGCAAATCAGTCATAAACTGATTAATATCGTTGTTTTTGTCGCAATTGTAGAATACGCCTATTTATTTCTCCATTTCTATTAATAACGGCAATAAACTGTTCACTTCAGTGATATTTAAAATATGCATCCTCTCCCTTTTTTTAAGTAATTATTATATCCGTGGGAGAGGAATACACGCTGTCAGGTAATCAATCAAACTGCGATAAATCATCGGCCAGTAAAGTGGAGATAGCCTCCATTCTCGAAAAATTCGTACTCTCAGCGAAACCATCATCAATCACTCATCCAGGCGTTTATGGGAGCGTCGCCAATGGCTGCTAACAATGCCAGACTTCCCCGTTGCCGAAATTCCACATACCACAAATGGTCACAGGGATTGGGTGTTGAAATGATTCGGATGAGCATGTATTTTTACGGTTATGTTATAACATAACAGGTAAAAATGATGAAACCCAATATCCATCCTGAGTATCGTACTGTGGTGTTCCATGACACCAGTGTTGATGAGTACTTTAAAATCGGCTCGACTATCAAAACAGACCGTGAGATTGAGCTGGATGGCGTAACGTATCCGTACGTAACAATTGATGTCTCTTCGAAATCGCACCCGTTCTATACAGGGAAGCTGAGAACAGTGGCATCAGAAGGAAATGTTGCACGGTTCACCCAACGTTTTGGTCGTTTTGTTAGCACGAAAAAGGGGGCATGATGAAAGTCCTTAACTCTCTGCGTACCGCAAAAGAACGCCATCCAGACTGTCAGATTGTGAAGCGAAAAGGACGGCTGTATGTGATTTGTAAATCTAATCCACGTTTTAAGGCCGTTCAGGGTCGTAAGAAAAAACGTTGATTCAAAATTCGACGAATTAACGATATTTGTCTGATTAATAATCATACCGGATTAATGTTGGTGTATTGATTACACCAACATTAATTTTCCTGGAAATATATTCTTTAAGTTCATTTAAAGCCAACTGCCTGACGTTTCTCTCCGAATATTCCATTATATTCATGTTGATTTATTGACCAACTTCTCCCCTGTATGCTGGTATCAACTCTCTTTTAGACTGAACAA
The DNA here is from genome assembly GCF_002966045.1 of Escherichia sp. MOD1-EC5189. NCBI lineage: Bacteria > Pseudomonadati > Pseudomonadota > Gammaproteobacteria > Enterobacterales > Enterobacteriaceae > Escherichia > Escherichia sp. MOD1-EC5189. The sequence goes on along the minus strand of NZ_PTRX01000001.1, from coordinate 93,483 downwards.
GCCACTCCGCCCCCTCCCTTTGCGGAGCAGCCTGCATTTACACTCAAACTGTTAAGATGATAAATGTGGTAAATCTGTTGGTACTAACATAAAACGTTTACGCCACAGGAACAGCCTGATCCACCGGTAACCCCATCGCCGACGTTCGAGTGCCAGTTAGAGTAACGCGCACAGATGACTGCACGCAGTGCCCTGTCAAAGAGACCATCGTTCCTGTGACAGCTGGCAGCCTTCGTTTAACTTCACTTAATTTGGCTCTTGGGGGGCTTACCGAACAGATGACGTAGTCACACCTATTCAATTTTTCACCACTTATTGGAGTGAACACCCATAACCATTTTGTGCGGCATGTTAATCCATTAAAACACCTTGTTGATTGTCAAATCTTCTTTAATGATGGCCAATAATAGTTTTATGTTCTATTTATTATCATTAAAACTTGTTTTTTTACTAGTCGAGCACAAAACGCATTAAGACTATTCCTAACATCTCAGGGCAAAGTTCCTGGCTAATATAAAATGCAAGTAAGAATTGAACGTTATATTGCCAATAACCTTATGAAACTGAATGTCTTTTTCTTCTTATCAAAAAAGCAATATTTTCATTTTTAGTAAATATTGACTTAACCATGGAATTCCTTTTCTGTTCACATATTGACACTCATCAGGAAAAAAACATAAATTTAAGCCCAATCGAAAATAATTAAAACTTAATCTCGTTTAACCTATATTGATATGTGCTACGTATCTTATTTACTTCCGATTTACTAACAACACTGAATGTACTTGTAAAAATTACAGGTTTGGAAAGTAGTGACATGGCAAAATGATTACAGCAGGGACTATGAGGTTAAAAACCATATGGAATATCAAAACCGTTCTGATAAATACATCTGGTCTCCCCATGACGCCTACTTCTATAAAGGACTCTCTGAACTGATTGTGGATATCGACAGATTAATTTATCTATCGCTGGAGAAAATTAGAAAAGATTTCGTGTTTATCAATCTCAATACGGATTCTTTAACTGAGTTTATAAACCGTGATAACGAATGGTTATCCGCGGTAAAGGGGAAACAGGTCGTATTGATTGCGGCCAGAAAGTCAGAAGCCTTAGCAAATTATTGGTATTACAACAGCAATATTAGGGGCGTGGTATACGCTGGGCTGAGTCGTGATATTAGAAACGAATTGGCCTATGTGATTAATGGCAGGTTTCTCAAAAAAGATATTAAGAAAGATAAAATCACTGACCGGGAAATGGAAATTATCCGCATGACGGCCCAGGGAATGCTGCCTAAATCGATTGCCAGAATTGAAAATTGTAGTGTGAAGACAGTGTATACCCATCGGCGTAATGCTGAGGCCAAGCTGTACTCAAAAATATATAAGTTGGTTCCGTAAACTCCAGGCAAGTTAGTTTTAAAAAATGACTCACAGGGACATCATGTCCTCAATTTAACTCGGGAAGAAAAGCAATGAAAAAAAAGGTTCTGGCAATAGCTCTGGTAACGGTGTTTACCGGCATGGGTGTGGCGCAGGCTGCTGACGTAACAGCTCAGGCTGTAGCGACCTGGTCGGCAACAGCCAAAAAAGACACCACCAGTAAACTGGTGGTGACGCCACTCGGTAGCCTGGCGTTCCAGTATGCCGAAGGCATTAAAGGCTTTAACTCACAGAAAGGTCTATTTGACGTGGCTATCGAGGGTGACTCAACGGCTACCGCCTTTAAACTGACCTCACGTCTTATCACCAACACCTTAACCCAGTTGGATACCTCAGGTTCCACACTGAATGTGGGCGTGGATTATAACGGCGCGGCAGTCGAAAAAACTGGCGATACCGTGATGATCGATACCGCCAACGGCGTACTGGGCGGCAACCTTAGCCCGCTGGCTAACGGTTACAATGCCAGCAATCGTACCACCGCACAGGATGGTTTCACCTTCTCCATCATCAGCGGTACCACCAATGGTACCACCGCAGTAACCGATTACAGCACTCTACCGGAAGGCATCTGGAGCGGCGACGTTAGCGTACAGTTCGACGCTACCTGGACCAGTTGATCTCTATGATGTACCAGCAGGGGTAGCCCCCCTGCTTTATTCCTGGACGGAATTGTTATGAAAAAGCACCTTCTGCCTCTCGCTCTGCTGTTTGCCGGAATATCTCCGGCCCAGGCGCTGGATGTCGGCGATATATCATCGTTTATGAACAGTGACAGCAGCACGCTGAGCAAAACAATCAAAAACAGTACCGACAGTGGTCGCCTCATCAATATCCGTCTCGAACGGCTCTCTTCACCGCTTGACGACGGGCAGGTTATCGCAATGGACAAGCCGGATGAGTTGCTACTCACTCCCGCCAGCTTGCTGCTACCCGCCCAAGCCAGCGAAGTGATCCGCTTCTTCTATAAGGGACCAGCAGATGAAAAAGAGCGCTACTACCGCATTGTCTGGTTTGATCAGGCCCTCAGTGATGCGCAGCGCGATAATGCCAACCGCAGCGCTGTAGCCACTGCTTCCGCCCGCATCGGCACCATTCTGGTCGTCGCCCCCCGCCAGGCGAACTACCGCTTTCAGTACGCCAACGGCTCCCTGACAAATACAGGAAATGCGACGCTGCGGATCCTCGCCTACGGCCCCTGCCTGAAAGCCGCCAATGGTAAGGAGTGTAAAGAGAACTACTACCTGATGCCGGGCAAGTCGCGTCGTTTTACCCGCGTGGACACGGCGGATAACAAAGGACGGGTTGCACTTTGGCAGGGTGATAAGTTCATTCCCGTGAAATAGATAGCTGTGCAGATGGATAACGACAATGCCTTTACGACGGTTCTCCCCAGGACTGAAAGCCCAGTTTGCCTTCGGCATGGTCTTTTTGTTCGTTCAGCCCGATGCCAGCGCTGCTGACATAAGTGCGCAGCAAATAGGTGGGGTGATTATTCCGCAGGCCTTCAGTCAGGCGCTTCAGGACGGCATGAGCGTCCCGCTCTATATTCATCTTGCCGGTAGCCAGGGTCGCCAGGACGATCAGCGAATCGGCAGCGCTTTTATCTGGTTGGATGATGGACAGTTACGCATCCGGAAAATACAGCTGGAAGAGAGTGAAGATAACGCCAGTGTCAGCGAACAAACTCGACAGCAGCTGATGGATCTGGCGAACACCCCGTTCAATGAGGCCCTTACCATCCCCCTGACTGACAACGCGCAGTTGGATCTCAGCTTGCGCCAACTGCTGCTGCAGCTGGTGGTCAAGCGCGAAGCACTGGGCACCGTACTACGCTCACGTAGCGAAGACATCGGGCAATCCAGTGTTAACACCCTCAGCAGTAACCTGAGCTATAACTTCGGCATCTATAACAACCAGTTGCGTAACGGCGGGAACAATACATCCAGCTATCTGTCGCTAAATAACGTGACAGCACTGCGCGAACATCATGTGGTACTCGACGGCTCGCTGTATGGGATCGGTAGCGGTCAACAGGACAGTGAATTATATAAAGCGATGTATGAACGCGATTTTGCTGGTCACCGATTTGCCGGTGGAATGCTCGACACCTGGAACTTGCAGTCCTTAGGGCCGATGACCGCCATTTCAGCAGGGAAGATTTACGGCCTTTCCTGGGGAAACCAGGCCAGCTCCACCATCTTCGACAGCAGCCAGTCGGCCACGCCAGTGATCGCCTTTTTACCGGCGGCGGGCGAAGTACATCTCACCCGTGATGGGCGGCTACTAAGCGTTCAGAACTTCACCATGGGCAATCATGAAGTGGATACCCGGGGTCTACCGTACGGTATTTACGATGTGGAAGTTGAGGTGATCGTTAACGGTCGCGTGATCAGCAAACGCACTCAACGGGTCAATAAGCTGTTTAGCCGGGGGCGCGGCGTCGGTGCACCACTGGCGTGGCAGATATGGGGCGGTAGCTTTCATATGGATCGCTGGTCGGAAAACGGGAAAAAGACGCGACCAGCTAAAGAGAGCTGGCTAGCAGGTGCCTCGAGCTCCGGCTCACTGAGTACGCTTAGCTGGGCGGCAACGGGATATGGATACGATAATCAGGCCGTGGGTGAAACCCGTCTGACGCTGCCGCTTGGGGGGGCGATCAACGTTAACCTGCAAAATATGCTGGCCAGTGACAGCTCATGGAGCAGCATCGGCAGCATCAGCGCCACTCTACCGGGAGGCTTTAGTTCGCTATGGGTTAATCAGGAAAAAACCCGCATTGGCAATCAATTGCGACGTAGCGATGCCGACAACCGTGCAATCGGCGGCACACTCAACCTGAACTCACTGTGGTCGAAGCTGGGCACTTTCAGCATCAGCTACAATGATGACCGCCGTTACAACAGCCATTATTACACGGCAGATTACTATCAAAATGTCTACAGCGGTACCTTTGGTTCGCTTGGCCTGCGAGCCGGTATTCAGCGCTATAACAACGGCGACAGCAGCGCCAATACAGGGAAATATATCGCTCTCGATCTCTCGCTACCTCTGGGCAACTGGTTTAGCGCAGGGATGACCCATCAAAACGGCTACACCATGACAAACCTGTCAGCACGCAAACAGTTTGATGAAGGAACCATTCGCACTGTTGGTGCCAATCTGTCACGTGCCATCTCCGGTGATACCGGTGATGACAAAACCCTCAGCGGTGGGGCGTATGCACAGTTCGACGCTCGTTACGCCAGCGGAACGCTGAACGTCAATAGCGCGGCGGACGGCTACGTCAATACCAACTTAACTGCCAATGGCAGCGTTGGCTGGCAGGGTAAAAACATTGCTGCCAGCGGGCGGACTGATGGCAACGCCGGGGTGATATTCAATACCGGGCTGGAGGACGACGGTCAGCTCAGCGCCAAAATCAACGGACGGATTTTCCCGCTTAACGGCAAGCGCAACTACCTCCCGCTCTCTCCGTATGGGAGATATGAGGTGGAGTTGCAGAACAGCAAAAACTCACTCGACAGCTACGATATCGTCAGCGGCCGCAAAAGCCATCTGACCCTCTATCCAGGCAATGTCGCCGTCATTGAGCCAGAGGTGAAGCAGATGGTTACCGTCTCCGGTCGTATCCGTGCAGAAGACGGCACACTGCTGGCTAACGCACGGATTAACAACCATATCGGCCGAACCCGAACCGATGAAAACGGCGAGTTTGTCATGGACGTGGATAAGAAATACCCCACTATCGATTTTCGCTACAGTGGCAATAAAACCTGCGAAGTGGCACTGGAACTCAACCAGGCGCGCGGTGCCGTCTGGGTCGGTGATGTGGTCTGCAGCGGCCTCTCATCGTGGGCGGCGGTGACGCAGACAGGAGAAGAGAATGAGAGTTAACCTACTGATAGCGATGATAATCTTTGCGCTATTCTGGCCAGCAACCGCGCTCAGAGCGGCAGTGAGCAAAACAACCTGGGCGGATGCACCGGCACGCGAGTTTGTGTTTGTCGAAAACAACTCAGACGACAACTTTTTCGTCACGCCTGGCGGGGCGCTGGATCCGCGCCTGACCGGTGCCAACCGCTGGACCGGTTTAAAATACACTGGCTCAGGAACCATCTATCAACAAAGCCTCGGCTACATTGATAACGGTTACAACACCGGCCTTTATACCAACTGGAAGTTTGATATGTGGCTGGAAAATTCGCCGGTTTCATCTCCTTTAACTGGCTTGCGCTGCATCAACTGGTACGCAGGGTGTAATATGACCACCAGTCTTATCCTGCCGCAAACCACCGACGCCAGTGGATTTTATGGCGCGACGGTGACCAGCGGCGGCTCGAAGTGGATGCACGGCATGTTGTCAGACGCGTTTTACCAGTATCTGCAACAAATGCCCGTTGGCAGCAGCTTTACGATGACCATCAATGCCTGCCAAACCTCAGTGAACTATGACGCCAGCAGCGGCGCGCGCTGTAAGGATCAGGCCTCCGGCAACTGGTATGTTCGCAACGTCACCCATACGAAAGCAGCAAATTTGCGGTTGATAAATACCCACTCGCTGGCGGAGGTATTTATCAACAGCGACGGAGTACCGACTCTGGGCGAAGGGAACGCCGACTGCCGGACGCAAACCATCGGCAGCCGTTCAGGATTAAGTTGTAAGATGGTTAACTATACCCTGCAAACAAACGGGCTCAGCAACACCTCAATCCATATATTCCCGGCGATCGCCAACTCGTCGTTAGCCTCGGCCGTCGGGGCGTACGATATGCAGTTCAGTCTGAATGGCAGTTCATGGAAACCGGTGAGCAATACCGCCTATTACTACACCTTCAACGAGATGAAGAGCGCAGACTCGATCTATGTTTTCTTCTCGAGCAACTTCTTTAAGCAGATGGTGAACCTGGGGATCAGCGATATCAACACCAAAGATCTATTCAACTTTCGCTTTCAGAACACCACATCACCGGAGTCTGGCTGGTATGAATTTTCTACCTCCAACACGCTGATTATCAAACCCCGTGATTTCAGCATCAGTATTATCTCCGATGAATATACTCAGACACCGTCGCGAGAGGGATATGTCGGCAGCGGCGAACCGGCACTCGATTTCGGCTATATCGTAACCACCAGCGGTAAAACAGCTGCCGACGAAGTGCTGATCAAGGTGACCGGACCCGCGCAGGTGATTGGCGGACGCTCCTATTGTGTCTTCAGCTCCGATGACGGTAAGGCGAAAGTACCATTCCCGGCGATGCTTTCCTTTATTACCCGCAACGGAGCTACAAAAACCTACGATGCCGGGTGCGATGATAGCTGGCGGGATATGACCGATGCGCTGTGGCTAACCACACCGTGGACTGATATCTCTGGCGAAGTGGGGCAGATGGATAAGACCACTGTCAAATTTTCAATTCCAATGGATAACGCCATTTCGCTGCGTACGGTAGATGATAACGGCTGGTTTGGCGAAGTCAGCGCTTCAGGAGAGATTCATGTTCAGGCGACGTGGCGTAACATTAACTAAGGCGCTGCTGACAGTGGTCTGTATGCTGGCGGCACCTTTGACACAGGCGATTTCGGTCGGCAATCTGACATTTTCGCTGCCGTCCGAGACTGACTTTGTCAGCAAACGTGTAGTGAATAACAACAAAAGCGCACGGATATACCGTATTGCCATCAGTGCCATCGATAGCCCAGGCAGCAGTGAATTGCGCACTCGACCGGTGGATGGTGAACTGCTTTTCGCTCCCCGCCAGCTGGCGTTGCAGGCTGGTGAGAGTGAGTATTTTAAATTTTACTATCATGGTCCACAGGATAACCGCGAGCGCTACTACCGGGTCTCATTTCGCGAGGTCCCCACTCGCAACCAGACAAGACGCAGCCCAACCGGCGGCGAGGTCAGCACGGAGCCGGTGGTGGTGATGGATACCATTCTGGTAGTACGACCTCGTCAGGTTCAGTTTAAATGGTCCTTCGACCAGGTGACAGGAACGGTAAGTAACACCGGCAACACGTGGTTTAAGCTACTGATTAAACCAGGATGTGATTCGACCGAAGAGGAAGGCGACGCCTGGTACCTACGTCCAGGGGACGTGGTTCATCAGCCTGCGTTACGTCAGCCGGGGAATCATTATCTGGTCTATAACGACAAATTCATTAAGATTAGCGATTCCTGTCCTGCTAAGCCCCCTTCGGCGGACTAAGACTTATCCATCGGACGAGGGAAGAATTCCACCTCAGAGACTCAAATAATCGTTTAAATGATGTGGAAGCGATCGTCAATGTCACCTGTAATGATGGGCTTTCTCATATGTACACCATAGTGTTCAGGAGACACGGAAAGGTGCCAGGCAGCCTGCTAACGAGTGGTTTCTTCACGAATTAGTACGTAAAATCGGTAACGGCTGGAAATCATTCAATACTCACACTATCGAAAGTTCCCCAGCCAACCGCGGTACGTTCTTACATACGATGTACCGCTGTTCTCTTTACGATTTATAGCTGTACTGGTGAATTATGAGCAATCTGAATCCATGCATGACGTGTGGTGCCTGTTGTGCATTTTTCCGCGTCTCTTTTTACTGGGCCGAAGCCGACGATGCTGGCGGTACCATTCCCGCCAGGCTCACTGAACAAATATCCCCTTTTCACCGATGCATGAGCGGTACCAATCAGAAAACCCCCCGATGTATTGCCCTTGCAGGAACACCGGGCAAAAATGCCTGCTGCACGATATATAAAAATCGATCGTCCACGTGCAGAGAATTCGCCATGTCTGGTGAGAACGGAGTCGTCAATGAGGCTTGCAATCGTGCAAGAGCTAAATACGGGCTGACACCGTTATAAATATGCAATAATTAATTGCACTGCCCCGCCAGCTATAATCGCGGGGCTTCGTTTTTCAGGGATAACAAAACCCGAAACTTCTTCCATCTGCCAGCAACAATGCCTCTTCCTCTATAGTGTTCTCCGGATCTACAGCATCCTGAAGTAGCGCGATGTACTCACTGGCTATCTGCATCAGAAAGTTAAAAACAATGTTTTTAACCTATAAAAATGGCGCTGTATTTGCGCCATTTTTATCATTCAATGCATTATCTGTTTGAGCCTAAAGGGATCTCAGGGTCTGGCTCATGAGTAATTCTGTTTCGTAAATCTCTGCGAATAATTTCAATAGACCAGAACCAGACTAAATGTCCAAAAATTTCAGAGATATTCTCATACCACGGAAGATCAAAGAGAGGTGGCGTAAGTCCCATGAGAGGGAATGAAATCATATGAACAAAAAGTTGTGCTAAAGCACCTGCCAGTAAGCCCTGCCAGAGTTTAATTTTTGGAAATACTTCAGCGACCACACAATAACCGACAGCAAACACTATCGAAAAGATAATGTGCGTAACACCAACCCAGTTAAAGACATGCCCGGCAAAGGTATAAACAGCCGCATTGGGATCTGTCAGCCCCAGCCAATCCCGAAGAAAAATATACGGAGGATTGAGAAAATTACGGGAGCAATCAATTTGCCCAGCAGCCCTGATTAATGATTCCGGGCCACACGCTGCATTAAACATATCCACCGGGCTACGTGGCGGCAATGGAACTTCAGCCCCCCACTTCACAAATGCGGAAACAACGCCAGCAATTAGCCCAATGAATGCAGCAAGACCATAACGTCTGCGGTTCGGTGGAGTTTGTTCAAATATATTCATATTTACCCTGTTTGTTTCATTATGTTGTACACCTCTTCAGGAGTATTCATAAAACAAGATAAATGTAAAGAACTGTATTGTTTTGTATAACCACATGGTTACCTAATCGCCAATTAATATAAGCTCCATTATTTCTCCATATTTTTATGTTAGAAGTGACAAGGAGAAATGTAATGTTACTCTCAGAGAATATAAATCATTCCTTTTGCCCACCTTAATGGTGGGCTTTTTTATGCAAAACCTGAACACCCTGCGGTATTCCCCTGGCATTATGACTTTCGCGTTTAACCAACAGCCAAACCAGCAAACACGCCACTACAGGCACAGCAAAATCCATCAGGCTTGCCACACCCCATGCGTGCGGCTCAAAGCTGCCCCGCCATGGCATATTAATCCGCTTGCCATTTTCGAACAGCTGATTGGTTTAGTCCGGTGTTTTCCTGCTTGCACTTAAAAATGAGCGGATGGGAAACTCTCGAAATGGTTCGTCGATATGCTCACCTTTCAGTCAGGCATTTCACCGCGCACGCGAGCAAAATCAAAGGCACATGAGGAGAATGTGGTTGACTTAAAAACGAGGAAACTTATTGATTTTAATGGTGCCGATAATAGGAGTAAAACACTCGATTAATCTCGTGTTAATGCCATCACCTACGACCATTACTAATTGATTGAATCTTATAGAAAAATCATCATTTTCTATGCGTCACAATCAATTTTCACATTACAAACGCTCCGACACTTTAGCCGGGGAGTTTATGAGATACAAGCCTAATCAATACATAATCTGTGATTCTTACGGTAACTACTATTTAAGGATCACGCTGCCTGTGTATATGCAGCCCTTTTTTGAAGGAAAAAGGACGTTTGTCAGAAGTCTACACACAAGTAGTCTTCGTGTTGCACGTAGAAAGCGTGATCAGATTGCAGATGAATACCATTGTCTACGGGAGAGTGTCGCCCCTGTAAACAGCACAATAGAGAACACGCTGGAACTGTTACGCAGTAAGGCTAAATACGCCAAAACAGCTACCAGAATGCAAGATACAGCGTCTTCGTGTCCGTCATTGCTTAAAATTCTTGAAATCTACCTGACAATTAACAGCACGAAGAAGAAGCCAGCCACTTTAGCTAAGGCAAGAAAAGCGGTAGAGATGTTTCTCTCCTACCGTAAAAAGCCTGATATTGCATTGCAAGATGTAAGCCGCACCACTGTTACAGGCTGGATTGAACACATGCAAAAAACCCTTTCACAACAATCAATTGCAAATTATATCAGCCCAATGGCCCAGCTATGGGAGTTAGCTTCATCACGTTACCACGATGCGCCAGAAAGGGCGCTCTCCCCCTGGCGAGGGCATAGGCTTGATGTGGCACAAAGTAGAGAGAGCTATGAGGCATTTTCTAACAAAGAGCTATTGCAGGTGTTGCAAGTATTTTCCGGTAATTCAGCAGAAAACAAAGAAATGATAGCTTTGTGTCTTATCGGTTTATATACAGGTATGCGGATCAATGAGATAGCAAGTCTCACAATAGACGATGTGAAAGAGATCGAAGGTGTGCTGTGTTTTGAAATCACACAGGGAAAAACGAAAGCTGCGGCGCGTGTTGTGCCTGTGCATAGCCTTATCACTCCGTTGGTGTTGTCGCTGCGTGAAAAGCCTCATAATGGCTTTTTGTTCTATCACGCCAGCATTACAGAACGTGCAGACGGCAAGCGTTCCACGTGGCACACGCAGAGATTTACAAGAGCTAAACGAAAGGCTTTAGGGGAAAAGGGAACAGAAAGGAAGGTGTTTCATTCTCTGAGACACGGAGTAGCACAGCTTCTTGATCGAAATCAAATTCCAGAAGACAGGATCGCCCTTCTCCTGGGCCATACACGCGGCAATACAGAGACATTCCGCACATATAGCAAGAATGCAGCTTCTCCAGTAGAGCTTAAAAACTATATTGAGCTTCTACGCTACCCTGAAATAGAGAAAGGCTTATCAATCAATAAAAAATCAAATTTAAGGCGTAAAACAACGCCATAGACGCAATAAGGAGGCTTCAACATAGATTGGTAGCCTCTTTTATAATTACATCGTTACAGAGCGTTTTAGAGGCGTTTACGGCTATTCCTGTTTAAAGGCAGGAGTAATAGTGTCTTCACCTTCACTACTTGATTTTTCAGTGTTAACACGTTTTTTCATATTAGCCCCGATGTTCTTAGATGGCTGTGTTTTGATAGCTACAGTGTTTACAGTGCCATAAGAAACTAATCTTATTTGCTCAAAGCTAAGATCAAATACCAGGGATTCGCTTGCCTCTTCTGTGTATTCGATGCCTGTTAAAACAACGTTCTCAAAAGTTTTATTTTCTGTAACAAGAAGAAAAGGCTGTCTACTGTCCATAATCTGATTCAGGTAGTCGATAGCTAATGATCTTCTGTTCCCGTTCACCCCTGCACTCTTTAACAAGCCAGGATCGCTTTTAATCGGTGTTTCAGTGATCCTTCCTTTAAGAGAAAATTTATTGTTTTTAATTTGAACGTGATCAGACACAGTAGCACCATTTTCTACGGGGTAGCTTGTAACATCTGCCGAACGTCTCACGTTCACATCGTCAACACTGTCAAAGGCCAGTGCCATATAATTTTCATAAACGTCATTGCCAGAAGATGCCAGCCCACTGGTAACAATAGCAAATCCATTTTCTCCTTTTGTTGTATTAGCTTTGCTATTTTCGTTTTTTGTAGAGTTTATATCTTGTTCTGCTTTGTAAACAGCCTGAACGTGTTGTTCTGGAGTATTTGCTGCACGTATGGTTAAAATCCCGGCGGTCGCCATAATAATAATTTCCTTGTAATGTTATGGCGGGAATTACCCGCCGTTGGATTGTCCTGATAAGCTGGTTAATGTTAATGATTTCAAGAAGCTATCCCGACTTGCTCTTGCTGTAAAATCCACATAATCGCTTAATCTTGATGTGTCAGAATTAATAGTAAGAGGAACCTCTGTTACCACTTCAAAGGTCGGATTCAGATTAAACACAGGAGATAAATTATAAGCCGGAGTTGTCATTGCAAGATTATTTAAAGCACCCTGTTTGAGATTGGTTATCGGTGCTTCATTGACTGACATTTTTACATCTGACACAGAAGAATTATCATCGAAAAGCAATCCCTTAATCGTGTTAAAGAGAGAATGACTATTATCAGGTGTAGTTGTTGCAGTGCCAGCGCCTTTATATTGGTCAGGAACGAGATTAGAAAGATTCTGTTTCATCCCATCATTGCTTAATGGCGGTGCATCTCCCATATTTTTCTGAATAGCATCTGTCTTATCATCATTACGATTAAACCAGTTTACAATCTTCATAATAGCTTCAAAGAGACTTCCTGTAGCTTCTCCCAGCTTCGTAAAATACGGAGTGAGATTAGAAAGGTTTTTCATAAACTCTTCCGTTACTTTTGGATCGAGAGATTTCATAAAGCCGTCTACAAATGCTACTTGTCTTGCATCAGAAAGCTGTGAAAGCTGTCTGTTTAACTCCCTGAATTTAACAATAGATTCTTGCTGTGTTTCTGTTAGCCATTTTCCAGAGGCTTTTTGCTGATTAATACTTTCTTGTACATCTTTAACGGAACGTTGCCAATATTTTGACGTAAGCATCAAATCATCGCCCAGGTCTTCTAAACGTTGTCCAATTTGGGAGTCTGAAAACCCTTTTTTCATCATTCCATTAACAGCCTTAGAAATTAATCCAGCCGGATTATCAGCAAATTTTTTAAGGTCGCTTTTGTTAATAACTCCGATGTTTAGAAGTTCATTAATAGCGTTATCACCGCCTTTCCATTCAGATTTTCCGGTTTTCTTGTCTTTCACCAATTCAGCTTCACTATAAGATTTTGCGGCACGTTCACGCACATCTTTCATCTGATCCAGGTATTTCCTAGCCCCTTGATCACCCATCATAGAGTCAACGCCGTTTTTATACGCCCATTCTGTAATATTATACATCTGGTTAACGTCTACACCGCCCAGCTTGGCACGTTGAATTAGCTCCCCTTGGGCTTCAGCATTCGCAAAGCTATTAGCCATAAATTCAGAGGTTTTACTAACAGCCATCACGCCAGCAGCAGCCGTAGCGCCTCCAAATAACAGAGCGCCCATAGTGGCGGAATTCCCTGATCCTCCCTTAACGGGGGCAAATTGAGCTTTTCTGTTGCCATTAATCTTACGTTGTTGTTGTTGTAGGCGTTTCATTTGGCTATTCATACGTGCAAGCGAGATAGCCCCTTGCTCATATTGTTTTGCTATCTCTCTAGCCTGTGCAATAGCTTTGTATTGTTCCGCTACAGAGAGACGGTGCATTGCACTGATAGAGCTTGATACATCAAGGAGCTTTAATTCAGCTTTCTCCTTACGTGCTGCCAGGGCTTTTTGTTCTCTTGCAACTACACGTTGAGCGGCTAATTGTGCTTTAGCATTAGCTTTATCAGCCTGGGCTTGCTTTTTAGTAATCTTATCTACTTCACTTTGTGCTTTCTTATAGCCTTTAGTGACATTATCAAACCTTAATTTAGCTGGCTTGATGTTTTCTGCGAATTCCTTTAAGCCTGTAATAGAGTCTTTCGCTTTTTTCAAGCTGTCTTTATCTACACTAAATGTAACTGTGTTCTTAATTTTAGAAGTGTTAATTTCTAACATTTAAAATCCCCTTATTAATCATTTTTATCACCTTCTTTGCTTAAGAAATGGTGTAGAGCTTGATCAATACTCTCGTTTAGTCTGAACATACGGGCTTTTACTCCTTCATATGGAACATCTAGGAGAGAACATAGATATTTCAGATTTAACAATCCTCTAGAATCATTAGCATCTAAATGTACGTGTACACCATTTTTTGATTTCAGAATCACTTCCATATTTTAATCACCTCTCAAAATTTAAAAAATAAATAAAAAAAGGCGAAGCGTGAATACACGCCACGCCTCTATTACACGTTAAATATTATTTAACAGTGATTTGAACGGAGAAGCCTACACCGTGGTTTACAACCATCTGGCTATTCTCTGTAACAACGTTAACAGCATCACCACGAGAAGATTCATAGCTGTAGCTATAAACCTCAGCAGGAGCGGTATTAATCAGTTCAAAGGTGCTGGAAGCAGCCCCGTAGATGCTCTGGTAGACGTTAGAGCCTTTAGCGAATTTAGGCACGGCTACAGCGTCAGCGGTCATATGTGCAAGGTGTAGCGGATCTACCAGTTTAATAACATCAATGTTAGTTCCTGGAATAGTGAACGCTGTCACTCCTGGTAGCAGGTCACGACGCTGGTACACAACATTTCCCTCTTCCAGTGGGCTTACATACTGGAATGCGTTTGCCATACCAGCAGAGAATCGAATTGCAGAGAAGGCTTCCGGCTTACAGAAAACAACAATACGCTCTACAGCAGCCGCCTGGCTTTGTGCTTTCTCGATAATGTCAGTAGCAATCTGATCAAATTCTTTAAAAATCTTCGTGGTGTCAGTGCTGGAAGCGTTCACAGTGGCTTTCATAGCTGATACGTTAAACAGCTTGCCCCACTCAATTAACACATCATCAGTTTTAGGCGTGTAAGTTTTACCGCTAAACAGAGATGCAGCCAATACGCTTTCTTTAGTGCGCTGATACGCTACGTGGTGTTTAGCAACATAGTCAGCATAAATATCAGTGAGTGTTTCCTGAAAATCAGTGCCAGGTTTACGTTTGCCTTGAACATCAGAAGGACGGATCACATCTTCACGCAGGAAGTAAGGGATTTCAATCAGCCATTCTTTACCTTGTTCTCGCTTAGTAACGTTGTGTTCAGAAGAGAAACGAGAGGTTTCTTTGTTGAACAGAGATTCGTTGCTTTCGACAAGCTGGGAAACAGCTACTTTATGAGATGTAACCCCTACAGAATCCGTAAAATCAAGAGTAGAAAGCAGATAGTTTCTAGTGTTATGAGCCTGGAAAAGCGGAGCTAAATCAACGTAATCATTACCTAGAATCATTTATTATTATTCCTTTTATTAAGAAGTGAAAACAGAATGGAACCCTTCAAGCTGGAAGCCTTTTTTAATTAATGCTGTTTTTGCTGCTTCACTTACAGCATTCAGCGCATCAGCTTTAATGCATACAAGCCCAGCATTGCTACGTAAAACATCTACAGGCTTGTTTGCTCCAGCCGTTAAAAATTCACTCATAACAACATAGATATCATCTCCTGATACATATTTAGCGCCCGTGCTGGTGATCAAGTCTCCGCATTCAACATCAGCAGGAAGAGAAGCAAAAACCTTGTTTTCTACAGAGGCAAACGGATCAGTACAATAACTTACAATATCTGTGAAAGTCTTTCGAACTGGAAACAGAGTGTCTAAATCAATAATCATTTAGTAATCACCTTAGCTTTTAATTTGATTAATTCATTAAGGGAAGGTGTAGACGGAGAAGAAGGAGAAAAATATTTTTCAACACATCTTTCTACTTCCTCGACAGAACACCCAGCGTATTTAGCTACCATTTCGGTAATTTGTGGATTGATCTTTAGCAAATCATCGCGATACTTGATGATTTGCTCTTTATCATTTAAGAACAACATTTATATAAACCTTGTTACCTTGTTTAAAGTAAGAAATACAACTTTTAAGTTGTATAACGGGCAAAATAAAAGGCAGCATTTAGAGCCGCCTTTTATTAACTTGTACCTATGTAATTACCCTATGTTATGCATACTCCAAGATGTATGCATAACAAAGGAAAAAAGAGGTAATAATGACACTTAAGGAGGAGGAGAAGCGGGGAGCGGAGATTTTACTCCCCTTTAACGACAAGAAGAATTTTTAATATCGAACCAATAAAGGAAAAATAATCACCCTATATAATTATATTAACATACAATAGATGAAATGTCAAGATATTTTACAACTTTTTTGTTGCTTTTTTTATTCTTCTGTGATAACGGCTAAGCGTTGAGCGAGTTCGATAAGGCCATCTCCCACATAGCGAACATCAGATTCAATATCTTCTATCCAGTTTGATAGCTCCCATATCTGATCGGCTGTCAGGTATGCGTTTTCACGCTTACAGAGCATCTCTACACGCTTACAGAGCATCTCAAAGGCATTCACAGCTAAATCCCAGTGTTTAAACGCCTCATTTAGTGCCGCTGGCGTGGAGTTTTTGTGTGCTTCAAGTTCAGCACGGTTTAAAGGCAGGAGGTAATCATCCTCATAATAATTAATTAGTGAATAAATTGTGTCATACGTGTTTTTGTTCATATTAAAAGTCTCCATAGTGATCATCATTATCTAAATGGAATTCAGGAACTAAATTATTTAGGCCATTGGTGGCGAGATAACCAACGTAGTGGTTATAGTCTTCAAATCCTAAAATCTGGTATTTGCGTAAATCAGAGCTATCAACAATATACTCTTTTCTTTTTCTAGGTTTCCAGAATACGCCAGGTGTTGAAGATAAGATTTCTTGTAAGGCGTTAAATTCATCTCCACAAGGCACAGAGGGAGAATGTTCTATGATCTCTGTTTTCCATTCGCCAGGGGCGCTATTTTGCTTGGAGAGCGTAACTAGCTCTTTAAAGTCTTTACGTCTTAGAATAGATTTAGGTTTACTTAGAAGAGAAGCTGAATCACCGATTTTCTTAACAACGTTGTTTTTTCTTTTTGCCATTATTTACTTTTCCTTTTCTTTTAAAGGAAAACACCCCGAAATATGTTTCTAACGTGAGAAAGAACAATAACCAATACATAGCTACTATCATAATAATGTTTTCCTTTTATATTTTAATTACATAGAGAGATTTTAGAGAGTGGAATAGATGAATACTATTTCTTTATCCAGTCTTTTGAGATTGAATGTAGAGAAAGATAATTCTTTAATCTCTATAACACCGAAATTTGATAGCTGTTTCAGCCAGAATTTTAAACCATCTTCAGAGCACCCTGCTCGGTGTAACACATCGCTATATTTTAGCGGTGTTGGCTTTCCTTTATAGAGGTAAGCAAGTGTTTCGTAGATGCGTTTTCCTGTGTCATTACACTGAATTCTGTCTACTTGATTTTTTACTAAATATTGAATCATAACCCTCCTTATTAAAATGGAATATCAAAGTCATCATACACATTTGGGTAATTCTTAGAAAAATATGCCTCAATACCATTTGGTCGTTTTAGCCCGTGTCTATAAGCTAGTGAATTTGCAAATTCTATAAATGATGCCCCTCCTGTTCTGGTGTGTTTCTGCTGGCAGATAAGAGAGGCAAAATTCTCTAACACATCCTCCTCATTATCATTAGCTACCTTTTCACTTGATGAAACAGGTGTTTCTTCCGTCTCCCACGGCAAAGGCGCATCCCAATCATCAAGAACATCAAAAGAAGGCTGTTTATGGCCTTTAGGTTGTTCCTGTGCTTCTTCTGCCTCAGAAAGATCAGAGAGTGATGATTCTCCTGGGGGAGTAATATGTGCATCTGTGAGAGGGAGAGCATTGTAAATCAAAGATGAAATATACGGATCAGGATGTGGGGATGTTTCTAATAATCCCATCTCTTTAAGATCGTTTATCTTACGTTTAATTGTTGACGCTGAAGACTTAAAAATCTTAGCTAATGTTTCGTGACTTTCATAACAATTAAGGTTGTTTTCCTGATAACTAAGGAATCGAAAATAAAGCACAATATGTAATAGTTCTAAATCTTTTCCTTGAGGGAATTTATCAGAATAAATCTTTGATACATTATCAAACGTGTCATAGTGTTTTGTAAAAGTTAGTTGATTAATCATTAAAAATCTCCTTATAAATCACGCTTAATGCGCTACTAAAGTGAATGAGGATCACTTACCCTTTTTTTGTTTGATGTTCTCTGCTGCTTCAGTAATGATTTCTAACATCAAATCACTGACCATAATTTGCCTTTTCTTGGCTTCAGCAAATAAAACCTTGAAGATTTCAGGGTCAACGTGTAGGTAAGTGCGCGGAATTGGTTTCTTGGTTTCGCTCATAGTTTTCTCCTTCTATTCTTTACTCTGTTTCAGATTCTTTTTCATTTTTTCTTAGTTCATCAATAATCTTGAGTGCTTCATTGAAGCAAGCTGCTCGCTCTGGATAACCTCGACTCCTTGCCATATTACGATTCATTACTACTTGATGGCGTGTAAGCTCACCTTTTTTAAATGCCGAGATGACGTGCTCCGGGGTAAACCATTTCATAAAAAACTCCTTATTCAGTTAAAAGAAAAACACCTTGCAAGCCTGACGGCTTCAAAGTGCATTGATTTTGATTATTTAGAGAAGAATGTTTTTCTGTCCCTCTAATACCTATTATTACATATAAAGAAACATTTGTCAATACCCTTTTCATAAAAAATCTGATCTTTTTCATGCACTTACATTTTTTCTTAGCAATTCGTGCTCTCCTGTGTAGTGCTATTCTTCATTATTGTCTAAAACGCTCTAAAACGCGTTCTAACGAAGTTTTGATAAAAGCAATACATTCTCTTATGTAGAGGTTGTTTAGCTCGCCAGAGGCTTATTTAAGGGGCTTATTTTGTATTTGTTAGGTATATAAAAAGGTAATGGTAGATATAAGATAGAGAGTCACTTTATAAAACGCTCTGTAAAGCCCTGTAGTGAGATTATATATGTAGGCAATGCGTTTCCATTCCCTACCCTGCTTAATGCTGTTAGAGAAGCATTTAGACCCCTTATTTTTAATTACCTAAAGTATCCTCTATACACTCCTGTTATGAAACACCTCTGAATCCTTCATAAAACACATTATGACGCAAAGAACACTTTTCTAAGGTGATTCCCTTCCTGAATGCTGTTTCTTGCGTCAGAGAGCTACACAGAGCTTATAAAGCTATTATTAATAATAAAGTGGATAAAGTAAGTAAGATAACTAAGATAGATAAGATTAATAAGATCAGAATTCTCTTTCGGTGTCGCCTCTGGCTTTTCCACCGAAAACAATTACACGACTACAGAATGTAGAAAGTGGAATTGTATTGAGGCTTAGTGAAATTACACGAGGAAAGCAGAGTGTAATTGAGCTTTAGCCGCTCTCTCTTCGAGTAATTACACAACTACAGAGAATAACAGAGTTATTAAATGTAGGAGGGTAATTAAGAGTAGAGAGATAGAGTTAACACATAAGCAATCAGTATGATTGGTTAGGTGATTACTCTTACTGCGCACAGCGCAATAGTATTTCTTCGTGGGCGTTACCGCCAACGAAGTTACACGAAGAAAGTAACGCTTTGCTTTCGGTGTGAGCGGAACGGGCCAGCCACGAAGCCCAAAGGTAGCGGAGTAAGGCTGCTTGCCAGAGAGTGAAGCTAACGCCGGAAGGCAAAAGATCATATATATATATATAGATATAAAGAATATTATTATTATGATCTAATTAATAATCTAATATAGTTTTATTAATAGTCTTATTGTAGTTCACAGTGACCTACCCCCTAGCTCACTATGACCTACCCCCTAGCTCATAGTGAACTACCCCCCTAGCTCATAGTGAACTACAGTTACTACCAATCATCACATAGCACTCACTCTGTGTAATGCCTTTCAATGTGTGTGCCATAATCCCCCTATATTCCCTGTGTAAATCATAGAATATCCCTAACTTATTCCTGTGTAATTCCATACTAAAAAATTCAATGAAAAAGTAGCTTAAAGTGCAATTCTTACTTTCTTCACTTTTACATCACTTTCGCAAAGCCTTGTGTAATGCGGCTTACAGAGCACCATCAGAAATTGTTGGCTAAAAATTGTTCTGCTTGTTTCTGAACGAGTTTTCTCGTTTGTGCAAATTTTAAAATTTATTTTGTTTTTACAGCCTTATTCCGTGTAATGCGTGGCATAGCAAGCCCTTTTCTTGTGTTGTCAATACATTTGGCAACGTTCAAACATCTGTTTAGAAATGCCAAATTGTTGATCTAACAAATAAACCTGTATAAACAGAACACCATTTAATCTATTCCCCTGTGTAATCCACTACATCACACGATAAAAACAAAAAAAACCTTTAATTATATTTCATAACATATAAAAGTCAACAGAAGCCCTCTCGTGCTCCTACGTAAAAAATCCATCACTTTTCCCCTGATACATCAATTCAAGGCGTTCTATGTGTTCCTTAGTGCATATTACGTTTATTATGTTAAATGGATTTTGGCCTATATTTTGACCTGCACCCGCATAAACACTGGTTTCATCGCTTACAGCCCTTGTGAGACGTGGTGCTGTTTCTAGCATCTGATCCGACATAAAACCGATCATTCTCGTGTTTAGTGAAAGTTTAGTGAGAGACATTACAGAAAGGCTTTCTGTGTAATGATTTAATAGGTAAAAACGATGTTGATTACGCAAGAAAATTCCTTGCTGATATTTGGGGATTCTGGATTTTCCAGATCGGGGGGCGCTGAAAATCGCGTTAAGCACCTCTCGCAATCTAGCCATAAGGGAGGGGCTTCATATGTATTCAAAGGGATTTATAGGTATTTAGATGTATTTATAGCTATTTATGGCTATTTATTTTTATTTACCTTTATTTAAAAATAACCTTATAAATCAATAAGATACAGAACTATCTGTTTATATTTTAACCAATTAAATCAAGTTTAATACCCTTAAATACCCTAAAAATAGCCTTAAATACCCCAATAATTAATTTTAAGGCTTTCCGTGTTCTCTCCTGCATTATGAAAATGCAAAATAAGGCACAAAACAAGCTCACAGACGCATTAAACACACATCACCTATACACCCCTATACCAAGCAATGAAAACAGCGTTAGAATGCGTCCTGTTGCGCTCTGGAGATTTTCAGAAATCCTCTCTAAGCCATTTCAACTCACTAAGGAGTTTTCTTTCTTCGTTCTCTCTCTGTTTACGCTCTAGCCAGGCTTTTCCCTCTGGCGTAGACAGGAACTTACGAGCGTGAATCTTGCGGTTATTACGTTTGATAGCTGCAATGTTTTTCATCGTGTGCCTCTGTATTCATATGAAAATTAACAAGTTACATACTACACAGGGAGACTACGCATAAAACACAATACAAGTAAAGATACATTTTCAAGACAATAGGAGCCATAAAGCGCCTTTGATGGTTATACCAAAAAATAAGCGCCGTAGGCGTATCCACTAAAAAGGGCTTTTTCACAAAAGCTATGAAGTCTTAGCAGTTCTTCTCTTATCAGGCACCCGTTGTACTCCGGTGGACGAAACCGTGCTAGAGCTTGATTCTTTCCCGATCAAGTTAGGTTTTGAAGAGGTGGGCTTTAATCCACTATTGCACTTAAAACTCTTCCCATCATTTAGCCTGTTTATCCTCTGCAACGTCTCACGACGTGTAGCATCATTGGACACCGCGCCAGGTGTGGAACATCTTGCTAAGAGTTTTGGTAGAAGGTTTAGAGACGGTGGCACGTCTTCCAGCTTCAAAGGAACTTGTTACGAGGTTGAGCCTGGGAACTACTCGCCCATACGTGTTACACTACCAAAGCCCATAACAACGTATAGGCGTTTGTAAGTGATAACAGAAGATACAATTTCTTAGAGAAGTTAAGCTAAGTTATTGATTTTCTTGATGGTGCCGATAATAGGAGTCGAACCTACGACCTTCGCATTACGAATGCGCTGCTCTACCAACTGAGCTATATCGGCCCTGAAAGGACATGTTCACGAGCGTGAATCACGGTGGACAAGGTTAAAACTAACCGGGCGATGCGTCAATGGCCTTGTGAATCAAATGGCTACTTTTGCATCACCCGGTTTTATTTATGCACGAATGGTGTAATCACCAATGCCGATCCACTTGTAGGTGGTCAGAGCTTCCAGCCCCATTGGGCCGCGCGCGTGGAGTTTTTGTGTGCTTACCGCAACTTCCGCACCCAGACCAAACTGGCCGCCGTCGGTAAACCGCGTAGAGGCGTTAACGTAAACAGCGGAGGAATCCACTTCGTTGACAAAACGCTGGGCATTACGCATATCGCGGGTCAGGATCGCATCGGAGTGTTGCGTACCGTGTTCACGAATATGGGCGATGGCATCGTCAAGATCGCTGACGATTTTGACGTTCAAGTCTAATGACAGGAACTCATCGTCATACTCTTCGGCTTTAACAGCCACCACCTTCGCGGGGCCTGCCTGCAACTGCGCCAGCGCAGTTGCGTCAGCGTGTAATGTCACGCCGCTTTCCGCCATTTGCTTGCTTAATGCGGGCAGGAAGCTATCTGCGATGTTTTTATTTACCAGCAACGTTTCTACCGTATTACACGTGCTCGGGCGCTGAGTTTTCGCGTTGACAATCACTTTCAATGCTTCAGCGATCACTGCACTTTCATCAACGTAAATATGGCATACGCCTATACCACCTGTGATTACCGGAATCGTCGACTGCTCGCGGCACAGTTTATGCAACCCAGCCCCACCGCGTGGGATCAGCATGTCGATGTATTTATCCATACGCAGCATTTCACTGACCAGTGCACGGTCAGGATTATCAATCGCCTGCACGGCACCCGCCGGTAATCCGCAGGAATTCAGAGCATCCTGAATCACCGCTACCGTTGCAGCATTAGTGCGGCAGGTTTCTTTACCGCCACGCAGAATCACTGCATTACCGGTTTTCAGGCACAGCGAAGCAACATCAACCGTCACGTTCGGGCGCGCTTCATAAATCACGCCAATCACCCCCAGCGGCACGCGACGGCGTTCCAGGCGCAGGCCACTGTCCAGCACGCCACCATCAATCACCTGCCCCACTGGATCGGCGAGGTTACACACCTGGCGCACATCATCGGCAATGCTTTTCAGCCGTGCGGGCGTCAGTGCCAGGCGGTCAAGCATCGCTTCGCTAAGGCCATTGGCACGCGCGTCAGCAACATCCTGGGCGTTAGCATTGAGGATGCTTTCGCTTTGTGCTTCCAGTTCATCGGCGATTTTTTCCAGCACGCGATTTTTTTCGCGGCTGGAGAGTTGCGCTAATTTATACGAGGCTTGCTTCGCGGCAATGCCCATTTTTTCCAGCATCGGCCTGCTCCTTAACGGGTAATCATGTCATCACGGTGAACGGCAACCGGGCCGTATTCATATCCCAGTATTGCATCAATTTCTTGCGAGTGGTGTCCGGCAATACGGCGTAATGCATCGCTGTTGTAACGACTGACGCCGTGGGCGATATCGCGACCTTCGAGGTTGCAAATGCGAATGACTTCACCACGCGAGAAGTTGCCGGTTACGCTTTTAATGCCTTTCGGCAACAGGGAGCTGCCGCGTTCAAGAATGGCGGCGGTTGCCCCTTCATCTACCGTGATTTCACCCGCAGGCGGCGCACCGAAAATCCAACGTTTGCGGTTTTCAAGCGGAGTCGCCTGAGCATGGAACAGCGTACCGACGGAAATACCTTCCATCACATCACCAATGACACCCGGCTTACTGCCCGCGGCAATAATGGTGTCGATACCCGCACGGCAAGCCACGTCAGCGGCCTGCAATTTAGTGCTCATGCCGCCGGTTCCAAGACCTGAAACGCTGTCACCAGCAATCGCGCGCAGTGCGTCATCAATGCCGTACACATCTTTAATCAGTTCTGCCTGCGGATTGCTACGCGGGTCAGCGGTATACAAACCTTTTTGATCGGTCAGCAACAACAGTTTATCGGCACCTGCCAGAATCGCCGCCAGAGCCGAAAGGTTATCGTTATCGCCGACTTTAATCTCTGCAGTTGCGACAGCATCGTTCTCATTGATTACCGGAACGATGTTGTTATCGAGCAGTGCACGCAAGGTGTCGCGGGCGTTCAGGAAGCGTTCACGGTCCTCCATATCAGCACGAGTTAGCAGCATCTGTCCGACGTGAATACCATAAATCGAAAACAGCTGTTCCCACAGTTGAATCAGTCGACTCTGCCCTACCGCCGCCAGAAGTTGTTTCGAGGCGATAGTCGCTGGCAGTTCCGGGTAACCCAGGTGCTCACGTCCGGCGGCAATCGCCCCCGACGTCACAATTACAATCCGATGCCCGGCGGCATGTAGCTGCGCACACTGGCGAACAAGTTCAACGATATGGGCACGGTTCAGGCGGCGCGATCCGCCTGTTAGCACACTGGTGCCGAGTTTTACCACCAGCGTCTGGCTGTCACTCATGATTCTCTGCCATTCAATTTTAGGGAAAATGATATCAAACGAACGTTTTAGCAGGACTGTCGCCGGTTGCCAACCATCTGCAAGCAAAGCATGGCGTTTTGTTGCGCGGGATCAGCAAGCGTAGCGGCAGTTGTTTACGCTTTTATTACAGATTTAATAAATTACCACATTTTAAGAATATCATTAATCTGTAATATATCTTTAACAATCTCAGGTTAAAAACTTTCCTGTTTTCAACGGGGCTCTCCCGCTGAATATTCGCGCGTTAATTAAAATCAGGAATGAAAATGAAAAAGAGCACTCTGGCATTAGTGGTGATGGGCATTGTGGCATCGGCATCCGTACAGGCCGCAGAAATATATAACAAAGACGGTAATAAACTGGATATCTATGGCAAAGTTAAAGCCATGCATTATATGAGCGATAATGACAGTAAAGATGGCGACCAAAGTTATATCCGTTTTGGTTTTAAAGGCGAAACACAAATTAACGATCAACTGACCGGTTATGGTCGCTGGGAAGCAGAGTTTGCCGGAAATAAAGCAGAGAGTGATACTGCTCAGCAAAAAACGCGTCTTGCCTTTGCCGGGTTGAAATATAAAGATTTGGGTTCTTTCGACTATGGTCGTAACCTGGGGGCGCTGTATGACGTGGAAGCCTGGACCGATATGTTCCCGGAATTCGGCGGCGATTCCTCCGCGCAGACCGACAACTTTATGACCAAACGCGCCAGCGGTCTGGCAACGTATCGGAACACCGACTTCTTCGGCGTTATCGATGGTCTGAACTTAACCCTGCAATATCAAGGAAAAAACGAAAACCGCGACGTTAAAAAGCAAAACGGTGATGGCTTCGGCACGTCATTGACATATGACTTTGGCGGCAGCGATTTTGCCATTAGTGGGGCCTATACCAACTCCGATCGCACCAACGAGCAGAACCTGCAAAGCCGTGGCACGGGCAAGCGTGCAGAAGCATGGGCAACAGGCCTGAAATACGATGCCAATAATATTTACCTGGCAACTTTCTATTCTGAAACGCGTAAAATGACGCCAATCTCTGGCGGCTTTGCCAATAAGACGCAGAACTTTGAAGCAGTCGCTCAATACCAATTCGACTTTGGCCTGCGTCCATCGCTGGGTTATGTCTTATCGAAAGGGAAAGATATTGAGGGCATCGGTGATGAGGATCTGGTCAATTATATTGATGTCGGTGCTACATATTATTTCAACAAAAATATGTCAGCGTTTGTTGATTATAAAATCAACCAACTGGACAGCGATAACAAATTAAATATTAATAATGATGATATTGTCGCGGTTGGGATGACCTATCAGTTTTAATGGAGATTGCCGGATGCGGCGCATCCGGCACTTTTCACTCACGCGGTTAACTTCACCGGTTCATCACGAAAATCATCCGCCGGTTCCAGCTTCAGATTCAGTGTCGTCAGCAGTTCACGCAGCTTCTCATGAAACTCACGCAGGGTATGTTCCAGTCGCTCAACCACTTCGGCATCTTTTACCGGAACGTTCTTCCAGTCGCCTGCTTTATCGAACAGACCAAACTGGTAGCTGTAAGTAAAACGGGATTCCTGCGCTTCAAGCTCCATCCACCAACCCCAGAACTCACGCACTTCCGGCGCTGGTTTCACGTTGACGCATACAGCCAGACAATCGAAAAAGAATCGATTATCTTCGCACTTACCTTCACGAATATAGGGGCCTAGTGCGGTAAATTTTTTGATCAATCTGCTCTTCGGGTGTCCACTCGGTAACGTCATTGCGATCTCCTGTTGTGATGCACCTGTTTTACCAAACTGGTAAAATTTAGCAAATTTTTAACACAATCGTTTTTCGATCCAGCTCGTGATTTCCTGAAGACCTTTGTCAAAATTCCGATACACCGGATTAAATGGAATCTCTAACAATTTACCATCAGCAGATGATGAGGTGATTAAGCGTGAGTCCTCTTCCGGGCTGAACGGATCGTTCTTCCAGTAGCCTGATAACATTGGCGTTGGGCAGCGACGGCCCAGCAATCCTTGCACTTTTAATGAATAACGATTCAGTTCCACACGCAACGCTTCATCGGAAGCATCATGCATCCCCAAACGACTCGCCAGAACGTCAAGATACATTTCCGGCACCTGTTGCTGGCACTTAAAATCACTCAACAGGGTATGAACTACCGGACCAAGACAGGCAACCGCTTTCAGACGCGGCGATTCAAGATATGCCAGACGCACAGCAACGTTAGCGCCAAAACGGAAACCAAAGGCCGCGACACGGGTGTGATCCACCCACGGGACGTTAGGCAGCGCCTTTAAGACGTGCTGATGCAACAGGCTGGAGTCCTGGGTGAGCTTCCATTTTGAAGAAAAGCCCACCGACGGCATATCAATAGTCAGCATCGCAATGCCGCGCGGGGCAAAATAACGTTCATACAGACTGTAATAATCCGTCTGCATCGCATCCAGACCACCACACATTAATACCGTCGGGAACGGGCCATCGCCTTTCGGCATATGCAAAAAGCCGGTGATGGGCGCACCGCCTGGTACGGTAAACTCCATCTGCCGCATCGTGCCCGGCAGACGTTGGGCGGCCTCTTCATAGGCACGGTTTGACAAAGCCTGCGCTTGCTCGGCCAGGTCATCCCCTTTCAGATGAGGATAGGCGGCAATGTTGTATAACGTGGCCGCATGCAGCCAGTGACGACCACTGAGTTGTGGATCTTCTTCCGCACAGGCTTTTTGTTGCCACACCATCGCCTGGGTGGCCCACTCATAAATCCAGTTGCCGCCGCGGTAGCCAATCACCGTATCGTATAAATCATCGTCGGTACGTTCAGCATCGCTCATCACAATACGCGCCTGAACGTCGAGGATTTCACGTGGGTCAATGCCGCGCCAGATCCACATCAGACGGTTTATCATGCGATACCAGTGGGGGATGGTTTTACCATCAAGGGCCGACTGCACAGGCGGTTGTGCGCCGTGATTAAAGCGGCGGACTAGCGTCGAGGTTTCAGGATGTTTAAAGCGGGGTTTGAACAGGGTTTCGCTCAGGTTTGCCTGTGTCATGGATGCAGCCTCCAGAATACTTACTGGAAACTATTGTAACCTGCCTGAAGTTAAAAAGAACAACGCCCGGCAGTGCCAGGCGTTGAAAAGATTAGCGACCGGAGATTGGCGGGACGAATACGACGCCCATATCCCACGGTTGTTCAATCCAGGTATCTTGTGGGATATCAACAACATAATCATCAACCAGCGGACGACCTGCCGGTTTAGCGAAGATGGTGACAAAGTGCGCTTTTGGATACATTTCACGAATCGCAACCGCAGTACCGCCGGTATCCACCAGATCATCAATAACGATGAAGCCTTCGCCATCGCCTTCTGCGCGTTTCAGCACTTTAAGCTCGCGCTGGTTGTCGTGATCGTAGCTGGAAATACAAACGGTATCGACATGACGAATACCCAGTTCACGCGCCAGTAACGCACCCGGTACCAGACCGCCACGGCTTACGGCAATAATGCCTTTCCATTGTTCAGAAGGCATCAGTCGGCTTGCGAGTTTACGTGCATGGATCTGCAACATGTCCCAGGTGACGATGTATTTTTCGCTCATGTGAAGTGTCCCAGCCTGTTTATCTACGGCTTAAAAAGTGTTCGAGGGGAAAATAGGTTGCGCGAGATTATAGAGATCTGACGCACTAAAAACCAGTATTTCACATGAGTCCGCGTCTTTTTACGCACAGCCTCTCCCTGACGCGGGATAAAGTGGTATTCTCAAACATATCTCGCAAGCCTGTCTTGTGTTGACAACATTTTCTGCTAACCCTGTGACCTGCAATACTGTTTTGCGGGTGATCGACAAGGAGACTTAACGTGTCTGAACTGTCTCAATTATCTCCACAGCCGCTGTGGGATATTTTTGCCAAAATCTGTTCTATTCCTCACCCGTCCTATCATGAAGAGCAACTTGCTGAATACATTGTTGGTTGGGCAAAAGAGAAAGGTTTCCATGTCGAACGCGATCAGGTGGGTAATATCCTGATTCGTAAACCTGCTACCGCAGGTATGGAAAATCGTAAACCAGTCGTCTTGCAGGCCCACCTCGATATGGTGCCGCAGAAAAATAACGATACCGTGCACGATTTCACTAAAGATCCTATCCAGCCTTATATTGATGGCGAATGGGTTAAAGCGCGCGGTACCACGCTGGGCGCGGATAACGGCATTGGTATGGCCTCTGCACTGGCGGTTCTGGCTGACGAAAACGTGGTTCACGGCCCGCTGGAAGTGCTGCTAACCATGACCGAAGAAGCCGGTATGGACGGGGCGTTCGGCTTACAGAGCAACTGGTTGCAGGCTGACATTCTGATTAACACCGACTCCGAAGAAGAAGGTGAAATCTACATGGGTTGTGCTGGGGGTATCGACTTCACCTCCAACCTGCATTTAGATCGTGAAGCCGTTCCGGCTGGTTTTGAAACCTTCAAGTTAACCTTAAAAGGTCTGAAAGGCGGTCACTCCGGCGGTGAAATCCACGTTGGCCTGGGTAATGCCAACAAACTGCTGGTGCGCTTCCTGGCGGGACATGCAGAAGAACTGGACCTGCGCCTTATCGATTTCAACGGTGGCACACTGCGTAACGCCATCCCGCGTGAAGCCTTTGCGACGATTGCTGTCGCAGCTGATAAAGTCGACGCCCTGAAATCTCTGGTGAATACCTATCAGGAGATCCTGAAAAACGAGCTGGCAGAGAAAGAGAAAAATCTGGCCTTGTTGCTGGACTCTGTTGCGAACGATAAAGCTGCCCTGATTGCGAAATCTCGCGATACCTTTATTCGTCTGCTGAACGCCACCCCGAACGGTGTGATCCGCAACTCCGACGTGGCAAAAGGTGTGGTTGAAACCTCCCTGAACGTCGGTGTCGTGACCATGACCGACAACAACGTAGAAATTCACTGTCTGATCCGTTCTCTGATCGACAGCGGTAAAGACTACGTGGTGAGCATGCTGGATTCGCTGGGTAAACTGGCTGGCGCGAAAACCGAAGCGAAAGGCGCATATCCTGGCTGGCAGCCGGACGCTAATTCTCCGGTGATGCATCTGGTACGTGAAACCTATCAGCGCCTGTTCAACAAGACGCCGAACATCCAGATTATTCACGCGGGCCTGGAATGTGGTCTGTTCAAAAAACCGTATCCGGAAATGGACATGGTTTCTATCGGGCCAACCATCACCGGTCCGCACTCTCCGGATGAGCAGGTTCACATCGAAAGCGTAGGTCATTACTGGACACTACTGACTGAACTGCTGAAAGAAATTCCGGCGAAGTAATTACAATAATGTCCACGCCTGCGGGCGTGGACTACTGTTTGAAGCCAATGGCTATCTATATCGAAATAACAAAACATTATGAAACTCATGAAAAGGTCGCATATTTATATAGCTGCGACCATATTTCATGGGGAGAATTTCTGATCACCAAAGAAAGTTTTGCGCTGGAATCCGTGAAAGAACTTAAGGGTGAAAAGCAGAATTTTTATATGTTCAGAGCCTGGGGCAAAGTCAGGAAAACATACTTAGCCACGGGAGAATTTCCCCAGGAAACATGTTACGCCGCTTAAAGTCAGAATCATTTTTTCACGCGTTTTACATTTACCATTTTAGCATTACGCCTGCACCACATGGCAATGGCGGCAGCTACTAATGCCAGTTCCAGTAAAAAAGACCAGTGTAATAAAAAATTGAGCCACCACGGATGATGTACCGCTGTAATATGAAAGAATGCAAATGGCTGGTTAACGAAAGGCATCAACCACCAGATATCACCGACCAGCGTATCGAGTAATAAATGCGCGATACTATTCAGGCAAAACACCACGCCCAACCACGCCGGAAGTTTATTCTTCGCAATTGCGGCCCAGACTAATGTCGCCGCCAGCAGAGCAAACCATAATAATGGCCAATGAGACGGGTAAAGATGATGATGTCGTTGCCCGTTATCCACCAGATAACACCAGAAGAGATCAAAATCGGGTGCAACGGCCCCGACTAAGCCAATAACCATCGCCCACCGCGCATGACGAGAAATCAGCGGTAGGCGTTTCACTAAAGTACAAGTTATTAAATATCCAGCCGGAAGATGACCGATAAACATGACGAATCCTTTCATTTTTGCCCGCCGCTTTCACGAAGAAAACGGCGGGTGACATTCCTCAATTACACAGCGATAAAAGCCATCCCTGTAAACGTCCGTCGCGGGTTGCCACGTTCAATCTGGTGATGGAACATTCGCCGCTGCGATTTCAGCGCCGCACTATTTTCCTGTTGCTGTTGTTCCAGCTTCCAGGCAATCAGTAATCGCGCCAGTCGCTTGTTAGCATGCTGACTGCGCTCTGACTGAACCTTCACACTAATACCGGATGCCAGATGCGTGGCGCGCACAGCCGAGTCGGTTTTATTGACATGTTGACCGCCCGGCCCCGACGAACGCAGCGTCTCATAATGGATCGCATCGGATTGCTCCTGCTCATCTGCAGTAAAACGCCCAATGCCCAGAAACCAGTTTTTGCGCCCATGATGAGGGCGATACGGACTCGGACAAATCCACTGGATAGTGCCACACCAGCTTTCGCTTAGTGCCCATGCGTTGTCGCCATCAAGTGAAACCAACGCCGAACGCAGTGTGTCAGAGTAGCGACCCGTTTCTGTTTCCAGCACCGTTACCGCGACGTCTTGTCGGGCAGCTTCTTTAATCAGCCTGTCCAGTGCCTTTTTCACTGCGAGACAACATTCTTCCGGCCCCTGAGCTGAGGAGAGTTGCAGCAAGATCATCCTTTTTTCCCTCCACTGTTTTTGAGCGTTAGCACCGGACGCAGTCGCGCGACAGGAATAATTAACCCAGCCTGCACCAGACATTGCACCACGCTTTCAGCCGATTTATAAGCTTGTGGCGCTTCTTCAAAGATGAGTTGTTTATCGCGACAAATTACCCGGCTGCCAAGTTCAGTACGTGAGAGCTGCGTCGCTGTGTATTTCGCTGCCAGACGCCCTTTACACTCGGTGCGCCCCCATTTACGCCCTGCCCCATGCGCCAGCGAATGCAATGTTTCCTCACTCCTGACGGGCTGAACCAGCCAGGAGTAATCACCGCGTGAACCGGGAATAATCACCAGACCGTTGTCATCCGGTGTGGCACCTTTACGGTGTAACCATCCTTGTTGATCGCCGATTCGACATGCGCTAACAAAGTTATGCGCCACATCCAGAACCGAATTTCCGTTGGCCTTAACTTGTTGCATTATGCGCAAAGCGATCAGCTGGCGATTAGTACGCGCAAACGCCAGTGCATCGTCATGTTCCGCTATATACTGTAGCGCGTCGTCACTGCCTTCAGGCAAACCATGATGCGAAAACGAGGCAATATGCCGCTGTAAAATAGACTGCCCTAAACCACGCGAGCCGCTATGGACCAGCAGTTGCAGATGCTGCGCATCCAGACCTGACAGTGCAAACAGTTCCGCGTCGATGATTTGATCAACTTGTTGCAGTTCTGCAAAGTGGTTACCGCCACCGATAGAGCCAAGCGCGCAGCGCCACGGATGCTGTGCAAACGCTGACGGCAGGTTTTCCTCCAGCCAGCTTTCTTCAGCAACGTCATCCAGCGCAGATAATCGCTTTTCAAACTTATCGGCGTTGTATTTACGCGCGAGAATATCTGTTTGCCATAGCGCCATACCGCAGCCGATATCATTGCCGACCAGTGCCGGGTAAAAACGGCCTACGGAGAAGAACGCTGCGCCAATCGGATAGCCGCGTCCGGGGTGTAAATCTGGCATCCCCACTACGCGCTGCATGTTGGGTAAATTTGCCGTGATGTGTAATTGTTGGATCGCTGAACTCTCGATCCACAGGTCATCAGATGCGATGGTAAATACCGCATCGGATAAGGGACGAATATATTTGCCCATGTATCATTCCATTTATACTCGTCATACTTCAAGTTGCATGTACTGCGACTGCGTTCGTTCACCCCAGTCACTTACTTTAGTAAGCTCCTGGGGATTCACTCGCTTGTCGCCTTCCTGCAACTCGAATTATTTAGAGTATATAAATATAAAAATCAGGAAATGGCAGACGAATCCAGGGCAAGAAAAAAAGAATTAATCCTGGAAAGGTCTGCAAAGAGTCATTGATAAAGGATTTTTCATGATTTACCTCCTTGCAGTTTGTGGAATAAGAAAACGCGCACATACTAGGCGGGCGTTATTTTCATTGCAAGCTGGATTTAGTGTTGCGGTTTATATCGCATATGAAAATTAGTAAACCACGCTCCCTGGCATTCAACGCGCTGCTGCTTAACTGTCTGAAAACCATAACGTTTAAAAAAGGGTTTTGCGGTTATGCTGGCGTCCACCGTAAGTTCGGATTCAGACTTAATCAAAGGTTTTAACAAAGCGCTGGCAACCCCACGGCGAGTATATTCAGGGTCAACAAATAACATATCGATATAATGTTCAATGCGGGAAATAAAACCAACCGGTTGTGCATTAATCA
The DNA here is from genome assembly GCF_002966045.1 of Escherichia sp. MOD1-EC5189. Classification (NCBI taxonomy): domain Bacteria; kingdom Pseudomonadati; phylum Pseudomonadota; class Gammaproteobacteria; order Enterobacterales; family Enterobacteriaceae; genus Escherichia; species Escherichia sp. MOD1-EC5189. The sequence continues at coordinate 60,561 of NZ_PTRX01000001.1, read as the reverse complement.
CAGCAACCCGCACTTGTGATTTCGCGAGTTTCTCTTTCCATCGATGTTCATCAATCTGCGCCCAGGCGGCAATTTGTTGTGGTGAATAATGCTGACTGGCGGTCATCGTAACCGCTCTAATAAAAATAGCGCATAGTTGCTGAAAATCGCCAGGCTGATAGTTCCTTATTTGTATATTATTCATAATCCCAGCACCAGTTGTCTTTCCATTTGCGGATCCAGCAACGTCACATGCAGCCCCACCAGTCGCACACCCCGCCCGCCACGGCGTTCATCCCAGGTTTTACGCGCAGTGGCGATCAAGTCAGCTTTATTCAGCCGCGGCCAGACGTGTTCCTGAGTGGTTTGCTGAAAATCGTCGAACTTTAATTTCACCCCCTGGCGGGCAATCAGTAAATCAGGTTTTACCTTTGCCAGACGACGCTCCAGTTCAGGGTAAAGCCGCTCGATAATCGCTTCACATTCAGACCAGTGATGAATATCTTCCGCCATCGTGCGTTCCACACCAACGGATTTTCGCAACCTTTCGCTGTTAACGTCGCGCTCGTCAATCCCCTGACTACGCTCCCATAAAATGCGGCCAAATTTGCCAAAGCGTTTAAGCAACGTCACCAGATCACACTTTTGTACATCGCCGCAGGTCCGCAGCCCCATCGCTTCCAGTTTTGCCGCCGAGACTTTGCCGACACCGGGAATTTTTGCCAGCGGTAAGGTTTGCAGAAATGCCGGAACGTCCGCCGGCGTAATCACAAACTGACCGTTGGGTTTATTCATGTCTGAGGCGATTTTGGCGAGAAACTTGACCGGCGCAACGCCCGCAGACGCCGTCAGTTGCAGCTCGTTGAAGATCGTCTGGCGGATTTCCTGAGCGATAAGGGTCGCAGAACCGTGGCAATGTACGCTGTCGGTGACGTCGAGATAAGCTTCATCCAGCGACAGCGGCTCAATACGCGATGTGTAGCGAGAGAAGATTTCGCGGATATGATTTGACGCTTCTTTGTAGGCGTCAAAGCGCCCTGGAAGCAAGGTGAGATGCGGACACAGTTTGAGCGCCATGCCGGTTGGCATTGCGCTACGCACGCCAAATTTACGCGCGGGATAATTGGCGGTGCTGATCACCCCCCGGCGTTCGCGGCTGCCGCCAATAGCAATAGGGATATCGCGCAGGGCGGGATTGTCGCGCATCTCCACCGCGGCGAAAAAGCAGTCCATATCCACATGAATGATTTTACGCATTGCTCACCTCTCAATACTGGTAAAGTATACAGTGATTTCAGAGTTTGAGAAATGCGTAAAGATTCAGCATTTAACGCGTTCGGTGCGAAAGCACCTGCTGCTTATCCAGCTTTTTCACCAACGGCTGCACCACCTTATCCCCATGCTGACCAAAATATTGATACAACGTATCGGACGCGCTTTTGGTGAGCACCATAATCTCAATGCGCCGGTTACCCGCACTTTGCGGATTTTTCGCGTCCAGCAACATCTGGTCCGCCATTGCGCTCACCTGCATCACTTTATCTTCCGGCATCCCGGCCTCTTCCAGCACCCGACGAGCCGAAAGCGCGCGGTCACCCGAAAGGTTCCAGTTGTTGTAAATATTGCTTTTATAGGCCATCGCATCGGTATGCCCGGTAATAATAATTTTGTTGTCGAGCGAGTCGAATACCGGCGCGAGCTCCACCAGCAGCGTTTTAAAGAACGGCATAATCTTCGCGCTGCCGCGTTCAAACATATTGCGGTTCTGGTCATCTTTAATCAGCACGCGTAATCCCTGCGGGACAATCTCCATCTCCAGATTGGCTTCCATATGCGCATCGCGGGCGATGGTGTTGATACTGGTCGCCAGCTCGCCAAGCTCAGTGGCGGACTTCTTCTTCAGTAGCGCCGTTTTCTCGTTGACGTCGCGCGCTTTTTTCTCCGTCTCTTCCGGCACCGCCACGGTGGCAGGTTTCAGCGGATGCGTCGGGCTGATTTTATTTAACGGCGACAGCCCGCCGCCATTGAAAATCGACTGCCCGTGCAGCGCGGCGATAATGCTTTCACGCTCGGATTTACTGACGCTGTTCACTATCAACTTTATTGTCGTCACCAAAGGGGCTGAGCGTATTTCCGAGGTTTCTGCCCGCTTTACCCTGGACGCGATGCCCGGCAAGCAAATGGCGATTGACGCCGATCTTAACGCCGGGTTGATCAACCAGGCGCAGGCGCAGACCCACCGCAAAGATGTTGCCAGCGAGGCCGATTTCTACGGCGCGATGGACGGGGCATCGAAGTTTGTGCGCGGGGATGCCATCGCCGGGATGATGATTCTGGCGATCAACCTGATTGGCGGCGTTTGTATCGGGATCTTCAAATACAACCTGAGCGCCGATGCCGCCTTCCAGCAATATGTGCTGATGACCATCGGCGACGGCCTGGTGGCGCAGATCCCGTCCCTGCTGCTTTCCACCGCGGCGGCGATTATCGTCACCCGCGTCAGCGACAACGGCGATATTGCCCATGACGTGCGCCACCAGTTGCTGGCAAGCCCGTCGGTGCTCTACACCGCCACCGGGATTATGTTCGTGCTGGCGGTGGTGCCGGGAATGCCGCACTTCCCGTTCCTGATGTTCAGCGCCCTGCTTGGTTTTACCGGCTGGCGAATGAGCAAACGCCCGCAGGCGGCGGAGGCGGAAGAGAAAAGCCTCGAAACGCTGACCCGCACCATCACTGAAACCAGCGATCAACAGGTCAGTTGGGAAACCATTCCGCTGATCGAGCCCATCAGTTTAAGCCTCGGTTACAAGCTGGTGGCGCTGGTGGACAAAGCGCAGGGTAACCCGCTCACCCAGCGGATTCGCGGCGTGCGGCAGGTGATTTCCGACGGCAACGGCGTGCTGCTGCCGGAGATCCGCATTCGCGAAAACTTCCGCCTCAAGCCCAGTCAGTACGCCATTTTCATCAACGGCATTAAGGCTGATGAAGCGGATATTCCGGCGGATAAACTGATGGCCCTGCCCTCCAGCGAAACCTACGGCGAGATTGACGGCGTGCTGGGGAACGACCCGGCGTACGGGATGCCGGTGACCTGGATTCAGCCCGCGCAGAAGGCGAAGGCGCTGGATATGGGGTATCAGGTGATCGACAGTGCCAGCGTAATTGCCACACATGTGAATAAGATTGTGCGCAGCTATATTCCTGATTTGTTTAACTATGACGATATTACTCAGCTGCATAACCGTTTGTCGTCGATGGCACCGCGCCTGGCAGAGGATTTGAGTGCGGCGCTGAATTACAGCCAGTTGCTGAAAGTGTACCGGGCGCTGCTGACCGAAGGCGTTTCCCTGCGCGATATCGTCACCATCGCCACCGTGCTGGTCGCCAGTAGTACCGTCACCAAAGATCATATTCTGCTGGCGGCCGATGTGCGCCTGGCACTGCGGCGCAGCATTACCCATCCGTTCGTTCGCAAGCAGGAGCTGACGGTGTATACGCTGAATAATGAGCTGGAAAATCTGCTGACCAACGTGGTGAATCAGGCGCAACAGGCTGGCAAAGTGATGCTCGATAGCGTGCCGGTGGACCCGAATATGCTCAACCAGTTCCAGAGCACGATGCCGCAGGTGAAGGAGCAGATGAAAGCCGCAGGTAAAGACCCGGTGCTGCTGGTGCCGCCGCAGTTGCGCCCTTTGCTGGCGCGTTATGCGAAGTTGTTTGCGCCGGGGTTGCATGTGCTGTCGTATAACGAAGTGCCGGACGAGCTGGAGTTGAAGATTATGGGGGCGTTGAGTTGATTGAGGATTCTTTTCCATACTTTGCAGCACCTGACACCATTAATTGACGTCACACTGCAAAGAGACTACGATGACACCATACAATGACGTCATGGATTGATAGTATGATTAAGGTCAGCGCGCTAGGCTCTCGTCATAGAAAAACATTCGACGATGTAATGACGGAGCCGCCAAAATCTGGAATTAAATGGGATGATGTTGTTGCTCTCATTAAAGCGGTGGGTGGATCAATAAAAAATAACAACGGCTCCAGACGAAAATTTCAGATTGGAACGACCAAATTCAGCACACATGAGCCGCATCCAAAGAATGTGATGGATAAAGGCGCAGTAGCAGGTCTTAAGGAGTGGTTTGTTAACTGTGTAGGGGTAGATTATGAATAAAGCATCGAACATTATCACAATTAAAGGTCAACCAGCCGCAGTGACATTTGAAGCCGATATCAACGCATTTCGCGGCAAGTTCCTCAATGTAAACGGTTATTGTGACTTTGTAGCCACAAGTATTGAGGCATTATATCGTGAAGGCGAAAGCGCTCTGGATGAGTGGATGGCGGATTGTGAAGAGGACGGTATTGCCCCTTTTCGTGAAGAAGAAGAGCAAAAACGCCTGACGCTTCGTGTGCCGCATCACATCGATTCGCGGCTGACCATCGTCGCCAGACAACATTCCATTTCAAAAAACCAGCTCATTATTGATGTCTTAGAACGTGAGTTTTCAGCCCAGATGTAAACAGGTCGGATGCCGCGTGGCATCCGACCTGTTGCCAGTTCGTCAATATTACCCATTTACAAAATCGTCTCTTCCGTCAAAATCCGCCGCGCGCCTAAAAAATGATCCTGCCAGAAAGGTTCAGCTAACCGACTTACCCGAATGGTTTCCCCGGTGCGCGGCGACTCGATAAACTGACCGTCTCCCAGATACACGCCCATATGATCGGCAATCTCGCGGCTGTGGATATGGAAAAACAGCAAATCGCCCCGGCGCAGGTCGTTGTTCGCCACAATCGTTGCCCGGCGGTAGTGGTACATCTCATTGGCCGTGCGCGGGAGTTTCGTCTCGAGGATCTTGTTGTAGGCATAAAAAACTAACCCGCTGCAGTCGAAGCCTTTATCAGGCCGCGTACCTCCCCAAACGTAAGGCTTACCAAGCTGCTGCTCCAGACGGTGAATCGCTACTTCGGTGATGTTATGCAGATGGTCGCTGCTTAAGAAATGGTTGTTTTCCGCCAGCGCCTGCCAATGTTTATCGCTCAACTTCAACGGTGCAGGGAACCACTCAGGATGCTGTTTTATCTGCTCCCGGTTGTGCTGGCGCAGCGCCCTTCTGCTTTGTGCATCGCCTTCCACAATGTAGCTGGCCTGTTTTTTCAGATGCGCGTGGTATCGCTTTAGCAATCGCGTACGGTTTTGCATCCGCTGGCGGGCGGCGTAGCTGAAAGAGATATGTGATGCGGTGGCGCTGGCAAATGAAGAAAACGGCAAGCAAAGCAACAATAATCCCGACAACACAAAAGAGGGAATCGACGGCAAAGACATTCTCAATAATGGCTGGTCATGCATTGATGTTGCAGTGTATCCCGGCCCGTACCTGAACAAACTTAATAAACCATTATTATAAAATTAATAAATATATTTCAGTTAATTATGTAAAAACATCCGTTTATTAAATTACTCATGGATTGTCGTTGTTGCTCATTTGAGCTACAATTCAAGCTGAATAAATATACAGCACAGGAGATACCCCAATGGCTGCTAACGCGTTTGTTCGCGCCCGAATCGATGAAGATCTGAAGAATCAGGCGGCGGACGTACTGGCCGGGATGGGGCTGACCATCTCTGACCTGGTTCGCATAACCCTCACAAAAGTCGCGCGTGAAAAGGCATTGCCGTTTGATTTACGCGAGCCTAATCAATTAACCATTCAATCAATTAAAAACAGCGAAGCTGGCGTTGATGTTCATAAGGCCAAAGACGCCGATGATTTATTTGATCAATTAGGAATTTAAATATGATTCAAAGGGATATTGAATACTCGGGACAATTTTCAAAGGATGTAAAACTTGCACAAAAGCGTCATAAGGATATGAATAAATTGAAATATCTTATGACGCTTCTTATCAATAATACTTTACCACTTCCAGCTGTTTATAAAGACCACCCGCTGCAAGGTTCATGGAAAGGTTATCGCGATGCTCATGTTGAACCGGACTGGATCCTGATTTACAAACTTACCGATAAACTTTTACGATTTGAGAGAACTGGAACTCACGCGGCGCTATTTGGGTAAAGCCCGCTTCCGATGAAATTTGTAAACCCTGCGCCGACAGGCTTGCGTAAAACTCTTTTGGTGATAATGTGAGCCTTCCAAATCCAGACTATTCCGATTTGGGATCCATTTTGCCGTCCTGGCGTGTGTAACCGTTTTATCAAGGAATAAGCAGTATGCGTAAAATCGCATTAATTCTTGCGATGTTGTTGATCCCGTGCGTTTCGTTTGCCGGTTTGCTGGGCAGCAGTAGCTCGACCACGCCAGTGAGCAAAGAGTATAAGCAGCAGTTGATGGGCTCCCCTGTCTACATCCAGATCTTCAAGGAAGAGCGCACCCTCGATCTCTACGTCAAAATGGGTGAGCAATATCAACTGCTCGATAGTTATAAAATCTGTAAATATTCCGGCGGCTTAGGGCCTAAACAGCGTCAGGGCGATTTCAAAAGCCCGGAAGGGTTTTATAGCGTCCAGCGTAATCAGTTAAAACCAGACAGCCGTTACTACAAAGCGATTAATATTGGATTCCCCAATGCTTATGACCGTGCGCATGGTTATGAAGGGAAATACCTGATGATCCACGGCGATTGTGTATCCATCGGCTGCTACGCGATGACCAATCAGGGTATTGATGAGATCTTCCAGTTCGTTACTGGTGCGCTGGTATTTGGTCAGCCAAGCGTGCAAGTGAGTATTTACCCGTTCCGCATGACCGACGCCAACATGCAGCGCCATAAATATTCCAACTTTAAGGACTTCTGGGAGCAACTGAAGCCGGGCTACGACTACTTTGAACAGACCCGTAAGCCACCGACCGTTTCTGTGGTCAATGGCCGTTACGTCGTCAGCAAGCCGTTGAGCCATGAAGTGGTGCAGCCACAGCTGGCATCAAACTACACGCTCCCCGAGGCAAAATAAGCGCCATTCGCCTGGCATAATCTTTTGCCAGGTTTCATTGCCCGTCAGCGGCTGTGTCGCAATCACCGTGACCACATCATTCGGTGTGGTCTGCGAGCTGAAGTCGATTTCCACATCCTGATCCAGCAACGTTGCCACGCCAAACGGCGCGCGGCGGGTGATCCAGTGCAGATTGGTCGAGCAATACGCCATTACATAGCGTCCGTCCGAAAGTAGCATGTTGAAAACGCCCTTCTGCCGCAGTTCATCCGCCAGTGAGGCGATATATTTAAACACTGCCGCCATGTTGCCCGGTGTGCGTGGGTAACGCTGCGTTAATTTATGCAGCAGCCAGCAAAAGGCTTTTTCGCTGTCGGTTTCACCTACCGGGCGGAAGTTGCCGGTTTCCAGTGACTTGTACCCCGTCAGTTGCCCGTTATGGGCATAAGTCCAGTTGCGTCCCCATAACTCGCGGGTAAACGGATGAGTATTTTCCAGTGCCACCTCGCCCCGATTCGCCTGGCGAATATGAGCAATTACCGAGCAGGATTTGATTGGATAGTCCTGGACCAGTTTGGCGATAGGGGAATTAAAGCTGGGTTGCGGATCTTTAAATGTGCGACAGCCTTTACCTTCGTAAAAGGTAATGCCCCAGCCATCTTTATGTGGCCCGGTTCCACCACCACGCTGCACCAGACCGGTGAAACTAAAGCAGATATCGGTAGGGACGTTAGCGCTCATCCCGAGCAATTCGCACATGGGTAACCTCCACAACAGCGGGAGCGCATGGCCCCCGGCGAAGATTGATTTAAGAATTTTCAGGTCGGATGCGGCGTGAACGCATTATTCGGCCTACGGTTCGGGTACAGATTTGTAGGCATGATAAGACGCGTCAGCGTCGCATCAGGCATCAGCGCACAAGTGCCGGATGCGGCGTAAACGCCTTATCCAGCCTACGCCAGACTTACTTAACCATCTCTTTTTCAATTAACTGGATCAGGATATGGATCACTTTAATGTGGATCTCCTGAATGCGGTCGGCATAACCAAAGTGCGGTACGCGAATTTCGATATCCGCTGTGCCAGCCATTTTACCGCCGTCTTTACCGGTCAGGGTGATCACTTTCATCCCCTTCTCACGCGCCGCCGCGATCGCTTTGATCACGTTTGCAGAGTTACCGGAGGTGGAGATCCCCAGCAGTACATCGCCTTCGCGACCTACCGCTTCAACGTAACGGGAGAAAATATCATTGAAACCAAAATCGTTACCGACGCAGGAAATATGACTAACGTCAGAAATGGCAATCGCCGGGTAGCCCGGACGGTTTTCACGGTAGCGACCGGTCAACTCTTCGGCAAAGTGCATGGCGTCGCAATGGGAACCGCCATTACCGCAGGAAAGCACCTTACCTCCGGCTTTAAAGCTATCTGCTAACAGGACCGCCGCGCGCTGAATGGCGTGAATATTGGCGTCATCTTTTAAAAAGTTAGCCAGCGTTTCCGCCGCTTCGTTCAGTTCGTTACGAATAAGATCCTGGTACATGAGGATATCCTTCAGCATAAATGTAATAGACAAAATGCAGTGTACCGGATACCGCCAAAAGCGAGAAGTACGGGCAGGTGCGATGACCAGGACTTTTTGACCTGAAGTGCGGATAAAAACAGCAACAATGTGAGCTTTGTTGTAATTGTATTGTAAACACATTGCTAAATGTTTTTACATCCACTACAACCATATCATCACAAGTGGTCAGACCTCCTACAAGTAAGGGGCTTTTCGTTATGATGATTTTGAGTATTCTCGCTACGGTTGTCCTGCTCGGCGCGTTGTTCTATCACCGCGTGAGCTTATTTATCAGCAGTCTGATTTTGCTCGCCTGGACAGCCGCCCTCGGCGTCGCTGGTCTGTGGTCGGCGTGGGTACTGGTGCCTCTGGCCATTATCCTCGTACCGTTTAACTTTGCGCCTATGCGTAAGTCGATGATTTCTGCGCCGGTATTTCGTGGATTCCGTAAGGTGATGCCACCGATGTCACGCACTGAAAAAGAAGCGATTGATGCAGGCACCACCTGGTGGGAAGGCGACTTGTTCCAGGGTAAGCCGGACTGGAAAAAGCTGCATAACTATCCGCAGCCGCGCCTGACCGCAGAAGAGCAAGCGTTTCTCGACGGCCCGGTAGAAGAAGCCTGCCGGATGGCGAATGATTTCCAGATTACTCATGAGCTGGCGGATCTGCCGCCGGAGTTGTGGGCGTACCTTAAAGAGCATCGTTTCTTCGCGATGATTATCAAAAAAGAGTACGGCGGACTGGAGTTCTCGGCTTATGCCCAGTCTCGTGTGCTGCAAAAACTCTCCGGCGTGAGCGGGATCCTGGCGATTACCGTCGGTGTGCCGAACTCATTAGGCCCGGGCGAGCTGCTGCAACATTACGGCACTGATGAGCAGAAAGATCACTATCTGCCGCGTCTGGCGCGTGGTCAGGAGATCCCTTGCTTTGCACTGACCAGCCCGGAAGCGGGTTCCGATGCGGGCGCGATTCCGGATACCGGGATTGTCTGCATGGGCGAGTGGCAGGGCCAGCAGGTGCTGGGGATGCGACTGACCTGGAACAAACGCTACATTACGCTCGCGCCAATTGCGACCGTGCTTGGGCTGGCGTTTAAACTTTCCGACCCGGAAAAACTGCTGGGTGGCGCAGAAGATTTAGGCATTACCTGTGCACTTATCCCGACCACCACGCCAGGCGTGGAAATTGGTCGTCGACACTTCCCGCTGAACGTACCGTTCCAGAACGGGCCGACGCGCGGCAAAGATGTCTTCGTACCGATCGACTACATTATCGGCGGACCAAAAATGGCCGGGCAAGGCTGGCGGATGCTGGTGGAGTGTCTCTCCGTGGGGCGCGGCATCACCCTACCTTCCAACTCAACCGGCGGCGTGAAGTCGGTGGCGCTGGCAACGGGCGCGTATGCGCACATTCGCCGTCAGTTCAAAATCTCTATCGGTAAGATGGAAGGGATTGAAGAGCCGCTGGCGCGTATTGCCGGTAATGCCTACGTGATGGATGCTGCGGCATCGCTGATTACCTACGGCATTATGCTCGGTGAAAAACCTGCCGTGCTGTCGGCTATCGTTAAGTATCACTGTACCCACCGTGGGCAGCAGTCGATTATTGATGCGATGGATATCACCGGGGGTAAAGGCATTATGCTTGGTCAGAGCAACTTCCTGGCACGAGCTTACCAGGGCGCACCGATTGCCATCACCGTTGAAGGGGCTAACATTCTGACCCGCAGCATGATGATCTTCGGTCAGGGAGCGATTCGTTGCCATCCGTACGTGCTGGAAGAGATGGAAGCGGCGAAGAACAATGACGTTAACGCGTTCGATAAACTGCTATTCAAACATATCGGCCACGTCGGCAGTAACAAAGTTCGCAGCTTCTGGCTGGGCCTGACGCGCGGTTTAACCAGCAGCACACCAACCGGCGATGCCACTAAACGTTATTATCAGCACCTGAACCGCCTGAGCGCCAACCTCGCCCTGCTTTCTGATGTCTCGATGGCGGTGCTGGGTGGCAGCCTGAAACGTCGCGAACGCATCTCGGCACGTCTGGGTGATATTTTAAGTCAGCTTTACCTCGCCTCTGCCGTTCTGAAGCGTTATGACGACGAAGGCCGTAATGAAGCCGACCTGCCGCTGGTGCATTGGGGCGTACAGGATGCGCTGTATCAGGCTGAACAGGCGATGGATGATTTACTGCAAAACTTCCCGAACCGCGTGGTTGCCGGGCTGCTGAATGTGGTGATCTTCCCGACCGGACGCCATTATCTGGCACCGTCTGACAAGCTGGATCATAAGGTGGCGAAGATTTTACAAGTGCCTAACGCCACCCGTTCACGTATTGGTCGCGGTCAGTACCTGACGCCGAGCGAGCATAACCCGGTTGGTTTACTGGAAGAGGCGCTGGTGGATGTGATTGCCGCCGACCCAATTCATCAGCGGATCTGTAAAGAGCTGGGTAAAAACCTGCCGTTTACCCGTCTGGATGAACTGGCGCATAACGCGCTGGCGAAGGGGCTGATTGATAAAGATGAAGCCGCTATTCTTGTGAAAGCTGAAGAGAGTCGTCTGCGCAGTATTAACGTTGATGACTTTGATCCGGAAGAGCTGGCGACGAAGCCGGTAAAGTTGCCGGAGAAAGTGCGGAAAGTTGAAGCCGCATAATTGAATAACGGAGCCGAAAGGCTCCGTTTCTTTATCCGCTAATTATTTAAAATTAAAGCCATCCGGATGATTTTCCAGGCTGCCGGTCAACGCCGCGAATAGCACCGTTTTACCATCAATCAAAAGCGCATCATTCACATTCAACCAGGTGAGTTTCTCTTGCGAGGTTTTCTCATCAATGGTCGAGAACAGCCCCGTCATCTGATTAGATTTCTCGGACCACATCACAGCGATACGTTGCGAGCCACAGTCATGCGGTTTGCACGCGCTCATCACCTGATACGTCTCATCTCCCAATGTCACGGTTTGTGCGGGGGTATAAGTCCCGCCTTTCATCACCCAGGCTGGCAGCTTATGCCCTTGTACCATCTGATTAAATGCAGCTTTGGTGGTTTCGCCCTTTGCCAGGCTGCTAATGGTTAAATCATCCTGCGCCATTACACTGGTGGCGATGACCAGTGCGGCGACTGTCGTTATTGCCTTAAACATCATTCCTCCCGAGCTTATCCTGCCCATGTTATTAACCTCCTAAAGCCTGGCGATAACACGATAATTTGCAAATCAGATATTTCCAATATCAGCATTTGTTATCAATTTATTCTGCGCTAAGGCAACTGCCTGATAAGGTGTTAAAGTTATAAAACCCTTCGCATAAAGGAGTTGTACACCGTGCCTGGTTTGAAGATTACGCTTTTGCAGCAACCACTGGTGTGGATGGATGGTCTTGCCAACCTGCGTCATTTTGATCGTCAACTGGAAGGTATTACCGGACGCGATGTGATCGTTCTACCGGAGATGTTTACCAGCGGCTTTGCCATGGAAGCGGCAGCTTCGTCGCTAGCACAAGATGACGTAGTGAACTGGATGACAGCCAAAGCGCAGCAGTGCAATGCGCTGATTGCAGGCAGTGTTGCATTACAAACGGAGTCTGGTTCGGTTAACCGCTTTTTGCTGGTTGAACCGGGCGGCACGGTACATTTTTATGATAAGCGTCATCTGTTCCGAATGGCAGATGAGCATCTGCATTATAAAGCGGGCAATGCGCGAGTGATTGTGGAATGGCGCGGCTGGCGTATTTTGCCGCTGGTGTGCTACGACTTACGTTTTCCAGTGTGGTCGCGCAATCTCAACAATTATGACCTCGCCATCTACGTCGCCAACTGGCCTGCACCGCGCTCTCTGCACTGGCAGGCATTGCTGACAGCCCGCGCGATTGAGAATCAGGCGTATGTGGCGGGATGCAATCGCGTCGGCAGCGATGGCAACGGCTGCCATTATCGCGGTGACAGCCGGGTGATTAATCCACAGGGCGAGATTATCGCTACTGCCGACGCGCATCAGGCAACGTGCATTGATGCGGAGCTGTCGATGGCGGTGTTAAGGGAATATAGAGAAAAGTTTCCGGCATGGCGGGATGCGGATGAGTTTAGGTTGTGGTGAGTGGGGGTTGTGTTTAGGGCCGGGGAGAGTTGGGGTATGACTACGAAAGCCCGCTCTCCTGCGACCACTTTTATCATAGGAGTGTGGAAGTGCTTTTCCATCAATCGCGATGACGTCTTTGTCATCTGAAGAATGACATTCACGCATCCGGTTAATAAAGCATTCGTGAAATTTTGCAGGACTGATACATGATACAACTCTGGCAATAGTATCGTGAACAGGAATACCATTTTCAAAATCACCATATTGCTTCAAAAAATCGAGATGAGTTTCCCCGAAATCCTCTATATCTTCCCAACCTTCTGCACCCGAAATAACGGCGCAAATAGTCAACAGTAGAATATCCGATAATTTATGTTCCACTTTCCAGGCTTGTCTGTAATCGGGGATAATAGAAATATGTCCCATCAATTTTTTAAGTTCCATTTTGTTCTCCTTAATTATGTAAGGAGTATTTGATCATGTATAAGCAATAAAAAACAGCTTCAGGTAATAAGGAATATCTCAATTTTTAAACATAAAATGCGAATTGTTTAGTACAAAAAAGCAGCGTTAAGTGAGTAGGCCACCGGAACCTCCCCGACAGCCTCTCGCAGAACCGTACGTGAAACTCTCGCTTCATACGGCTCCCGTCAGGCAAACGAGCTTCCTGGTCCTGCTTTCCAGTGGGCAAACAACTCTGGCTTCTCTTTTGACAGCCTTTCCATTAGCTGACACGCCTTCGTCTTTCTATACCGCAGGGTTTTATATTTCTTTCTCGCCCACGCAATCAGCGTCAGATTAATATATCTGCATACTTTCTTCATCGCTGATTTGTGGTATCTCGCGTAATAATTCAGCCACCCCGATATTATCGGATTCAGCCACTTCGCAATATCTTCGAGACTCATCTCCACCCTGCGTCTGATCCACAGTTTCCTGAGTTTTCCAATCATGCCTTTCTGCGCACGGTTACTCGCCGCCGGGCTGAAACTCGTAAAGAGGTTTCCCCGCCGGTGGTTACGTGCTCTTCGCGCTCTGAACGTATACCCCAGAAAATCAAACTGCACTGTTTCATGGTTCGCCTGTCGTTCGCTGTCTTTGCAGTAAACTATTTTCGTTTTCTCCGGATGTAATTCCAGTCCACATTCCTGAAAACGTTTTGCCAGCTTATTCAGTAATTCCTCTGCCTGTTGTTTACTGCCACAATGAATTAATCCATCATCTGCATAACGGCACCAGGGAATTTCCGGATAATGTAACGTCAGCCATTTATCAAACACATAGTGCAGAAATAAATTCGCCAGTACCGGGCTGATGACTCCACCCTGTGGCGTACCTTTATTTCTTTTCTTTAGTGTTCCATCCGGCATCTGCACCGGCGCTGTCAGCCACCGGCGAATATACAGTCTTACCCATTTATCCACACAATGTTTATCCACTGCCCTGAGTAATAAATCGTGGGGGATATTATCGAATAACCCTTTAATATCAAACTCAAGACACCAGTCGTATTGCCAGCAACGTTTTCTGGTGACTGCTATTGCATCCAGCGCTGATTTTCCATGCCGGTATCCGTATGAATCATTCAGGAAATAACGCTCCACTAATGGTTCAAACGTTACCAGCACCGTCATCTGCGCTATTCGATCGCTTACTGTCGGTATTCCTAAAAGTCTTTTGCTGCCATCCTTCTTCGGAATTTCCACCGCACGCACTGGCGGCGGCATCCAGCTTCCCGACGATAACCTGTTCCAGATTTTGTACAGATTTCCTTTCAGATCCCGCTCAAAATCTTTCAGCGTCTGGTTATCCACTCCGGCAGCTCCGGCATTCGCCTTTATCCGCCGGTACGCTTCCACCACATGCAATTTACTGACCTGAAACGGTTTTGTCTGTTCACACACAGCCTCCTCCTGCCTACAGTTGGGCTGTGATGCAGACTGCCCGACGCTGTCCCTTCGCTCCACGTTCATTACAAACGCTTCCTCACTACTACGAACAGCTCTGCCCCGGTTTCGCACATCGATACTCTCATACTCATAATTTCGGTTATTTGTATTTCTCTCTTGACATTGCGACGACCGGTTCCCGTAGTTCCTGCAGAGAGCCTGATACAGCGTCATGCCTGCTTTACGCCGGACACCATTCACGCAGCATTCGGAATTCACCCGTAAATTAATCCCGGCGGTATCACGAAACCTCCGGTTTTGATGTCACTTAGGACTAACGACGTTTCAACACAGGTTCGGGTTTACTCATCTCACTGTATCTCACATAGGATCAGATCTCGTCTGATCGTTCCCCCTGCGCTCACTACCATGGCTCTTTACCACAGCAGCCGGGGTTGTTTGGGACCGACTTCCGACAGCAGATCCCGGAGGGCCTGCCACCATCTCTTCACAAGCTTATGCTTATTACATGCAAAACGTCCCGTTTTGCATCTTTGTGCCTACGGCACACCGTGATCTTTCCCTGTTGCTGCGGTAGCCTTATAGATTAAATAGGATGCTATTTATAATAAATAATACCTGCCTCCTCTGTAATTAAAATCACATAATTTGGCTTTTCAGTAAACAATGGGGATATGATAAAAGGCCTTGAACAGCCCGATACCATATCAATTTCTCCCTTCAAATAATCTAACAAACTTCCCTTTAAACTCGAAACTAAATTCTCTCGAAAAAAACATTCCTTCCCTTTTTTTACGACAATATTAATTGCTATATAGTATTCATCATCAGTCATCAAAAGGCCCAACTCAGAAAAATCACTCACCCAGAGAGCATTAACACCCCTACGGATAACATCACGCATAGAGAAAAAAATCTTTTCTTTATCTAAAACATTAAAATCTCTTTTCTCTGCCGCCAACCCTGCGAAAGAAAATTTATTTTTCATAACAATCCTTATCTAACAAATTAGTTAGGTATATCATAAAATATATGCCCATCAGTACCATTATTATAATATTTTATATGCGAAAGATCTAAAAACCCTTCTTGTTGTGCTGAACGCATATGTTGCTCATATCCTTTAGGATATTTAGATGCACCATCAGCCCTTCCGGAATTGGTATTCATTGAATAACGATTCATATTTCCTTGAGCTTCATTCAAGAATATTTTTGCATCAGTGCTTGACTCCACCCTTACCTGAAACTTCTCACCATTACTAACAGCCTCTTTCATAGCCTTAACTGCTTCATTCCATTCCTTAGAGCCTCTTTTTAAAGGTTTTAATTGTTCAGATACATTGCCATTTTTACCTAAATCATCGGCTTTCCCTTTATAGAAACTTAAAGGGCAACCGACCAACCCCCACGGATCACACCAGCCCACCGGGTCATGCACATATGACTGCGTGTTCAGCCCGCCCGCCAGTTTCAGCGGATCCTGGCTTAAATACTGCCCCGTCCCGGCGTCGTAGTAGCGGTGTAAATTATACCACAGCCCGCTCTTCTCATCCTGCCACTGGCCCATGAACCCCGCATCGCAGCTTTCACGCTCACTGTCCGGCGAGTCGTTCGCTGCCGGAAGCCCCCACAGGCTGCGGTGTTTCGTCCACACCTTCCGCCCGTTCGCGCTGTACATCTCCTGCGGTGCACCGTCCGGGCCGGTCACTATCGGGTAAAAATGGCTGATGTCGTCATTCGCTGCCCGGCTTTCCTTTGCCAGCAGTTCGAACCCGCCACGGTAGTGCCACTGCTCCCGCAGTGCCGGACTGCCGTCTGCATACCGTTTCTCACTGGCGGAAAGTGCCATCCCCTGCCACTGGTAACGTACTTCGCTGATGGCGTGAGGGTGTCGTTTCCACGCTGCCCGGACGATGTTACGTTTTGCTGTGCGTCTGCCAAAGGCGTCGTAGCTGTACTGCCACACTTCACCGTCCGGTGTCTTTATCTCGCGTAACCGGTCGAAGTCATCCCAGCGGTAGCGCCACACCTGGGGGCGGAAGCCGCGTTTTTGTTCGGTGCGCTTTATCACCCTGCCGCAGCCGTCGTATTCGTAGCGGCTGTCGCCCGCCTGTGTCACACATTCACGGCTGTACTGGTGCTGCGACAGAATGCCGTTTATCCGGCTTTCGGCTATCTGCTCATTTACCGTATAGCGGTAGCGCTCTTCCTGCGCCGGGCCGTCAGCGTCCAGCCGCAGTACGCTGGTTATCTGGTCGCGGGCGTCATACTGGTAACGCGTTTCCCGCTCCGTACGCGTTTTCGACCACACTTCATGCCCGGTCAGGCGGCCCGATTTATCCCACGCGTAGCGGTGTTCGCCCAGCGGTCGCCACGACGCCACGCTCTGGTGGCTGCCTGCCAGCCGCTCTGCGCCCTGTTTTTGCCATGCCGTACGCCCGCAGGCGTCGTATCCCTGCTCCTGCATATATACCGCATGGTTCAGCGGCGTCTGTGCCAGCCAGCTTTCCTCATCCTCCGGCCGGTAACGCCGGTTTTTTTCCAGACCTGCCGGGGAATGACCGAAGTCCATCCGGTGGCCGTTGCTGCGGTAGCCCGTCAGAATACCCGAAGCGTCGTATTCTCTCTGTGTTTCCCCGTCCGGCGTAGTGGTGCCCGCCAGCCGCCCTGCCTCATCATAGCGGTACTCCGTGCGCTGGCCGTCCTGTTCTTCAGCCACCAGACGGTGATGCTCGTCCCACTCCAGTGTCACTTCGCTGGTGAGCGTGTAACCTGCTTCACCGGCGTCGCTGCGCTCATACACCTGCGCGCTCACCATCCGGTCATGGCGGTCGTACTGATAACACAGTTTCTGATGCTCGCCGCTGATGGTCGCCACCCGGCCATATTCATCCCGCGCATAGCGCCATACGCTGCCGTCCGGGCGGTGTTTTTCTGCCAGTCTGCCCTGTTCATCGCGGATATAGACGGTTCTGCGTCCCGACCAGTCCTCCTCCCCGGCCATCTGGCCCGCCGCATCGTAGTACAGCCGCCACTGCTGGTTGCCGCTGCGCGTAAGCTGCGTGAGCCTTGCGGCACCATCGTAGTCGCAAAGTATCCGCTGCCCGCCCGCGTCTTCCACTTCCCGCAGCAGGTCGAACGCCCCGTGGCGGTAGCGCGTGGTCTGGCCCATGGCCCCGGTGTGGAGAGTGATTTTGCCTTCACCATCATAGCGGAAGGTTTCAGCGCCACCGTCGGCCCGGATTACTGCGCTCAGTTTCTCATGCGGGTTATCGGCACCGGGGCGGTACTGCCAGTTCACGCTGCGCCCTTCAGCATCCACCAGCCCCGTCAGCCGCAGCCAGCGGTCTTCCGTGTAATGGGTTGTGCGGCCTTCACCATCGGTATGGGAAAGCAGGCCACCGTGAGCGCTGTAGCTCCACTGTTCGTGGCTGCCGTCCGGGTACTGTATCTCCTTGAGCAGACCGTCTTCGGTATGACGGTACTGCCAGTTCTGCCCGTTCACCTCCCGGCGGATAAGATTCCCTTCGGCGTTATAGTGGTACGCCGCCGTGGTGCGGTGGTCCTGGTATGCCGTAACCTGACAAAATTCATCCCACTGCCATTCACGTTTACGCCCGTTCTCGTCCGTTTCGCTCAGGATACGCCCGGCATAATCGCGTTTTATCTGAGTAATGCGCCCACCCGGCTGGCGAATACACAGCGGCTGGTCGTATTCGTTACGCTCCCATTCAGTGATACGCCCCAGCGGGTCACGCTGTTTTTTCAGCAGCCAGGACTCATCGAACCACAGCGTGGTGGTGGCTCCGGTGGCATCGGTGTAATCGGTTCTGCGCTCCTCCGGGAAGTAGCGGAAGGTGTCGTTATACAGGCCTTCCTGTGTGCCTGTGGCAGTCACCCGGCCTTCATCGTCATAGCGCAGGTGGAAGTGCGTCGGGCCGTTGTCGCGCCAGGAACTCAGCCAGCCCTGTTCGGTATAGGTATAATGCAACGCGCCATTAAAGCGGGTCTGCACATCGCTCAGTCGCTGTTCATCGCCGTGACTGATATAGTCATAGCGCACCAGCTCGCTTCCGTCTGACTCGTCGATCACACGAAATATCTGCCCCTGCGGGCCACACATCACCCGCAGATTCAGGCCGCTGCTGTGGGTTACGTTTGTCAGTTGGCCGATGACGTTATAGGTGAAGCGAATTTCGTTGCGGTTGCGGTCTTTTATTGCCGTTAGCCGCAGGCGGCGTGCGCCGGGGGAGATGGGCGTAAAGATATAACCCAATTGTGAGTATTCGTCGAAGATAATAGCCCGCTCACGGTTTCCCAGGAGGCGATAGTGCGGGACAAGCAGGTTACGGCTACTGTATGGTGCCTGCTCCGTGGAGTAGGCCGGACATAGCCCCTCAGCATCAAAGTAGGTGACGTTTTTCCCGTTGCAATCGAACTCCAGAAACTGCGACCAGTTACACAACCAGCGACTGCCCAGCAAACCACTAACCGGATGTCGGCCTGTATAAGCACGTTTCAGCGTCAGCGGTAAAATATGCGGATAGTTGAAATCAGTTCGGTAATCCAGATATTCACCCGTTCCGGTATCCACCGGATCGCTGAACCCCTGACTGATACGCTCATTTGCGGCTCTGTTTAACTGCTTTGCTCCCCATAGAGCTGTTAACACTTCCAGACTTGATACAACAGATTGCTCCAGCACCGTCATATCGGCATTAATCGGCCCATACTGTCCGGTCGTCTTATCAGCCGTAATGGTTTTACATCCTTCCTGAATAACTGCCGAGCAGGTAATTTTATGGCCCTTACGCGCCAGCGGCAGGCTGTTGACGGAAATAATTTTGCTCCCTTCCACTATCTGTGGAGGAGGACTGCCCGGATCCTTACTACATTCAACCGGATCAGTGACGCGAGCTACCGCTTTTCCTTCAAAAAAAACATTAGGAGAGCCTTCTACAATCTGTCCGGTTTCAGATGCCCAGCGGGAACCAATTACCATCGCTGCGCCACCGACAAATCCACCAGCTAATCCCCCGGCCCCGGCAGCAACGGTGGCAGCCAGCACACCCAATGCCGCGCCCCCTGTAGCGACAACCAGAGCTCCCACTGCAATCCCTACAATAAGTCCACCGATTAACCCACCAATAGCACCCAGAAAGGAATTGTTATGAACAATGTGATGACCCACACACGCAGGTATATCTGTTGGGCCGGAAACTGCGTGATCTTTACCCCAGGTATCCATGAACCAGTCACCTGCTTTGGTGCCCAGCCATCCCCCCAGCATCCCGCCAACCAGTCCGGCAATCAAAGGGCCTCCAAATCCTGCAACAGCTTTGGCTATTCCGGCTGCACAGGTGTTTGCTGCTGCGGCTGCCAGTCCTACCTTTGCCGTTGCTCCCACCATACTGACAGCCATTATTCCAGTACTGGCAATATGTCCTGTGGTAGCAATACTCTCCACTGTTTCGGCATTACTGTCCCGTTGATCCAGCTCCGCTAACTTCTCCTGCGCGCTTTTTTCCGTCATCTGTTCGTCCTTCCCGCTGAACTGGCTGGGTTATTTATCCTGTGGCATTCCAAAACAAAAATTCAATAATGCTCCCCGCATCGCTTTACGATCCTCCTCTGCCAGCGCCTGCGTTGAGGAATAGGTCAGCGTCAGTACTTGTCGCTCGTTCAGGATTACCAGCAGCAACTGCTGTATCATCACCCCCTTGTTATCCCAGCTAAATTCCCAGTATTCCGCCGGGCGCTCCTGCACATGACAGCGTTCTTCTACGGTGAACACCATTTTCGACAGTTCGGTACGGAATTTCTTTTTCTGCACCGCCAGATAGTCATCAAACTGCGCGCCTTCCGGCAATATTTCACGAGTGACAACTACATTTGCTCCGGCAACCGCACTTAGTACTGGCGTCAGAATATTCATACTGCTGTCCTGCCAGTTTCCCGGCAGAGTGAAATGCCCTTCATTAATGAGATATTGCATTGTTATTTTTCCCTGAAAATTAATGAAATGGATTACTGTGGATTTAGCGCCAGATGGGTGGGTCCATCGAGGGTGATAGTGCCGTCTGAATTCATAACAAGAGTGCTTTTTCCGACAGTCAACTTTATCTGCGTTGCTGCGGTAAGGTGTATCGCCCCGGTTTTTGACGTGATGGTGATATTCCCTTCTACCGTCTCCGTGCAGGTTCCCGTTTCTACCGTCACCTCGCGTTTACCCGTTTTCACCGTCAGAGACTGGTCGCCTTCCGTTACGGTAATATTCCGGTTGCCTTTGATGGTTTCGGTATGCTTACCATCAACAAATTCCGTGCGGTCGATTTTTACCGTGGATGTTTCGTTATGAATGATGGTTTTCGTCCGATCTGCCTTTACCGTGTGTGTTTCGTTATTTTTCACGACGGTATTCAGATCTTTCTCCGCAAGAAACCTCACTTCTTCCGCGCCCGTTTTATCATCGAAGCGCAGCATGTTGCCGTTGGTCGGGCCGCCATACAGCGAGTGGCTGAATATCCCGCTCTGCGAGGCCATGCCCGGCAGTCCCCACGGCGGCATGGTGTCCTGGTTGTAGGTGCGCCCTACAATGATCGGTAAATCCGGGTCGCCGTTTTTGAAATCCACCAGCACTTCCTGGCCGATGCGCGGGATCTGGATCATGCCGAATCCTTTACCCGCCCACGGATAGCTGACGCGGATCCAGCAGGAGCTGTTTTCGTCATTATTACCGTAACGATCCCAGCCAAACTGCACCTTCACCCGGCCATATTTATCCGTCCAGATTTCCTGCCCTGCCGGGCCGGTGACGATGGCGCTCTGCGGGCCTTTGGTGTGGGGTTTGCTCAGGGTTCGTTGTGGGCGGTAAACTTCGCGGGTGGGATGCAGTTCAAACGTGGTGACATAGGTAAAATGCTGATCCTGGCCGCTGTGCTGCGCGTTGTCCCGTAAAAACAGCGTGGTCTGTACCAGCAGGTATTCCTGATTAATTTCTGCCGTCGGGTGATTCATCAATGTAAAGGTGTACCCGGTCATGAGGGTACGGATATGACCGGCCCCATGTGCCCGGCTGCCGGGGCTGCGCTGCGCTTCCATACGAATGCGCGTCAGCATCTCACCTTCGCCCGTAGTGAAGTAATCACCAGGCCATTCATAATGCTCATATTCAGCATGACCGGTATTACGCGGACTAGCCACGGTACTTTTAAGCAGCGAACGAGGCTTCATAAAATCAAAATCGTCCATCACCCACTTTCCAGTACGCAGCCTCTCACTGGCCGTAATGGTGTGGATAAATTCCTTATCCAGTTTCAGCCCTTCCTGGTGCCACTCCACCAGTGGCGAGTCAGGACACGCTTTATGACCATTGATGGCATCCGCCAGCACCAGCGTATGGCTGTTCTCGCTGTGCTCAAACCACCAGTAAATTCCCCACTCCTGCATCAGGCGCTGGATGAAATCAAAATCCGTTTCACCGTACTGTACCTGCCAGGCACGAGGTGGATAATTTTCCACCAGCCGTTTTTCCACCGGAAAGGAATATTCATCCAGTACTTCATCGAGAATATCCACCACGGTTTTGTTCTGGAACGCTTTGTAGTCGCTGGTATGGGTCAGCAGCTTCAGCCATGGCTCAATGCGTAATTCATACGTTACCGAACGGCCCTCATGGCCGACCACCCTCGCCGCCGTCACCAGCCCGCTGATATACCGTTTTCCGCCACCGTCCAGTTCGATACTGACGCACAGGTCTTTGCCTACCATGGGCTGAAGCGGCAGGTTGGCCGCGGGGGAAACGTATCCCAGGTTCAGGGCGTCCGGCGTTTTAAGCTGTACTGTGTAGGAAAACAGATTCCCAAGCCCTTCCGAACCATTCATGCCTGCGAACAGCAGCATCTGCGGCGGCACCGAACCACCACTTACTGTGACGTTATGCGCCCCCGGACCACCGGCTGCAAGCGACGCCGCCGCATCCTGAACTGCACCAGCCATATCCGATATCCCTGCTGCTGCGGCGGCGGCTTGCGCAGCGGCTACTGCGGCTTTAACCAGACCTGACGGTTCCGGCAACGCACCAAACAGGTCCGCCACTGCCTGTTCTGCCATCTGCTCGGCGGCATCAGCTACATCGGTTGCGGCTGAACCTGTGCTCATACTGCCACTTTCGCCAGCTATTGGTGGTGTGGTGATGACGGGTCCACCGTTTCCAACTGGTTTATTACCCGTAGATACAAAACTCATGATATTTGCTCCTTTAATACCGGATTAAAATCTAGCCCCTGGTGGCCAAAAAATATAAGTAATCACTCTCCATTGCCCGTCTTTATAATGAAACCAACATGTCAGATTCAAATCCCCCTGCAAATTCCAGAACATTTCCTTAATAGGAACATTTTGAAATTCAGGATCTGTTATGCGATAAGTTTGATTCAAGCCGATATAATACTCACCAACAAATTTATATCGTGGCCTCACGAACTCATGAGCAGGCGGCCCATATTTCTTCATAAAAAAGATGTCATTACTTCCATCATGTATATCATTTTCTTCATAATATTTGGTGGATTGAGCAACTGCAGAAGGCGAGAAAACATTCACTGTAGTTATGTAAGTTATTGAAAGGAAAATCACTATAATACAGAAAAATTTCATTTGGTTACATTCAATAAAGTAAATTTAGTTTCAGGCATTATGACATTCAACGTTATAGTTGCGTTTTTAAGGTATCGTTCCCGAAGCTCCATTCCCACATTCATCAACCCACTAATATCTCCAACATACGGAGACGAAGAATCATAATCATCATCTAAGTAACCAAGTACATGTCCGGCTTCATGAGGTATATTTACTTGCAACGTATTATTACAGTTAATACATTTCGCTACTTTTTCCAGGTCCGCTGAATCAACATGAACCGTACTGTTTTTAAAATCAACATATGTTCTTAAATCAGCACCAGGCAAAACCTTTGTTGCAATAACCAACCAGTCTTCATTCTGAGATGCAGAAATTATTCTTACATCAAAAGGCAAAGCTTTACCCTGAAATTTTTTAGCGAACTCAGATTCACCGGAAACAGAATAAGTTATTTTCCCATTCCATGTCTGCTGAACAGATAAATATATCGCTCGCATAAAAATAGCTTTTTCCCATATAGTCCAGTCATCTGTAACGGTATTATCTTTATACCACTCATACTTCCATCTTATCACAGCCGTAATCGAACCAGTATTTTGATTTAATAAATACGTCCTCCTACCATCCTTATGTATAATGATATCGCCATCAATATTTGTTTTTTCATAGTATTCGGCCAGCAAACTATTCTCATCATATTTAAGCTTGGTCATTTTACTCTCATTAAATACTAATTGTTTGTATCGAAAATATTATCTGGAAAAATATTATTTTATATATTACGAGTATTGCCCCTTCAGCCGCAGCGCATCCACATACCGTCCTTCACTGCAGGGCAAGATTACGAAAGCCCGCCCCGCAAGGACTGACGCGAGGTAGTTTCTGTCCATGGCTGCTTTTATCATCTTACGTCTTAACCCTGCCTTGGTTTCGCCGTACTGCACCTGCCAGGCGCGGGGTGGATAATTTTCCACCAGCCGCTTTTCCACCGGAAAGGAATATTCATCCAGTACTTCATCGAGAATATCCACCACGGTTTTGTTCTGGAACGCTTTGTAGTCGCTGGTATGGGTCAGCAGCTTCAGCCATGGCTCAATGCGTAATTCATACGTTACCGAACGGCCCTCATGGCCCGCCACCCGCGCCGCCGTTACAAGGCCGCTGATATGCCGTTTGCCGCCGCCGTCCAGTTCGATATTGACGCACAGATCTTTGCCCACCATCGGCTTGAGCGGCAGGTTGGCGGCGAGGGAGACATATCCGAGGTTCAGGGTGTCCGGGGTTTTAAGCTGTACTGTGTAGGAAAACAGGTTTCCAAGCCCTTCCGAACCATTCATGCCTGCAAACAAAAGCAGCTGCGGCGGCACCGCACTACCACTTACTGTGACGTTATGCGCCCCCGGACTACCGGCAGCAAGCGACGCCGCCGCATCCTGAACTGCACCAGCCATATCCGATATCCCTGCTGCGGCGGCTGCGGCTTGCGCAGCAGCTACTGCGGCTTTAACCAGACCTGACGGTTCCGGCAACGCACCAAACAGGTCCGCCCCTGCCTGTTCTACCATCTGCTCGGCTGCATCAGCTACATCGGTTGCGGCTGAACCAGGGCTTATACCACCACTTTCGCCAGCTATTGGTGGTGTGGAGATAGCTGGCCCACCGTTACTGCCAGATTTATTACCCGTAGATACAAAACTCATGATATTTATTCCTTTAATATCGGATTAGAATTTAGCGCCCGGCTGCCAGAAAAAATAAGAAATAACCTGCCACTGTCCATCTTTATAATGAAAAAAACATGTCAGATTTAAATCCCCCCGCAAATGCCAAAACATTTCTTTGATGGGGATATTTCTGAATTCAGGATTCGTTGAGCGATAGACATTTTCAATCTCTATATAATACTCACCGACTAATTTATAACGAGGCTTTATAAATTCATACGCTGGCTGACCATAGTTATTTAATAGAACATTCTCTTCAACTCCATTATACACACCACTCGCATTCAGATAAGCATACCCAGGAATATCAGACATGCTATTTTTCGCCCCACCCACTATCAAAAAAATAATCACAGCGTATATTAGTTTCATTTTTTTACGCTTTTCACAAAAAAATTAGAACCCGGAACCATTCTATTTAACCGCTCAATGACATTTCCCATATAACGAGAGCGCAGTTCCATACCAATATTCATTAACGCACTGGCATCCCCGGAGAATGGTGTAGTTGCTTTATCTGCATCATCACTATAGTATTCATCAGTAAGATATCCAATAATATGCCCAAGCTCATGAGACAGCCCCATTTGCTTAGAGCAAACTTTTGATGAACCAAGACATTTAGCTGCTGCAACTATATCTTTAGAGTCAAGTTCAACGTATCGACTATTCCAGACAATGGAACTCTGACGAAAACTATTTGGATCATCATTATCAATTTTAAACACCACCACATCCCAATACCCATGACGATCAGTCTGAATTATTTCTATTGTGAAAGATAAATCCTTACCATTAAACTTACTGACAAACTCAGACTTCCCAGAAACGGATAAAATAACCTTATTATTCCATGTTTGATTAATGACAAAAATAACTTTTCCATGAAAGGCTTTTTTTCCATATCTGTCCAATCAGTTTTTGCATCCCATCTTTTTATCCAATTATATTTCCATCTCAGCAACAATGAGATTGCACCATTTTCACGGTCAATTCTTAAATCTCCCCAGGCATCATTGTCCCTGATATATCGTTTATCCAGCATTAAGTCGTCATAAGCATCGTATGCCTGCTGAATAGCCTCATCATGAGAGTCACCCATGTTCACCTCCTTATATTGCTATATATCCAATAAACCTGAAGATGCTTGCTTACCCACCAACGCAGACGGGACCAAGGGTAGCCTGAAGTCAACAGATAGCAATCAACTTGAAGTTCATGGGGATATTTGTTTCCCCATCTACACGTTTATCGTCATATTTTTGTATAGCTATTCTCAGCATTCGTGGGTAGATTATTTTTTTTCCAACCGCAGCGCATCCACATACCGCCCCTCGCTGTTCTGCTGCCACAACCAGCCCAGCCCCTGCTGCGCCTGCGTTAACATTTTTGCTAGCCAGCACGGTCACGGCAGGCAATTCCATGACAGGTACTACTCATCCGTACAACCCAACCCCCTGCGCTGAACCACTTCACTGGCAAACGTAGCTCCGGTTTTTTTCATTATTCCTTTTTGTATTTTTTGCAGCGCGGGAAATGAGATTCTCCTGCATGAATCCTCTTCCCATATATCACCAGTTACAGGGCTAACTGAAAATAGTCCCCACACATCTGTCGCTCCGGCGGAAGGAGAATCATAACCTACCCCAAAACTAAAATACCCAGGATGATACAGGTTACCTTTTTTATCTTTCAGAGAACCGTCAAGAAAAAACCCAGACAATTCCACATTATATTTTTCATTTTTTAGTGAAAAAACCAATAATGCCTGCGCCTGTATTTCAGTAAGACCTGACTGGTTAACAGTCGTTAGATCAAACCGCGGCACATTCCTGATAAGAATTTCAGCACAACAATTCACGGACACAACCATGAAAAGCAATACTGATATTAATTTACAGGACATGTTATTCTCCGCTTAACCATATTAATCACCCCCACTAACTCACTAGCATAACCGGTATGGCCGCCATTACTGTTTTTACCTGAATTAAAACCAGAATCAATCAATGCCTGCGCAAATTGCTCCGGAGATTTTTTATTTCTGACCGCATTACCAAATCGGATTGCAAAGGACTTTCCGCTAGTTGAAAAAGAGGTATAAGTGGCAACCCACACTTGATTACTCCCCAGCGGGTGAACCTGTCCTGACTGTAAAGGTGCCGGACCATGCATGGAAAAGTAGTTATTGTATTCTGTCGCGATTCTACCCTGCCCGTAAAAGGACTCCTTTGCAGCAAGCCCCAGGATATTTTCCACAGGCACATCAAGTTGCTTAGCGATTAATTCACATTCTTTCAGATATTGCTGTACAAACCTGACTGCACCAGTGTTATTACAGGCTTTATCATAAGACCCCATGATTCACTACTCCTTGTCTGATTATTTTTAATGCGGCCGGATATCCAGCCGCAACGCATCCACATACCGCCCCTCGCTGTTCTGCTGCCAGAACCAGCCCTGCCCCTGCTGCGCCTGCGTCAGCATTTTGTCCGGCCAGCCCGGCCACGGCAGGTGGCGCACACCGGGCAGTTCCACTACCGGCACGTCCCGCAGGCCGGTGAGTTCCCGGCTACGCTGCGGTACACGTCGTAAGCCGCGTAGCCACTGCGCCCAGCGCGGCCCCGGCCGCCACATCGCCCAGAGCTGGTCTGTCTGCTCCGCCAGTCGACCGCAGCGTTCTGTCTGTGGTGAGACATGAGCTGCCGTCAACTGCGCCAGCCAGTACAGCCAGCCCTGTGTGTCATCCAGGCTCTCTTCCAGCCATTCCCGCCCGACACGCTGGTAAATCACCAGTGGCCACGGCCTGCCCGTACTGTCACGCGAGGCGGTCAGCACCCCGGTCAGCCACTCATCGCGCCCGCCAATGGGGAGAAATCCCGGCGACAGCACAAAACTCCACGGCAATGGGTGGTGCTCCGGTAATGCCGTTTTCTCACGTGGTGACAGGTGCATCCAGCCGTCATTTGTTCCGGCCTTCTCGGCATCCGCGCCGTCCGGCACCACGATATGCCGCCCCTGTCCCAGCCACGTCTGCTGGTTTAGCCACGCCTGCCACACCTGCCCTTCGTTCGCGCTCACCCGCCAGCGCACGTAGTCCCGCTGGTACGGCAGTCTGCCGAACATCGCCGGAGCCGATACCTCTGCCCGGCGCATCACAGCGCTCGCTCCGGGCAGGCGAAGCGTTGCAATAGCCCGCGGTTCACCGGGTCAAAATCCCGTCCGGCGGTGATTTCCAGCACCACCCGCCGCCCGTCAAAACTGTACTCCACCTGCTGTGTTCCCCGTACCACCGTCTCCTGCGCGTTACCCGCATCCAGCAGGTGAAACAGCGCCCATGGCCCGTTAGTCAGCAACGTCGAGGTGTCCTGGCGGATGCGCGGGCTGGCGGTGATTTCCGCCATTGAGCCGTTGCGCGGCCCCGGCCAGTTCACTTTCAGCGGCCTGACCGGGCCGTGAGCGTAGCGAAGCACCTGGCCGTCAATGTCAATCACCAGTTCGGTGATGGCAGGGTCCATATCCACCACCCGCACCTGCATCGCCCAGGAAAACTTTTTCCCGCCTTCCCCATTAAAAAAAACGCTGCGGATCTGTTTCGCCTCCTGAAACGGTGTCAGGTCCGGCCCAAGCAACGTCATGTTGCCTTCGGTCGGTTTGTAGCGCCACGGGTTGCTGGCGGTGTCCGCCAGTGGGGCCAGTTGCTTCGTCCAGAACGCATCCAGCACGCCGCCGCTGGCAAAGATATGGTTAAAATCGTCCGCGCTGACTTCCTGCGGGCTGTCGGTGAAGGGGTAGCGCCCGTCGATGGCGTCGCGGCACTCATCACCGATCACCGCTTCCATCTGCGCGTTCAGCACTTCACCGGTGCCAGCGTTGATTTTTCGCGTTCCCTGCTGCGTGAGATCCAGCAGAATATTTTTCAGTGGCGCGGGCAGTTTTGCCGCCTCCAATTGCAGTTTATCCGCCGCAGAAATGCGGCCAGGTAATGTGCTCGCTGCCAGTGCACTATCAGCGATGGTGAGCTGGGTGTAATACTCATTGAGCATCGTCAGCAGCGAATTTAACTGCGGCGCGCCGCCGCCCTGCCCGCTGTCTGTCCGCCCGGAAACCACTTCCCGCAAGGCGGCGAAACGGTCATCCACCAGTGATTTCTCTAGCCGCTCTTCCGGGTGGATGTCCTGCAATAGCTTTGCCGTCTGCACTGCTTTTCCCACATTGCCGGAGAGCCGGTCCTGCGTGCGCTGGGCCATCTGCTTTTGTCTGGCCTGCGCATCCAGCGGCGGCACCAGCGTGGTCTGCTCCACCACCGCTTTACTCAGGCGCATCAGCGGGGAATCCGGCGAGGCCAGCGTACGCAGCACCTGAAGGTCATACGCCAGCCCGGGACTGCCGTCTTCCCCGGCACTGTTGATGCTGTGAATACTGGCCAGAAAATCCTGCCAGCGGCGGGCATATTCAGCCAGGTACAGGCGGCGTACCTCACGGGTAACCGGGAGTTCCTGCCCCGGCAACTGGCTCATCACAATATCCGCCGTTTTTTTTTGCGTGTTTTCCCGGCCCATCACCCAGGCGTCGTCCGCTGATGCGGCTGCGACAAACTCCGACAGCCGTTTGTCGAACAGTTCCCGGTAGCCTTCGCGAGTGAAGATGCCGGGCACGCCCCGATCCAGCGGCGCGCCATCCGTGCGGACAAAAACCGTTCCCGCATCCGCGCCCACAGCGCGAACCAGCGAAAACTCCTGCGGTGCTTCGCTCTCCATGGAAGCCAGGGCTCGAGTGTAGATACGCTCGGTGCTGGTATGGCCGTCAAGGAAGGCTCGCGCCTGGCGGATCAGCCCCTCATCTTTTTCCCAGGGCGAATGCACCACGCGGCTGCCGTCAAACAGGGCATCGATATGCTCCAGCACGGCGGCGCGACCGCCGAACTCCGCCACGCTGTCGCGGTTGTCCAGGTCGTTCAGCACCCAGGCGTGGATCTCCGCCGCGTTGTATTTATCCTCGTGGTCCTTATCGAGGTTCAGCAACAGATAAACATGCAGGGCGTCATAGGCGGCTTTGCTGTCCTGACGCGCAATCGCATCCGAAAGCACGTATTCCATGCGTTTCACCAGCGGTGGCAGCAGTAACTGGTCCAGCAGGCGGTCATACAGGGATGCGACGCTCTCCATCACCGGCGGAACGCTGTAAAGACCATAACGCCAGGCCAGCGGCGGCGAGTCCGGGTCCAGTCCCGGCCATGCAGAGAGCGCCCGTGCCTGGTTCAGCAGGGCCGGAACAGGCTGCATAGCAGGTTTTCCGGTATAGGCTTTGACATCACCATCCAGTTGGGTCGTCCGGCTGGCGATTTCATTCAGATAACCGCTGTTCCCCTGCTGGCTACCCTGCATGCCCTGCCACAACCAGAAAGCCAGCGCCAGTACCAGCAGATGCCCGCCAGTACGCAGCAGGCGATAACGCCAGGCCCATTGAAGATTCGGCTCCACCAGGTGCGCTTCGCGGAAGATAAACTGCGTCAGTAGATCGTGCAGGAAATAGCTGCGGTTGCCGTCCGGCAGGGTATGGGATGGGGAATCAGCCTTCCCTTTGATCGCCCGGACAAAACGCTGCCAGATGCCCGACTGGTCAGCCACGGCGTCTGCCTGCGCCTGCGCGGCGCTGGTAAAAAATACGCCGCGCAGGGTGTTGTTAAGCTGGGTGGCGTCAAATTTTGAGTCGAGGAAAATCTGCTCAATGGCTTCCAGCAGCGGCGCACCCAGCGCGGCAAATTCACGCGGGAAGCGATAGAGCCGCTGGCGGCTTTTAAGGTCGTACTCTTCCTGCAACCGGGTATCCAGCCCCTGATCCAGCCGCAGGGTCAGGTTTGCCAGTTCCTGGCTACAGAGCGCATGCAGCGACTGCGGATCGCTGGCGTGACGCCTGCGGCTGTATGGCAGAGTAAAGCCCCAGACCTGGGCGCGCAGGTGGCTGGTCAGCCCGTGGAAATACTCCGTAAAGCCCGGCAGCAGATCCATTTTGGTGACGACCAGATAGACCGGAAAACGAATACCCAGCGTCTCTCGCAGTTCCGCCAGCCGCGCACGCAGAGCCGCACAGGCAGCCAGTCGTTCCGCCGGGGACTGCGCGGTCAGATCCGCCACGTTCAGCGTCAGGATCACACCGTTGAGCGGTGCGCCAGGGCGGTGTTTGCGCAGCAGGCCAAGAAATCCCTGCCATTCTCCGGCATTGCGCTGTGTCGCGCTGATTTCGCCACCGTCATCGTGGCGGGCATAGCGCCCGGCAGTGTCAATAAGCACTGCTTCGTTGGTAAACCACCAGTCGCAATGCAGCGTTCCGCCGCCCGGCACGGTGAGGATATGCGCGGTTTGCTCCATCTGCTCCGCCAGCGGAAACTGCAATCCGGTGTTGAGCAGTGCTGTGGTTTTACCGTCGCCGGGGCTACCGATAACCATGAACCAAGGCAGTTCGTACAGAAAACGTTTTCCTTCCAGTACTTTACGCCAGCCCGGCAGGTCTACGCGCAGCTGTTTCAGTTGCCGAATAGCGCGAGTGACAATATGGCTGACGGTGCGTAAGTCGGCTTTAATTTCCCCGGCCACCGGTACGTCTTCCCCGCGCGGATGCAGGAAACGGCGCAGCAGTTGTTCGTCCAGACGCAGCGCCCGCCACAGCCGATACAGGCCATACAGCGCATAAGTCAGCAGGATCAGACCGATAAGCGTCAGACGCAGCCACAGCGGCGCAAACGGGCGAACGTCACCGAAGGCCAGCAAGGGGGAAACAAAGCCGATGACCAGGCACAGCACCGTCACGCCAATGATGCTCATCGACCAGTTCACCAGCCACAGGGCGAGGAACATCAGTAACAGAACGATGGTGACTACCCGGCTCCCCACAGATGCCAGCGGATGCAGGGTATCAAACGCCACCAGCGGCCCGATAAACCAGACCAGCAACGCCAGCATCACCACGCCGACAACGGCCAGCGCGCGGCGGGAAAACAGCATACTGAGAAATTTTTGCATTATTGTTCAGAACTCCATGCGATAATCAGTAATAGCAAAATGCCGCAAGCTGAAAAAATCCTTCCAGTACGGGCTACTGAAAGAAAATAAAGAGCAATCTGAACAATTATCAAAATAAAATAAATCAACATTTTGATTATTTCTCTGTTCCCATTTCCCTGAGGCAACGTTGTCATCGAAGGATCCATATCCTGCATCCATTGATACTCATTCCCGGAAAAAAGCATGATGATGATCAGACCCATAATGAATAACAACCATCCTGATATCTGAATTATTCTTCTCACGAAGACTCCTAATGGGCGATGAGTAAATTAGAGAAATGCAACCAGTTGTTGACAATAAAATTGCCATAGCTGGTATCTTCCTTTATTTTCTCCAGAGTAAGCGACATACCCCGGTTATAACGGGCACCAATAATTCTTATCTGCTCTTTCGTCAGGTGTGGTAAGGAGGACTGAAATTCATCTCTTTCAGCTAATTGATAAAGATGTCTGGCCACAAGTTGAATATTAAAAATATCATGCTGGAGGCAATTTGCCAGTTCACGCAATTGAGAGGTATCCATTTTTGACTCATCAAGCCCAAGCGTTCTGGCTGCGGTTCGCAATTGCATACTCACTGCACCAAAAGATGTTTTTTCTGGTCTCGAAGTTATTGTGATATGTTCATCAATCCACTCAGGCCCACTCCAGTCAATAGTCCGAGCATCAAATGCCAGCATATCTACAATACTGGGATCCCCCCCGACTTCTATCCAACACACACCTGCCAGTAAAGGTGCTGGCAAATTATATGTATTGGCAGCCGACGTTATCAGAAGATGGTTATGTTTTACCCAGCCATCTTTGAAATAACGCCCAAACGGTACACCACCGCCCCATTTTTTTGGCGCTAATTTCCAGAAAAGAAATTCGGTCACGCCCCATACCGGTGAATGATTCGATGCATTGCAGTCCAGATTATTCATTTTTCTCACTCCACCACCAGAATTTCCACCCGACGGTTCTGCGCCCGTCCGGTTTTAGTGCTGTTATCGGCCACCGGTACGGTATCTCCTTTCCCGACGACCCGAATCCGGCTGACCGGAACACCACCGGACGTCAGCAGTGAAGCCACTTCCGTCGCCCGTTTTTCCGACAACACCTGGTTGGAGGGGAATTCAGCGGAGTGGATCGGCTGGCTGTCGGTGTGGCCGGTCACCGTCACCGCGCCGCCCACACGCGCAATCTCACGCGCGGCCTTGTCAATCACCGGGCGCAGCGTGTCATTCACCGTTTTCTGCCCCGGCACAAACATGGTGTCGCCCCGGAAGACCACCCGGCTGTGATGGTCATCTTCCTCCACCGTCAGCAGGCCACGGGCAATTTCGTTCGCCAGCAGGATTTTCAGCCGTAATTTATGCACCGGAACCGGTGGCGGCGGCAGATTTTTACCAATGGCGTCGATATGCTGCTGTACGGTTTCAGTGGCGAGGTTCATACGGTGACTGTAAAAGGCAAACAGCGTCAGCATCACCAGCAAGGCTATTCCGGCGCTCAGCCAGACCGGCACCCGGCGCATGCGCCGCATCCGTCCGCTGACGGCGCCGGTAAATCCCGGTGAGAGCGTCGGCGTGATCGGATCGCGACGCTGGACCAGTTGAGTCAGCAGTTGCTGGCGGATATCGTCCAGTTGCTTACGCCCGTCGGGCCGCACGCTGTAACGGCCTTCAAACCCCAGCCCCAGAATGTGATAAATGATTTCCAGCACATCGCTGTGCTCCTGGAAGCTGGCGGCCAGACGCCCAATTATCTGAAATAGCTTGATGCCGCCTTCACTTTCGCCATGAAAAGTGACCAGCAGGCTTTTTCCGGCCCAGACACCGCGTCGTCCCCAAGTGGTGTTGTTGGCGGCTTCGTCCAGCGCCGTACACAGGCAGTAGCGTACCGCCAGCACATGTTCGCGGCGCAGATTTGCCTGGTCGCACAGCGTCTGATACCGGCGAACTTCACGTTCCAGCAGCGCGCGGTAATGTTCGACAAAAGCAGGGGCCAGTTCGCGGGGCATCTGCGCCAGTGCGCACAACAGAGGGCTTGCCGCCGCTAAAAGGGGATTCACGGCAGCGGTGATGTCAGCCAGCCGGAGCTTCATATCCGGGCAGTCTTCGACCACCACCTTGACCTCTTCCCTGCGAAGGCTGTCCTGTATTGCCGTATCATAACCATCACTGTCGGGCGGTTTTACTCCCCCGGCTGATGGCTGGAAGGGCAGAGTATTCGCCGCAGGCGGTGTCAGGATCTCGTCGGTCATTTATCGCGCACTCCCCACAGTTCCATCTCCAGCCCCGGAAACTCGCCGGCTGTGTGCATCGCCATGCCGCCATAGCGGGCGATATGTTCCCACAGCACGCCATCGCGGCGGATGTCGTAATAGATATACCCGGACTGGAATGGGATCTGTCGCGGCGGCACCGGCAGCACCTGTAACGTCAGGCCCGGCAGGTGCGAGCGGATCAGCTCCGGCAAGCGTTCGGACGGACCAATTTTGGTCTGGGCGGAAAAATGTTGCAGTAGGGCGTCGGCAGACATCTGCGCCTTCACCGCCAGCACCAGCGCGCTGAAGCCCGACAGTTCGGAAGGCTGAACCACCGCATTGAGAATGCCGTAAGTACCCTCAGCCAGGGTGATTCGCTGCGCCCCGCGAATAAGCACGGCATTCAGCAGGTACTGCACCTCGTCCACCACTGATTTCAGCCCGGCATAGGGTGTCAGATGCTTATATTCTTTATATTCTTCCGGACGGCGTGTTTGCGGACGCACGTAGGTAGAGAGTTCTCCGGCCAGTGCGCAGAGGTTACGATAGAGTACTTCAGGCGATAGCGGCGTTTTCGACATATGGATCAGTAAGGGGCCGAAACGATTAAGAACTTGCAGAAGCAGGTAATCCGACACTTCCGCCGCTTCATGACCATGTTTATCACTGCCCGTCAGTCGTTCCGCCAGTGAATCTGCGCGCATTTTGATCAGATCGTTGATCCACGATAGCCAGGTGCATATCAGTGCGCTGGCCTGGTAGTTCGCTACCGGCGGGATCAAATCTTTGTCAATATCGACCCGGCCATCGGGGTGCAGCGCTGTGATGCGCGTCAGCGGCAGGCCGATCCACGCGTCTGTCACCGCCTTTTCAGGTAACAGTCGCAAGCGCAGGTGGCTAAGTTGCAGTAGTTGCGCGCCTCGCCCCAGCGAATTGGCATCACGGATTTCACTTTCATGTACCGAAAAACGTGCCAGTGATTCAGGGTTATTGTCGAAACTGGTTTCTTCACTGTTCGGCGTGCGTATTGGCACAGCCAGATAAATCAACTGGTTAAGATGCTCAGGAAGGATGGTCAGAGGCGGCGGGAGTGGTGTGTGCCCCGGCGCATTAAAAGGTGTACCGTCAGCAAATACCCCGGAAGCCTTCGTTAGTACCAGCTTTCCGATGTTCAGCGCCTCACTACCAATACCATACTCATTGAAGCCCCAGAAAAAAGGTGAAAGAGGCAAACTGCGATAATGAATGACATGTTCCAGATAGCGTTCCTGCTGCTGAAACATCTGTGGCAGCAAAAATTGTCCTTCACTCCAGACCACCCGGTTATTCCAACTCATATTTTACTCATCCCGTTCTTTAATCACTATGGCGCTTTGCTCTATGCCAGCATCCAGTTCGACTTTTTTCTTTGGCATAAAGCGGCTGTACCAACTTTTTTCCGGTGGATCAGGAATTTTATATGTAGCCCGCCAGACCGATTTTCCCAGATTGCGGTATCCGGCGAGGATCCCCAGCGTGGTGGTTTCCTTATTGAGGGAGCGGCGCAATTTTTTCTCCTCGCCCGGACGCAGAATAAAGCTGTCGCGGTGGAGTAAATCATCAGCAAGAACAGCCTTGTCATTGTCCTGAAGGGACCACCAGTCCGCCGCCGTGAAAGCTGCATCATTTTTCAGTTCATAAACGCGTATCTCTATGGGCGCGGCTTTTTTCTGATTGTCAGGATTCACCTTATCGGAAGCCTTCATCACCAGATCGAGTCTTTGTGACATCAGGTCCGGCACGTCGTCGCTGTCAATGCTGCACCCGGAAAGCAGGCAGACAAAAGACAAAGCTAC
Source organism: Escherichia sp. MOD1-EC5189 (assembly GCF_002966045.1). Lineage (NCBI taxonomy): Bacteria > Pseudomonadati > Pseudomonadota > Gammaproteobacteria > Enterobacterales > Enterobacteriaceae > Escherichia > Escherichia sp. MOD1-EC5189. The sequence goes on along the minus strand of NZ_PTRX01000001.1, from coordinate 24,541 downwards.
CGCACATAACCACCCACCGGGGTTACGCCATTTATTCACTGTAATTTCCTTTAAAATCAAATAATAAAAACCGGCCTGGCTATTTACCGGGCCGGAAAAGTACCGCTTAAATTTCTTTATTGGCCTTGAAGTCGTAGCCTGCGGTGATGGTGCCGCCGCTGCCACCTTGCTGGTTCTGCACCACGTATTCCTGCTTCACGGTGCTGAAAGAGAGTTCGACTGTTTCACGGGAGGCAATTTCACCTTCTTTACTGCCGCTGGGCGATACAACCGCCACAATCAGGTCAGTGAAGGTATATTTGAGATATTCCAGCGGATTGCCGCCTGCTTTACGCATGGTCAGCACAGCTTTCGGAATGTGTTTGCCAGAGGCGCAGTACTTGAACAGGTTCGGACTGGCGCGATCGATATAGTGGTCAAAGTCCAGGTTAGTCACGGAGACTTTACCGGATCCCAGACCGCTGCCCGCGTGCATGGTGGACTCCTGGTGGATATTCCAGCGCCAGCTCAGCACCTCAATTTCATTTTTATGTTTGTCATCCATTGACTCGCCGTCAATGCCGTCAATTTTCAGAAAAATGTCATAAGCCATTTTCATTTCCTTATTTAGAATTACTTAAAAATAACCTCTGATTTATCTGTACATCTGGATACAGGTAAACCATTGCCGTACAGAACCCCCTCTCCTTAATTTCAGAAGAACAGAAGGCTGTATAATTTCCGGTAATGAGATACCGGCACGTTATTAATTCATAAAATGAATTGCATCTATTTACATATCACAGATACCGATGACTTCCCTGGTTCCCGCTGCTCCAGCAAAGAAGATGCCTGACACTGTGTTGCCGATGCAGGTACTGGTTGTGATAACCAAACCTGTCCATGGTTATAAATACAGGAAACCCAGTAATGCTCACTATCCTGATTACTGTTCATTGTTGTATCCCATATTTGCCTGGTTTCACCCTTTATTTTCTCTGTCTCTGGTTTTAGATCCACCCGGTTTTCAGGTTTTCCCTGCGACATCCCTACACCGTCCAGCCACAGACGGGGTTCATAGCGGGAAGATCCCTGCCACGATGCAGGTACATCCGACTCCAGTACTGTCGTTGAGGATTTTATATTGATAAACACGGGGCAACTGACTTCCCACGCTGCAACAAATTGTGAATAAAACAATATATAACCCAATAACAGAGAAAAAATAAAACGTGTCCCCATTGAATCTATCCTCTACTCAATAAAATAAAAAGCTTCCGCATTATTACTGGCATCAGGATATGATCCATCGTTGCGCATCCCGCCTTTTCTGGAGATACGGCGCGCAGATACATTCGAGGCTTTACCTGTCCACTGGTCCATAACATAAATATACGAATCATCTTGTTCGAGATAGAATGCAGCATGTTTATGATCATCTTCCTTCGGTGAATATTTCCCATTCACAAAAGTCGCAATTGCTGTTCCTCTGGGGATCGATTTGTCTCCGAAAACCTTCCGCCCCTGCCTCCACGTTCCGGTATGCCCTACATGTGCATATACCTGAACTAAAAATACACATTCCTTTGCGTCCCCCATCCCCGGCATTCCCACCATTTCAGTGCCCTGCAAGGAATCTACCAGGCCATAAACATATGCCATATCTCCCCCTGAGTATTATCTGACATCATTCATTAAAATATTCGCAAAAAATCATGCATTACCCTGTTTTACTGACGGCAGTTTTGTGACCAGGCGCAGCGACCCCGTTAATCCCTCAAGCTGGAAATGTGGACGCAGGAAGAATTTGGCGTCGTAATAGCCCGGATTCCCCTCCACCTCTTCCACCACCACTTCGGCAGCTGCCAGCGGGCGGCGAGCTTTGGTTTCCTGTGAGGAGTTCACCGGATCGGCGTCAACGTAGTTCATGATCCACTCATTGAGCCAGCGCTGCATATCTTCACGTTCTTTGAACGAGCCGATTTTGTCGCGCACGATGCACTTGAGGAAGTGCGCAAACCGTGAGCAGGCGAACAAATATGGCAGCCTGGCGGAGAGATTAGCGTTGGCCGTGGCGTCCGGGTCGTAATATTCCTGAGGTTTTTGCAGCGACTGTGCGCCGATAAAGGCGGCGTAATCGGAGTTTTTGCGGTGGATCAGCGGGATAAAGCCATTTTTCGCCAGTTCCGCTTCACGGCGGTCAGAGATGGCGATTTCCGTCGGGCATTTCATGTCCACGCCGCCGTCATCGGTCGGGAAGGTATGACAGGGCAGGTTTTCCACCGCGCCGCCGGATTCCACACCGCGGATCAACGTACACCAGCCATAATGTTTAAAGGAACGATTGATATTCACGCCCATCGCATAGGCAGCGTTGCTCCAGACGTATTTGCTGTGGTCTGCGCCATCTGCATCTTCTTCAAAATCAAACTCATCGACAGGGTTTGTTTTCGCACCATAAGGTAAACGTGAGAGAAAACGCGGCATCGTCAGGCCGATGTAGCGGGAATCCTCGCTTTTACGCAGTGAGTTCCACGGTGCATATTCGAGGTTCTGGGTCACAATTTTGGTGAGGTCGCGTGGGTTAGCCAGTTCCTGCCAGGAATCCATCTGCAACACTGATGGAGAGGCCCCGGCAATAAACGGCGCATGGGCTGAGGCTGCCACTTTGGCAATGGAGCCGAGCAGATCCACATCCGGTGGCGTGTGATCAAAATAATAATCCGCAATAATACAACCGTAAGGTTCTCCGCCTAACTGCCCATATTCGGCTTCATACAGCTTTTTGAACATGGGGCTTTGATCCCACGCGATCCCTTTGTAACGTTTCATATTTTTCCGCAATTCATCCTTCGAAAGGTTCATAAAGCGGATTTTTAATTTTTCATCGGTTTCAGTGTTGTAAACCAAATGTTCCATCCCACGCCAGGAGGACTCCAGTTTCTGAAATTCTGGATGACTCAGGATTAGTTTGATCTGCTCAGTTAATTTGAAATCAATCTGCTCAATAATCGCAGCAATACTTTTATAAGCGTCGTCACTGACGGTGACGGTATTTGTCAGAGCCTGTTGGGCCAGCGTCTGAACTGCTGCCTCAACAGCCTTTGCTGCCTGAGGTGTCTTGGGACGGAAGGCTTTATCCAGGAGCGAATCAAATTCAGTGTCCTGATAGGCAGTGGTTTGCGCAGCAGAGAGATCGCCAGTCGCCAGAAGAGTATCGTTTACCATGAAAGTTCCTTAATAAAATCGCAGTTAGTCTGCTGTTCCTGTTTCACCTGATAAGACACTTTCCTGTTGAGCGACAGGTTTTGGCGCACTGGCCAGAGCTTTCAGTAACGTAGGGTCTTGTAATAGTTTGTTGATAAGATTTTCTGCTCCCGCTTTACCATCCATATACGTTTGTAGGTTGGCAAGCTGAGTACGCGCTTCCAGCAGCTGGTTCAGGGCATCCACCTTACGGGCAATCTGCGCAGGCGAAAAATCGTCCATATTCTCCAGCGTGATATCGACCATTAACTGCCCTTCGCCCGTCAGCGTATTGGGGACAGCAAACGCCACGCGCGGCGCAATGGCTTTCATCCGCTCGTTGAAGTTATCGATATCAATATCAAGGAATTTACGATCGGTGACCGGTGGCAGCTCTTCGCGTGGTTTACCGGCCAGATCGGCCAGCACTGCCATGACAAACGGTAGTTCGATTTTTTTCTCGGAGCCGTAAATCTCAACGTCATACTCAATCTGCACGCGGGGCGCGCGGTTGCGGGCAATAAACTTCTGCGCGCTGTTGTTGATAGCCATAATCCTTCATTTCCTTATCAGTGAGCCGACGACCACCAGGGGAGCGGTTCGACGGTACAGTTTAAAAATCATACGCAGAGAGTATTTTTATAATCTCTTTGTTTTCTTTGTACTTTTCGCGCAGCACAGGGAGTGATTTCTTCGCTGGAGGACACCAGGTATCAACCCCCTTTTCGATGTCTCTTTTATCCTTCTCTGGTAAAGAACTGTCCCATTCACCAGCAAGATGCTGGCACATTTCCGCATTACTCAGAAAATGCTGCACATCCTGTGGTAAAGACGGTTCCCCCTGAACACTGAAAGCGAACATCATTAACAGGAATGTCCACAACACCGGATAACGAAATGTCATACTTAATGTCCATCAATTGACCAGTGCATGAGATATGCTCTGGCGGGAGGGCGATATGTTGCAGAGATACAGACCCGTGCACGCGCATTACCAAGCGCGCGCAAAAAATTATCTACCGATGCACGAAAAGTCCCCTGCAAATCATTAGTGGAAGAACTTACAGGAAAGCGACTGACCCACAGTGCGCCACTTAATTCTTTTGCCATAAGGATGCTCCATTAATCCGTTTCAAAAATAATCTGTTCATCCTCATCAACACGAATGCGGATTTGCGTGATGGCCGTTTTCTCTGTCATCGCCTGCAACCAGTAACGGGACAGTTGTGGGAGGATATGTTGTTCGATATAGCCGATAAGCAAACGAGCGCCGGTTTCGTGCATCGGGCAGCGCGACACAATATGCGTGATCAGTTCATCGCCATACACCAGTGAAACGCCATGCTGCTCCGCCATCCGATCCATCAGCCTGCCAAGATGCAGGCGGGCAATGACGCCACGCGCGGTCTCATCCAGCGGTAAATAAGGAATAACCGTCACACGCCCCAGGAAAGCCGCCGGGAAGTATTTACGTAACTCCGGCATTAACGCCTCTTTTAGTCCTGCCGAATCAGGCATCAGCGCCGGATCATCACAGAGCTGGCTGATAAGTTCCGCCCCAGCATTAGTAGTCAACAATAACGTGGTATTTTTGAAATCGATGTGAACACCTTCGCCGTCCTCCATCGCGCCTTTATCGAATACCTGGTAGAACAACTCGTGGACGTCGTGATGGGCTTTTTCAATTTCATCCAACAGCACTACACTCCAGGGGTGACAGCGTACGGCTTCCGTCAACACACCGCCTTCGCCATAGCCGACGTAGCCGGGCGGCGCGCCTTTCAGCGTGGAGACGGTGTGAGACTCCTGAAACTCGCTCATGTTGATGGTGATCAGGTTCTGCTCACCGCCGTAAATAGATTCCGCCAGCGCCAGCGCGGTCTCGGTCTTGCCGACACCGGACGGCCCGGCCAGCAGAAAGACACCCACTGGTTTGCGCGGATCGCCTAACCCCGCCCGCGCGGTCTGGATACGCTCGCCAATCTGCGCCAGCGCAGCCGTCTGCCCGGTAACACGCTGCGCCAGACGGGCGGGAAGTTCCAGGATCTGACTGGCTTCATCTTTCACCATGCGTCCGGCGGGAATGCCGGTCCAGTCGGAGACAATTGCGGCCACCACAGCCGCACTCACTTCCGGGAACACGACGGGGTTTTCCCCCTGCCAGTCTCTTAGTACCGTTTCTGCCTGTTGTAGAGTGATTTCGTCGCGCTCGCCAGGCGCTGCGCCGCGTTGCTCCTGTAAACTGCGAACCAACTCCAGTTCCTGCTGCCACCGCGCTTCGGTGTCAGAAAGATCGGCATTAAGCGATATAATCCGCGCCGTCAGTACATCGCCCCGCTCCGAGCGGATACCCATTTTTTCCTGCTTTAATAACAACTCCTGCTCCAGTTCGGCAGCGTTGAGCTGCTGGCGCAGATACTGGACTCTCGCAGGCGGGGTATGCAGCGACAGCGCTACACGGGCCGCCGCCGTATCCAGCAGGCTGATGGCCTTATCCGGTAGTTGCCGGGCCGGAATGTAACGGTGAGAAAGCTGTACGGCGGCACGCACGGCCTCATCAAGGATCAGCACGTCATGGTGTTTTTCAAGCGTGGTGACTAACCCGCGTACCATCTCAACAGCCGCAACCTCTTCCGGCTCAGCAACCTGCAATACCTGAAAACGCCGAGTCAGCGCCGGATCCTTTTCGATATGGCGTTTGTACTCGCTCCAGGTGGTTGCGCCGATGGTGCGCAGGGTGCCACGCGCCAGCGCCGGTTTCAGCAGGTTGGCAGCATCCCCCGTACCAGATGTACCACCAGCGCCCACCAGCGTGTGAACTTCATCAACAAAAAGGATCACCGACTGCGGCGAGCGCGCGGCCTCTTCCAGCAACGCTTTCAGGCGGGATTCAAATTCACCCTTCATGGAGGCCCCAGCCAGCAGCGCTCCAACATCCAGTGACAGCAATCGCACGTTACGCAGTGACGGCGGTACTTCCCCCCCGGCAATCGCCAGCGCGAATCCTTCCACCACTGCCGTTTTCCCGCCCCCCGCTTCGCCGGTCAGTAGCGGGTTGTTCTGGCGACGGCGCAGCAGAATATCCGTCATAGTACGGATCTCGTGTTCGCGACCGGTGACCGGATCGATATTGCCTTCACGGGCCAGCGCAGTCATGTCCTGGCAGTATTTCGCCAGCGCGGATTTGCTTCCGGTTGATTCGCCGGCAAAGACCTGGCTAGCTTCCCCCGGTACTGCAGAATTTAAATCCGAGCCGTCATAAGGCATTTCTGTTAATTCAGGAGATGAAGTGATTAAAGACGGAAGAATATCTAATAGTTCATCTACCGGTAGCTCTGCCAATGGCGCACAAATATTTTTTAACACCCGACACAATTCTGGCGTGGTTAACCAGGCAAGTAATAACCATCCACTACGAATTTTTTGATCGCCAAAGCGGATACTTGCTAACATCCAGGCTTTTTCAACTGAAAGATCGATATGATGGGAAAAATCGTTAATTACACTCGCTCCGGCAGGCAATATATTCAATTGCTGAATTAACGCCTTCTCAACATCAGCAGATGTTATTTGATAATGTCGAAGCACATTGTGAATGTCATTCTCTGGTTGTTGTATTAACTGATGCAACCAATGCGTCAGTTCGACATAAGGGTTAGCGCGTAATTTACAGAACGTCGTCGCAGATTCCAAAGATCTAAACAAAGATTTGGTTAGCTTTCCATACAGTGCACTGCGCGAAACAGGAGTGTCCATCTGTTACACCTAATGATGTAATAACATATAAATGATACATAAAAATAACTGTATCGATTAAAACTTCTAATTAATAGAATTATCAAAAAGGCAGAATAAAACAATGATGCATATCACAGAACACAATGTAATATAGCAGGTAGTATCTTTTTCATGGTGATATTCAATAGAGCAAGCCAATTTCATACGCACCGTGAATATATTAAATTGTAAATCGCCACTATATATTTCCGTGAAAACTTATATTGATAAAGTAAATTGATCAGCTTTGCTTATCTAAAAATTTAGAAAACTTATTCTTTTGAAAGAAACACTCTACACAGTGATACGCAATGAAACCAAATATTACGTGGGAACTCCAAAAAATACAGGCGCATGGGATCGCCGATAACACAATTTACGCGACTGAAGGAACACAAATTATCTTCACCGTTACCTCTCCCTGGATTCCTGTTTTTGATGTGAATGATGATGTAAAGATTGCGCTCAGACTGACCCGCCACGAAGAAGCATGGTGGATTATCAATCAGTCTACCGAATATTGCTGTACGGTAAACGACCAGATTGTGGAACCTCATCACCGTATGCGTCTGAATGAAGGCGACCTGATAGAATGGGGATTATCTTCATGGTGCCTTGTGCATGGCAATCCATCATCTCCGAACCTAAGCGCAGTAAAGACATCGCAGACTGCCACCACGTCGGAAACAATAACCGAATATCTGGATCTGGATTGGTTCAGGCAGCAGCATCTGACATCACAAAATCCATTCGATATCATTCCTGTTCATGGAGCCTCCTCCACCGGAGAAGATGCGGAAAAAGAAAATGCCCTGACCCGACTTTATCAGGAATACCGCGAAGCGTTGTTATCTCCCGAACAAGATCTTCATCGCCATGCTGATCCTTTTCCCTTTAACGAAGAACCCTCCTCGCAGGATCTGGATTCATTGCGTGACCTGGTCACCGAAGCCGAGACATTGCAGGATATGGTCACTGGCGGGTTAAGCATTGACGCTATTCTCGATGTTCTGGACGCCACCGGCGAAGGGGAAACCGCCTGGCCTGCCGAAAAGACGCCCCCAGAAATCCTGCACCTGCTATCCCCGGAATGCGCACCGGAAACAGCGCATAACACCGTTCTGCCCGACCTGACACGCAAAGAGCATCGCATCATTGGCATTGACAGCCATTACCGGATAAACCCGGCACAACACGGAGATACCTCTCATGATAAACAATAACGAGCTACCGGCTACCCTGTCGGCGCTGCTGCGGGATTATTCCGTGGCGGAAGGCATTCAGATGGCCGAGCAGCAGGTCAGGATGCTCCCAGCGCAGACCTTCCGCCGCCACAGTCTATTTCAGTTATTGTGCGTGGCAGGCGACTGGTCGCGGGCACTGCAACAGATCCAGCTATGCGCCCGGATGGACGCAAATTATACCCGCGAAGCGCAGGTATTTGGCGAGCTGATCCGCTGTGAGATATACCGCCACGCCTGCTTTCAGGGAGAACAACGGCCCGATTTTATTCTTCCGCCGCCCGCCTGGATGGAGGATCTGCTGACCGCCCTCGCCTGTAACGCCCGTGGTGAAGCGCAGGAAGCTGACGCCCACCGCAGCCGCGCACTTGAGGCCATAACAGATACTGCAGGGCAGTGGAATGGCGGCGCATTTGACTGGATTAGCGACAGCGACTCCCGTATCGGTCCGGTACTCGAACTGATCGCGGGCGGGGTATATATCTGGCTGCCGTTTTCACAAATCTGTTCGCTGAAATCGCCGCGGCCTGCGCATCTGACCGATTTGCTCTGGAAACCCGTCAACGTCACACTGAACAATGGCGACACACACAGTGCCTGGCTGTTTCCCCGCTACAGCGGCTCTGAAAAGGCCGCCGACACCCTGCGTCTGTGCCGGGAAACGGTCTGGCAGGACGGGCCGGGAGAGACGCTGGTGCAGGCGCTGGGTCAGAGGGTGTGGCTCACCAGCCACGGCGATATCAGCCTGCTGGATTTGTCCGCCAGTACCTTTAATACCTCTGAAGGAAGCGACGCATGAGCGCCTCCCGCCAGCGTCCGGGCAATCACCTGCTGCCCACGCTGTTTGACCGTCTGTGCGACGATGCCCCGAACCAGAAACGCGACCACGATATCAGCGTCAGCCCGGTTCAGCTTAAGGAGATCATCCGCCGGGATTTGTCGTTTCTGCTCAACACCGTCAGTCATGAAGATGATATTGATGCTGCACGTTATCCGCACGCGGCAGCGTCCGTACTGAACTACGGCCTGCCGCCACTGGCGGGCAGCTTTCTGTATGAACACAAGTGGGACGATATTCGCAGGGCCATTTTGCGTACCATCATCCGGTTTGAACCCCGGCTGAAAGCGTCCACCCTGCAAATCATCCCACTTCAGGATGAGCGCCACCAGAGCGGCCATAACACATTACAGTTTGAAATTCGCGGCGAGATCCTCACGCAGCCCTACCCGATGGCATTCCGGGTACGCAGCGCGCTGGATATGGAACAGAGCCGCATTACGTTTTTTTAATTCAGAGAGAAACCGATGGATCCACGGCTACTGGAATACTACAACCGCGAACTGAGCTATCTGCGGGAAACGGGAGCCGAATTTGCCGCCCGTCATCCTAAAGTCGCCGCCAGACTGGGTATGCAGGGAACGGATATTGCCGATCCGTATGTGGAGCGTATGGTCGAAGCCTTTAGCTTCCTGACCGCCCGCACGCAGCTAAAAATTGACGCTGAATTCCCCCGTTTCACCCAGCGCCTGCTGGAAGTAGTCAGCCCCAATTACGTCACCCCCACGCCCTCAATGAGCGTGGCGCAGCTCCATCCCGACCCGGAAGAAGGCGATCTGGCGAAGGGATTTACCGTCCCGCGCGACACGGCCTTTTTTTCCGCCATTCCGGAAGGCGAAAGTACCGCCTGTCAGTTTCGCAGCAGCCAGGATGTAACGCTGTGGCCGCTCGCCATCGAAGAGGTGCGACTGACCGCCGCACCGCCGGATATGCCTGCCCTGCACCGCTCTCTGCCAGCCAACATTCACGTCGCTGGTGCGCTGCGTATTACCCTGCGCACCTTTGGTGAACTGACATTCAGTCAGCTTGCAGGGCTGGACAGGCTTCCGTTTTATCTCTGTGGCGAGGAGCGCACGGCCTCACACCTGTTCGAACTGCTACATACCAGCGCCATCGCGACCCTGGCTGGCATTCCGGGGCATTTTGACGGTGCGCTGGATGTGAATCTGCAACATCCCGTTATGTACGAAGGCCTGGAGCTGGATCAGGGGCTGCTGCCGCTGGCGTGGAACGTGTTTCACGGTCATAACCTGCTGCATGAATATTTTGCCTGTCCAGAACGCTTTTATTTTTTCACCCCGACAGGCCTGTCTGCCGGGTTACAGAAAATTGACGGTGGCGTGGCGGAGATTGTTATCCTGCTGAACCGCCTGCCGCCGGACTGGCTGATCCACCAGACAAACGCGGCACAGTTCAGCCTGTTCTGTACCCCGATTATCAACCTGTTTCCCCGCGTCACCGCACGGATCGATGTCACTCACAGCACGACGGAACAGCATCTGGTGGTAGACAGAACCCATCCACTGGATTATGAGGTGTTCTCGGTCCAGGAAGTGGAAGGGCTGGAAACCGACACCACACGGAAGATGGCCTTTCGCCCGCTCTACCACACCCGCAATAATGATGAAGGCAATCACGGACGTTATTTTTCCCTGCGCCGGGAGCCCCGCCGCTTATCAGAAAACGCCCGCCGTTACGGCACCCGTACCCCCTATACGGGCTCGGAAGTGTTCCTGTCGCTGGTTGACCAATATGAAGCGCCGTACCCAGAAAATCTGCGCCACATCACCATCACGGCCATGGTCACTAACCGCGATCTGCCCTGTCTTATTGCACGTAATGGCCGGGACGATCTAACCGTGGATGCGGCAATCCCAGTGGCGGGCGTAGGGCTTATCCGCCCGCCGCGCTCGCCGCAGCCCCCGCTGGCTGAACGTGAGATGGCCTGGCGTTTGATCCGCCAGTTATCTTTTAATTATCTGCCGTTGGCCGATCTGGATCACCGTACCGGCGGCCAGGCGTTGCGAGATCTGCTGAACCTGTTTATTCCTGCACATGACAGTCCGCAATCTCGCCAGGTGCGCGGCCTGATTGGTTGCCAAACGACCCCGGTCACCCGCCGTCTGCCCGGTTCCGGGCTGCTGGTCTATGGGCGTGGCGTCAGTTGTGAACTGACGGTAGATGAAGAAGGTTTTTCCGGCATCAGTCCGTATCTGTTCGGCCTGGTACTGGAACACTATATCGCCCGCCATGTTTCCATTAATACCTTCTCGCAGATGACGCTGAACAGCATGCAGCGCGGCAAAATTATGACCTGGCCTGTCAGGGCTGGACAGCGGGGAAGCGTATGAGCGACGATTTCACTCAGGCGCAGGAAACCCCATGGCGTTACGGTTTTCTGAACCTGATGCGCCGCGTGGATGTGCAGTTGTGTACCGTTCTGGCGGGCAACACCTGGCAACCACGGATGGAAAAATTTCGCCTCGGACAAACGCCCACGCTGACCTTTGCGCCACGGGAAATCGCCAGTGTGAGCTGGCAGGAAGGACGCCTGCACATCAGCCTGTACAGTCTCGGGCTGTGGGGGCCGAACGGCCCGCTGCCGCTGCACTACACCGAACTGGCGCGTAACCGGACCGAAAGCCGCCGCGATCCGACGCTGACCCGTTTTTCCGATCTTTTTCATCACCGCTGGCTGACGCAGTTTTACCAGGCCTGGCGCAGCGCCCAGTCCGCCGGAGGCGGTCTGGATAAACCGCAACATGACCGCTTTGCCTTTTATGTCGCCAGCCTCAGCGGGCAGGATTTGCGGGAGAGCGCCGACAGCCCGCTGCCGGATCACGTTCGCCTGGCAGCATCGGCGCATCTGGTGCGTGAGTCCCGCAACCCCGACGGGCTGGCCGCCACGCTGGCTCACTATTTCGGCGTGCCTTTCCGGATACAAGAGTATGTCCTGCACTGGATAGCCGTGGCGGACGATGAGATCACCCGGCTGGGGATGCCTGCTTCCTCTTCCGTTATTGGCAATGGCGCACTCATCGGCCAGGCGGTGCCGGATATGCAGTATAAATTCCGGCTGGTGATTGGCCCGCTGACGCTGGCCGATTATCAGCGTTTTCTGCCTGGCGGCAATAACCTGCCAGTCCTGACGGAACTGGTACGCGCTTTCACCGGTTTTGAATACTGCTGGGAAATTGAGCTACAGCTTAAACCACATGCTGCCCCTCCGGCTGTTACCGGTGGCCCATACCAGCTTGGCTGGACCGCCTGGGCCGGTAAAGCCATGCACGACAACCCGGTGACGGGCATGATTTTCGAACCTGAACACTATCTGGCGCACTGAGGATAATTTTATGGATACATCCCTGTCTGACCCTGTTTCGGCGGAATGCCCCTGCGGCCCGGATCTGGAGTACGATCCCGAGTACCTGCTGCTGTTCACCCGCGCCGCACCGCGTGAAGAAGCGCAATATGGCGATTTTGTCAGTACGCCGGAAATCATTAACTGGGCGGAGCTTGAGCGGGATGCCCGCCGCCTGCTGACGCGCAGTAAAGATATCCGTATTCTGGTTGTCCTGCTGCGCTGCCGTATCCAGCAGGCCGGTGCCAGGGGACTGGCGGAGGTACTCACGCTGCTGGAAACGTTGTGCGCCACGTACCCGGACGCCATCCACCCGCAACTGCTCGCGACTGAAGATATCACCGCCGAAGAGGCGGCTGTGGCACGCAGTAACGCGCTGGCGGCGTTGCTGGACCACGAAGGCGTAATGGCGGATATCCGGGGTATCACGCTGTCAAATAATGTCGCCATGCGCCTTCAGGTACGGGATGTGGAGCGTTCGCTGTCTGCATCACGCCCGGCGGATGCGCTGGCACCGGAATCGGTACGCCAGCAACTGGCCGACCTGGAAGCGCGCGGCGCACTGCCACTTGACGCCTTTCGCCAGGCCGCAGAGACCACTGAGCGGCTGCAACGCCATGCGCGTGAAACGCTGAATGAACAGGCACCGAACCTATCCCGTCTGACACAATTGCTGGCTCTGTTGCCGGGAGCGATACGGACCACCACGCCGGAGATCCTGCCACAACCAGTGGTTGAACAGCCGGAGAGCACCGCCATCGTTCATACTGAACAGATATCGTCAGAGCAGATTGCGCTACCGGTGCATATCGCGGAGGAAATATCACCGATGTCCGGCGCAGAACCCAGGCAGATCCGCGACCGGAACGACGCGCTGGAACGCCTGCGTGTCATCCGTCGCTGGTTTGAGCACAGCGAACCGAGCAGCCCGACCATTCCTTTGCTGCGCCAGGCAGAGCGCCTGGTCGGAAAACGCTTCTCGGAGGTTATAAATGAAATTCCAGTAGAACTGCTGGAAAAATGGGATGCGCTGGAGTAACAGAAGTGGCCAGAATTTATAATGTCTGGCCATTTTTTAAATCATATTCGTTTTACTTCCTGAGTGAAAAAATTCTCGCTTCACCAAAACGACGAAAGCCCGAATCATTACTGATTCGGGCTTTCTGAATATTGGCGGAACGGACGGGACTCGAACCCGCGACCCCCTGCGTGACAGGCAGGTATTCTAACCGACTGAACTACCGCTCCGCGTAGTGTTCCGTTGGGAACGAGGCGAATATTACGGATTGCCTCACCCTTCGTCAACGGTTTTTCTCATCTTTTGAATCGTTTGCTGCAAAAATCGCCCAAGTCGCTATTTTTAGCGCCTTTTACAGGTATTTATGCCCGCCAGAGGCAGCTTCCGCCCTTTTTCTGCACCAGATCGAGACGGGCTTCATGTGCCGCAAGCTCTTCATCTGTCGCAAAAACAACGCGTAACTTACTTGCCTGACGCACAATGCGCTGAATTGTTGTTTCACCTTGTTGCTGTTGTGTCTCTCCTTCCATCGCAAAAGCCATCGACGTTTGACCACCGGTCATCGCCAGATAAACTTCCGCAAGGATCTGGGCATCAAGTAATGCCCCGTGCAGCGTTCGTTTACTGTTATCTATTTCATAGCGAGCACATAACGCATCAAGGCTATTGCGTTTGCCAGGAAACATTTTCCTCGCCACCGCAAGGCTATCTGTGACCTTACAGAAGGTATTGGTCTTCGGAATATCGCGCTTGAGCAACGAAAACTCATAGTCCATAAAGCCGATATCGAACGCTGCGTTATGGATAACCAGCTCCGCGCCGCGAATATAGTTCATGAACTCATCGGCTACTTCGGCAAATGTGGGCTTATCGAGCAAAAACTCATCGGCAATACCATGTACGCCAAAGGCTTCTGGATCCACCAGCCGATCGGGTTTGAGATAAACGTGAAAGTTATTGCCCGTCAGGCGACGGTTCACCACTTCAACGGCACCAATCTCAATGATCTTGTGGCCTTCATAGTGCGCACCAATCTGGTTCATACCGGTGGTTTCGGTATCGAGAACGATCTGGCGTGTAATTGCAGTGCTCATAGCGGTCATTTATGTCAGACTTGTCATTTTACAGTTCGATTCAATTACAGGAAGTCTACCAGAGATGCTTAAACAGGTAGAAATTTTCACCGATGGTTCGTGTCTGGGTAATCCTGGACCCGGGGGTTACGGCGCTATTTTACGCTATCGCGGACGCGAGAAAACCTTTAGCGCTGGCTACACCCGCACCACCAACAACCGTATGGAGTTGATGGCCGCTATTGTCGCGCTGGAGGCGTTAAAAGAACATTGCGAAGTCATTTTGAGTACCGACAGCCAGTATGTCCGCCAGGGGATCACCCAGTGGATCCATAACTGGAAAAAACGTGGCTGGAAAACAGCAGACAAAAAACCAGTAAAAAATGTCGATCTCTGGCAACGTCTTGATGCTGCATTGGGGCAGCATCAAATCAAATGGGAATGGGTTAAAGGCCATGCCGGACACCCGGAAAACGAACGCTGTGATGAACTGGCTCGTGCTGCGGCGATGAATCCCACACTGGAAGATACAGGCTATCAAGTCGAAGTTTAAGCCTGTGGTTTACGACATTGCCGGGTGGCACCAACCGCCTGGCGAATTCGTGGCTTGTTTTTACTCTGTTTCATCGGATTTAGCGTTAAAGGAATAGTCCGTTTCCGGGCAACGATAAGTTGTAAGCAACCAAGCGCAGGAATATGCGCATTCAATAGTTTTCCACCGTGTTTGTTCCACGGGAGAACGTGGAAACGGCTGGCGTGCAGCACTTCAAAATTCAACAAAGAGAGCCAGTCCAGTTGCCGCATCAGAGTAAACATCCGGCTGTTATAGGGCGAGTTTTTTCGCAATACCGGCACAAGTTTGCGCAATCCCATTAAACTGATGGGATTAAAGCCACTAATGACCAGCCAGCCATCATCAATCAATACCCGATCGGTTTCACGCAATAAACGATGCGGATCGGTGCACCACGGCAATGTATGTGCCAGTAGACAAACATCAACGGATTTATCGGCAAAAGGAAGATGAAGTGGGTCCGCCTGCACCTGGACGGGCATTCCTTGCGCAGAAACATTCACTTGATGAGAAACCGCGCACGCTTCGCAATTGATTTCTGCGCTTAAATTGCCAATCTTAAGCAGATGAAAACCATACATTTTAGTGAACCACGGGTTGAGCTGGCGCTCCAGCGCCTTGCGATAAAGCTCTCCCCAGGGCAAATCGCCCCAGCAATCAGGAGCCACGACAGTTTGAGGGACTCTTGCTGGTTTCATCACAACCTTCCGTTTCACACTGAGAGGTAATCTATGAATCTTAACAGTATTCCCGCCTTTGATGACAATTACATCTGGGTTTTGAATGATGAAGCAGGTCGTTGCCTGATTGTCGATCCCGGAGACGCAGAGCCGGTATTAAACGCCATTGCCGCCAATAACTGGCAACCGGAGGCCATATTTCTCACCCACCATCACCACGATCACGTTGGCGGCGTGAAAGAACTGGTGAAAAAGTTTCCGCAAATTGTGGTGTATGGTCCACAAGAGACACAAGATAAGGGAACAACACAGGTAGTCAAAGATGGCGAAACTGCCTTCGTTTTGGGGCATGAATTTAGTGTAATTGCCACACCGGGTCACACTTTAGGACATATCTGTTACTTCAGTAAACCTTATCTATTTTGCGGCGACACGCTGTTTTCTGGTGGGTGTGGTCGGTTGTTTGAAGGGACACCATCACAAATGTATCAATCACTTAAAAAGTTAAGTGCGTTACCTGACGATACATTGGTATGTTGTGCTCATGAATATACGTTATCAAATATGAAGTTTGCTTTGAGTATTCTTCCGCACGATTTGTCCATAAATGATTATTATCGTAAAGTTAAGGAGTTACGGGCAAAAAATCAAATAACACTACCCGTAATTCTGAAAAATGAGCGGCAAATTAATGTTTTTTTAAGAACGGAAGATATTGATTTAATTAATGTAATTAATGAAGAAACATTATTGCAACAACCTGAAGAGCGTTTTGCATGGTTAAGGTCAAAGAAAGATAGGTTCTGATAAAACTTTCTTGTCATCGGCTCCGTTCGCCGTTATGATCGGTCGTCTTTTAAGCAACTATTGACACACACATGAAGGCAAAAGCGATATTACTCGCCTCTGTCCTGCTCGTGGGTTGCCAGAGTACCGGCAACGTTCAACAGCACGCACAGAGCCTTTCTGCAGCTGGTCAAGGGGAAGCAGCAAAGTTTACAAGTCAGGCACGATGGATGGACGATGGGACGTCTATCGCGCCAGATGGTGACTTGTGGGCTTTCATTGGCGACGAGCTAAAGATGGGAATTCCGGAAAACGACCGGATTCGCGAACAGAAACAGAAATATTTACGCAATAAGAGCTATCTCCACGATGTAACTTTACGGGCAGAGCCGTATATGTACTGGATAGCCGGGCAAGTTAAAAAACGTAACATGCCTATGGAACTGGTACTACTACCCATAGTGGAGAGCGCTTTTGATCCTCACGCGACGTCTGGCGCCAATGCCGCAGGCATCTGGCAGATCATTCCGAGCACGGGGCGCAATTATGGTTTGAAACAGACCCGCAATTATGACGCGCGTCGCGATGTTGTTGCTTCAACGACTGCCGCGCTGAACATGATGCAGCGTCTGAACAAGATGTTTGACGGCGACTGGCTTCTGACCGTAGCGGCTTATAACAGCGGCGAAGGTCGGGTCATGAAGGCAATTAAAACGAACAAAGCGCGTGGGAAATCCACGGACTTCTGGTCGTTACCGTTGCCGCAGGAAACGAAACAGTACGTGCCTAAAATGCTGGCATTGAGTGATATTCTCAAAAACAGCAAGCGTTATGGTGTACGTCTGCCAACGACTGATGAAAGCCGTGCTCTGGCGCGTGTGCACCTGAGCAGCCCGGTTGAAATGGCGAAGGTTGCTGATATGGCGGGGATTTCCGTCAGCAAGCTGAAGACATTCAACGCTGGCGTGAAAGGCTCCACGCTGGGCGCAAGTGGCCCGCAGTACGTGATGGTGCCAAAGAAGCATGCAGATCAACTGCGTGAATCTCTGGCTTCTGGCGAAATTGCTGCCGTACAGTCGACATTGGTTGCCGACAATACGCCGCTTAACAGCCGTGTTTACACCGTACGCTCTGGCGACACGCTTTCAAGCATCGCTTCACGCCTCGGCGTAAGTACCAAAGATTTGCAGCAGTGGAACAAACTGCGCGGAACTAAGCTGAAGCCAGGCCAAAGTTTGACGATTGGTGCAGGCAGTAGCGCACAGCGACTTGCAAACAACAGCGATAGCATTACGTATCGTGTGCGCAAAGGCGATTCGCTTTCAAGCATTGCTAAACGCCACGGCGTGAACATCAAAGATGTGATGCGCTGGAACAGCGACACTGTGAATCTGCAACCAGGCGATAAGCTGACGTTGTTTGTGAAAAACAACAATATGCCAGATTCCTGACAAACCAGATAATAAAAAGGCACCGATTCCCCCGGTGCCTTTTTTATTTATGCTGCTTTATGTGCTTCTACCATGATGATATCACTGGTGAAAGAGCCGTCATTCTGCAAGGCAAAATACGTTCTCACCTCTGTCGATGCGCTCTGTTGGTAAATGCGAATAGCGTCTACTAACGCTTCTGGCGTACGCATTCTCGCGACCCATGAAGAAAATTCCAGCGGTAACTTATCTGTAATTAAATTATCAACTATCAGATTGGCTTCATTGATTAACCTCAACCACTCACCGCTGGCGTAGTTTCGTACGTGAGAGGTATCGCGTAATGCTTCTACCGTCTGTAACCAGATGTCGCGCACTGGGTGACCCGGAGACATTACGTCCATCACAATCAGCTTACCGCCAGGTTTCAATATCCGATTCACTTCACGCAGTGCTGCACCAACATCATGCCAGTGATGGGCAGAATAACGGCTGATAACAATATCAAATGCGTTATCGGCAAATGGCAGACTTTCGGCATAACCCTGGCGGGTGGTGATATTTTTCAGTTGCCGGGCTTCAGCAGCTTGTGCCACGACATCCAGCATTTGGGCAGATAAGTCATACGCCACCACCGCGCTAACGTTCTGCGCAGCGACAAAGCTGGCATGCCCTGCTCCGCAGCCCATATCAAGTACACTTGCATCAGGATAATCAGCCAGACGCTCCGCCAGGCGCTGTAAATCTCGTCCGGATGCATGTACGGTACTGGTCAGATATTCGCTGGCTTGAGAGCTAAACTGCTTTTCTACGTGGTCATGGTGGGATTGTGTTGTCATTGCGCTGTCCTTTTGTTATTTGAGTATAAAAGGGCAGCGCCAAACGTTGGTCTGCCCTGTGGCAGACCTGACATACCTTATTTATCAGGCTTGCCGGGACTGAATTCAACGAGTAGCGGATTGTGATCGGAAGCGCGCGTAACCAGTACAGAAGCTTCGCTGACGTTCAGACCACGGTAGAAAACAAAATCGAGCGGGCGACCAAACGCCCGACGGCGCTGATCATCGGTAAAACGCACCTGGCGCAGCGACATTTCCCGCGCAAAGCGATATAACGCGTTCATCCTTCTACGGCTCCAGGCATTGAAATCTCCTGCCATAATGACCGGGCCGCTGTGGTGAGCTATCTGATCACCAATAGGAAGTAACTGCTTACTATAGACATCCACGCCCAGACTGAAGTTGACGGCGTGTATATTAACCACCATCAACAGGCGGGTGTCAGGTAATGGATAGACCGTCACCAGTGCCGACTTCGCCAGACGCAAAATGGGTTCTCGTTCACGTAACGGGCAGCAATACACTGGATGCGCCGCCGAAAGGGTCATTACGCCAGAAGGATGTTGTGGCAGTACGAAAGCGGGTACCTGATCGGCGGCAAGATAGTTAGCGGTCGCAAACTGTACTAACTCTGGCGTTGTCTGCGCTTCCTGCAATAACACCAGATGCGCATCTTTGCCGTAGTTCTTTAATACCGACAACCATTCAGCGCGTTGCTGTTTGTATATGTTCCACACCAGGATCCGAATACGCTCTTCGGTACTTAACGGTTCTCCAGGTGGTAATGCCTGGCCGATGCTCGCAAAAGACCCCGGCGGTAAGATCCTTTCCGCAGGTTGTCCGGCAACATAGCGCATGGCATAGGTGTTTTTTCGCACTTTTGACTTTGAAACCTCTATTACGTCAACCCTTCCGCACTCGGGAGGGTTCTACTGTTATAGGGATTTTAGCTCACTCTTTCAACGAGCAATTGTATATTGTTATGTAAGCAAGTGCTTACACCGGTCAGAAATTTGCTCATTATTGAGAACATTAAATCGGATGACATATCACGCATCCTGATGGTTTAATGACAAATAAATTCAAAATATCTCATCTATTTTGCAACAGGAGCAAAAATGAAAGCCACGTCGGAAGAACTCGCCATTTTTGTTTCGGTCGTCGAAAGCGGCAGCTTTAGCCGGGCAGCGGAACAATTAGGGCAAGCAAACTCAGCGGTAAGCCGGGCGGTGAAAAAGCTGGAGATGAAACTTGGCGTTAGCCTGCTTAATCGGACCACGCGGCAACTTAGCCTGACGGAAGAAGGCGAGCGTTATTTTCGTCGCGTACAGTCAATTTTGCAGGAGATGGCAGCGGCAGAATCAGAAATTATGGAGACGCGTAATACACCGCGTGGACTGTTACGGATCGATGCCGCAACTCCAGTGGTGCTGCACTTTCTGATGCCGTTAATTAAGCCTTTCCGTGAACGCTATCCGGAAGTTACTTTATCGCTAGTCTCCTCCGAAACGATTATTAATTTGATCGAAAGAAAAGTGGATGTCGCGATACGCGCTGGTACGTTAACGGATTCCAGCTTACGTGCCAGGCCGTTATTTAACAGTTATCGAAAAATTATCGCCTCCCCCGATTATATTTCCCGCTACGGGAAGCCAGAAACGATCGACGATTTAAAGCAACATGTTTGCCTGGGATTCACTGAACCCGCTTCCCTCAATACCTGGCCGATAGCCTGTAGTGATGGACAATTACATGAGGTAAAGTACGGTTTGTCATCCAATAGTGGGGAAACACTGAAACAGCTTTGCCTGAGTGGCAACGGGATTGCGTGTTTGTCCGACTACATGATCGACAGAGAAATCGCTCGCGGAGAATTGGTGGAGTTAATGGCAGATAAAGTGTTGCCAGTGGAAATGCCATTCAGTGCAGTCTATTACAGCGACCGTGCGGTAAGTACGCGCATCCGGGCTTTTATCGATTTCCTTAGCGAGCATGTAAAAACAGCTCCCAGAGGAGCTGTCAGAGAGGCTTAATCCCATTCAGGAGCCAGACCTTCCGGGCTAACCAGGCGGTCGTTGCAATCCAGTGCGGCGATCGCTTTTTTATCTTCGGCATCAAGCTGTAAATTTTGTGCCTTAAGATTACTCTCCAGGTTTTCACGTCTAGTAGAAGAAGGAATTACCGAGTAACCTTCCCCCATAGCCCACGCCAGAATCACTTGTGCCGGAGTCGCATTGTGTTTAGCTGCGATACGAGCAATAACCTCATTTTTCAGTGCCTTACCATAAGCCAGCGTCATATAGGAAGTAATATGGATGCCGTGCTGTTTAGCCCAATCAACCACTTTACGGTTTTGCAGATAAGGAGAGAGTTCAATCTGGTTAGTAGCGATGTTTTCAGCGCCAACAGCAGCAATCGCTTTTTCCATCAATGGGATCGTGAAGTTGGAAATACCGATCTCACGCGTCAGACCTTGTTTTTTCGCTTCCAGCAGCGCCTGCATAAACTCTTCAACAGAGACTTCATCGTTTGGTGACGGCCAGTGGATTAGCGTCAGATCAACATAATCGGTACGCAATTTTTGCAGGCTCTCTTTCAGACTTGGGGTCAATTTATCTTTGCTGAGATTTTCAATCCAGATTTTAGTGGTGATGTAGAGTTCATTACGTGGCACGCCACTTTCTGCAATCGCCTGACCTACTGCGGCTTCGTTATCATAGATTTGTGCGGTATCAATTGCGCGATAACCAAGTTCAAGCGCCGTTTTCACAGATGAAATAACAACGTCGTCTTTCAGACGAAAAGTACCTAAACCAAATGCAGGGATAGCCATAATATGCCTCTTTTAATGCTATGTTCGTTAACTGAGATGATTATGGACTTTAGACTGTTGCGGAAAAAGGGCATAAAATGCAGAGGATTTTTGCAATTATGGCAACAATAGACATACAGACGAAAAAAAACCTCGAGCGTTAACTCGAGGCTTCTTAATAAGTGGCGGAACGGACGGGACTCGAACCCGCGACCCCCTGCGTGACAGGCAGGTATTCTAACCGACTGAACTACCGCTCCACCGAATTCTTTTACAACCACCGGTTTTACGACCGGCTTACTGCTTAATTTGATGCCTGGCAGTTCCCTACTCTCGCATGGGGAGACCCCACACTACCATCGGCGCTACGGCGTTTCACTTCTGAGTTCGGCATGGGGTCAGGTGGGACCACCGCGCTAAGGCCGCCAGGCAAATTCTGTTTCATCAGACCGCGTCTGCGTTCTGATTTAATCTGTATCAGCTGAAAATCTTCTCTCAATCCGCCAAAACATCTTCGGCGTTGTAAGGTTAAGCCTCACGGTTCATTAGTACCGGTTAGCTCAACGCATCGCTGCGCTTACACACCCGGCCTATCAACGTCGTCGTCTTCAACGTTCCTTCAGGACCCTTAAAGGGTCAGGGAGAACTCATCTCGGGGCAAGTTTCGTGCTTAGATGCTTTCAGCACTTATCTCTTCCGCATTTAGCTACCGGGCAGTGCCATTGGCATGACAACCCGAACACCAGTGATGCGTCCACTCCGGTCCTCTCGTACTAGGAGCAGCCCCCCTCAGTTCTCCAGCGCCCACGGCAGATAGGGACCGAACTGTCTCACGACGTTCTAAACCCAGCTCGCGTACCACTTTAAATGGCGAACAGCCATACCCTTGGGACCTACTTCAGCCCCAGGATGTGATGAGCCGACATCGAGGTGCCAAACACCGCCGTCGATATGAACTCTTGGGCGGTATCAGCCTGTTATCCCCGGAGTACCTTTTATCCGTTGAGCGATGGCCCTTCCATTCAGAACCACCGGATCACTATGACCTGCTTTCGCACCTGCTCGCGCCGTCACGCTCGCAGTCAAGCTGGCTTATGCCATTGCACTAACCTCCTGATGTCCGACCAGGATTAGCCAACCTTCGTGCTCCTCCGTTACTCTTTAGGAGGAGACCGCCCCAGTCAAACTACCCACCAGACACTGTCCGCAACCCCGATAAGGGGCCTACGTTAGAACATCAAACATTAAAGGGTGGTATTTCAAGGTCGGCTCCATGCAGACTGGCGTCCACACTTCAAAGCCTCCCACCTATCCTACACATCAAGGCTCAATGTTCAGTGTCAAGCTATAGTAAAGGTTCACGGGGTCTTTCCGTCTTGCCGCGGGTACACTGCATCTTCACAGCGAGTTCAATTTCACTGAGTCTCGGGTGGAGACAGCCTGGCCATCATTACGCCATTCGTGCAGGTCGGAACTTACCCGACAAGGAATTTCGCTACCTTAGGACCGTTATAGTTACGGCCGCCGTTTACCGGGGCTTCGATCAAGAGCTTCGCGTTACCGCTAACCCCATCAATTAACCTTCCGGCACCGGGCAGGCGTCACACCGTATACGTCCACTTTCGTGTTTGCACAGTGCTGTGTTTTTAATAAACAGTTGCAGCCAGCTGGTATCTTCGACTGATTTCAGCTCCACGAGCAAGTCGCTTCACCTACATATCAGCGTGCCTTCTCCCGAAGTTACGGCACCATTTTGCCTAGTTCCTTCACCCGAGTTCTCTCAAGCGCCTTGGTATTCTCTACCTGACCACCTGTGTCGGTTTGGGGTACGATTCGATGTTACCTGATGCTTAGAGGCTTTTCCTGGAAGCAGGGCATTTGTTGCTTCAGCACCGTAGTACCTCGTCATCACGCCTCAGCCTTGATTTTCCGGATTTACCTGGAAAACCAGCCTACACGCTTAAACCGGGACAACCGTCGCCCGGCCAACATAGCCTTCTCCGTCCCCCCTTCGCAGTAACACCAAGTACAGGAATATTAACCTGTTTCCCATCGACTACGCCTTTCGGCCTCGCCTTAGGGGTCGACTCACCCTGCCCCGATTAACGTTGGACAGGAACCCTTGGTCTTCCGGCGAGCGGGCTTTTCACCCGCTTTATCGTTACTTATGTCAGCATTCGCACTTCTGATACCTCCAGCATGCCTCACAGCACACCTTCGCAGGCTTACAGAACGCTCCCCTACCCAACAACGCATAAGCGTCGCTGCCGCAGCTTCGGTGCATGGTTTAGCCCCGTTACATCTTCCGCGCAGGCCGACTCGACCAGTGAGCTATTACGCTTTCTTTAAATGATGGCTGCTTCTAAGCCAACATCCTGGCTGTCTGGGCCTTCCCACATCGTTTCCCACTTAACCATGACTTTGGGACCTTAGCTGGCGGTCTGGGTTGTTTCCCTCTTCACGACGGACGTTAGCACCCGCCGTGTGTCTCCCGTGATAACATTCTCCGGTATTCGCAGTTTGCATCGGGTTGGTAAGTCGGGATGACCCCCTTGCCGAAACAGTGCTCTACCCCCGGAGATGAATTCACGAGGCGCTACCTAAATAGCTTTCGGGGAGAACCAGCTATCTCCCGGTTTGATTGGCCTTTCACCCCCAGCCACAAGTCATCCGCTAATTTTTCAACATTAGTCGGTTCGGTCCTCCAGTTAGTGTTACCCAACCTTCAACCTGCCCATGGCTAGATCACCGGGTTTCGGGTCTATACCCTGCAACTTAACGCCCAGTTAAGACTCGGTTTCCCTTCGGCTCCCCTATTCGGTTAACCTTGCTACAGAATATAAGTCGCTGACCCATTATACAAAAGGTACGCAGTCACCCCATAAAG
>NZ_PTRX01000019.1:0-111547 GCF_002966045.1 Escherichia sp. MOD1-EC5189 | reverse complement strand
GAGCCAATTATCAAAAGTCTCTGGGCGGTAACCGTGGTTGCCACCATCGTAATCCTGTTTGTTGCCCTGTACTGGTAAGGAGCCTGAGATGATTAATCCAAATCCAAAGCGTTCTGACGAACCGGTATTCTGGGGCCTCTTCGGGGCCGGTGGTATGTGGAGCGCAATTATTGCGCCGGTGATGATCCTGCTGGTGGGTATTCTGCTGCCGCTGGGGCTGTTTCCGGGTGATGCGCTGAGCTACGAGCGCGTTCTGGCGTTCGCGCAAAGCTTCATTGGTCGCGTATTCCTGTTCCTGATGATCGTTCTGCCACTGTGGTGTGGTTTACACCGTATGCACCACGCGATGCACGATCTGAAAATCCACGTGCCTGCAGGCAAATGGGTTTTCTACGGTCTGGCTGCTATCCTGACAGTTGTCACGCTGATTGGTGTCGTTACAATCTAACGCATCGCCAATGTAAATCCGGCCCGCCTATGGCGGGCCGTTTTGTATGGAAACCAGACCCTATGTTCAAAACGACACTCTGCGCCTTATTAATTACCGCCTCTTGCTCCACATTTGCTGCCCCTCAACAAATCAACGATATTGTGCATCGCACAATTACCCCGCTTATAGAGCAACAAAAGATCCCCGGTATGGCGGTGGCGGTGATTTATCAGGGCAAACCTTATTACTTTACCTGGGGCTATGCGGACGTAGATAAAAAGCAGCCCGTCACGCAGCAAACGCTGTTTGAGTTAGGCTCGGTCAGCAAAACATTTACGGGCGTGCTTGGTGGCGACGCTATTGCGCGAAGGGAAATCAACCTAAGCGATCCCGCAACAAAATACTGGCCTGAACTTACCGCTAAACAGTGGAATGGGATCACACTATTACATCTTGCGACCTATACCGCTGGCGGCCTGCCGTTACAGGTGCCGGATGATGTTAAATCCTCAAGCGACTTGCTGCGCTTCTATCAAAACTGGCAGCCTGCATGGGCTCCAGGAACACAACGTCTGTATGCCAACGCCAGTATTGGTTTGTTCGGTGCACTGGCTGTGAAACCATCCGATTTGAGCTTTGAACAGGCGATGCAAACTCGTGTTTTCCAGCCACTCAAACTCAACCATACGTGGATTAATGTGCCGCCCGCAGAAGAAAAGCATTACGCCTGGGGATATCGCGAAGGTAAGGCAGTGCATGTTTCGCCAGGGGCATTAGACGCTGAAGCTTATGGTGTGAAGTCGACCATTGAAGATATGGCCCGCTGGGTGCAAAGCAATTTAAAACCCCGTGATATCAATGAGAAAACACTTCAACAAGGGATACAACTGGCACAATCTCGCTACTGGCAAACCGGCGATATGTATCAGGGCCTGGGCTGGGAAATGCTGGACTGGCCGGTAAATCCTGACAGCGTCATTAACGGCAGCGACAGTAAAACTGCGCTGGCGGCACGACCTGTTAAAGCGATTACGCCCCCAACTCCTGCAGTACGCGCATCATGGGTACATAAAACAGGGGCGACCGGCGGATTTGGTAGCTATGTCGCGTTTATTCCAGAAAAAGAGCTGGGCATTGTGATGCTGGCTAACAAAAACTATCCCAATCCAGCGAGAGTTGCCGCCGCCTGGCAGATTCTCAACGCTCTACAGTAAAATTTCATCGGGTCCGAATTTTCGGACCTTTTCTCCGCTTTTCCTTGCTGTCATCTACACTTAGAAAAAAACCAGTAAGGAAACATTTATGCGCCTGCTCCCTCTCGTTGCCGCAGCGACAGCTGCATTTCTGGTCGTTGCCTGCAGCTCTCCTACGCCACCGCGTGGCGTGACCGTAGTGAATAATTTCGACGCCAAACGTTATCTCGGTACCTGGTATGAGATTGCCCGTTTTGATCACCGCTTTGAACGTGGACTGGAAAAAGTCACCGCAACATATAGTCTGCGGGATGATGGCGGCCTGAATGTCATTAATAAAGGCTATAATCCTGACAGAGAAATGTGGCAGCAGAGTGAAGGGAAAGCGTACTTTACCGGCGCACCAACTCGCGCTGCGCTGAAAGTGTCATTCTTTGGCCCTTTCTATGGCGGTTATAACGTCATTGCACTTGATCGGGAATACCGCCATGCGCTGGTTTGCGGCCCGGATCGCGACTACCTGTGGATACTCTCCCGCACGCCAACCATTTCTGACGAAGTGAAACAGGAGATGCTGGCAGTCGCGACCCGGGAAGGGTTTGATGTCAGTAAGTTTATTTGGGTACAGCAGCCCGGTAGTTAGTGAGTGCTAAGTTTCAGGCCAATAATCCCCAATACGATTAACGCCAGGCTCGCCAGGCGCATCGGGTTAGCGGACTCACCGAGCAGCACAATGCCGGTGATGGCCGCGCCGACTGCGCCAATACCCGTCCACACGGCATAAGCCGTCCCCACCGGTAACGATTTCATCGCCCAGGCAAGTAGCGCCATACTGACAATCATCGCCGTCACGGTAATAACACTTGGCGTCAAACGACTAAAGCCGTGGGTATATTTCAGGCCAACGGCCCATACCACTTCCAGCAGGCCAGCAATAACTAAGATAATCCAGGACATATCAGGCTCCGGAGAATTGGGGCCGTCCCCGGTGAAAAGAGGCGTTTGCAGGTCGTCCTGCAAAGCTGATGGTTGAACGGGTATTTTGCCAGGTGGCAGGGGAATTTCAACTATTACCTTAGTGACTATCGCAAAAAAACAAACGGCACGACACAGCTGTCGTACCGTTATTGCTTATTGCTGTGCTTTTGTTGCTGCACCAGAAATCGCGTTACCGCCATCAGAGATATCTTCACCAACGCCACGCGTGGTGTTGCAAGCAGTTAATACTGTTGAAAGCACCAGAACAGAAAAGATCGCTGCAATTGTCTTCTTCACCATAACGTCTTCCTTTTAGGTAATGTTATTTATGTTTGCCTATAGCAAATTAATAATAGACAACATCGCCAAAAATGATGGAAATCTGATGATTTTTCGGAAGAGAAGAAAAATTAGCTGGCAGCGCGGGAGATGGAGTTGCCGAGATGTTTGATATCTTCGCCGAAACCGCGAGCGGTATTACAGCCCGTGAGCAGCGTGCTGGCAAGCAAAACAAGAACGATAAGGCGTTTCATCATCTCTGACCGGAATAAGTGATGGTGCAGCCAACAGGCCGCACCAAAACCGCATTACTTCACGCGAGAGACGTATTCACCAGAGCGGGTATCCACTTTGATGACTTCTCCGATCTGTACGAACAGCGGGACTTTAACCACAGCGCCAGTAGACAGGGTAGCCGGTTTGCCGCCAGTACCTGCGGTATCCCCTTTCAGGCCCGGATCGGTATCCACGATTTCCAGTTCAACGAAGTTCGGCGGAGTAACGGAGATCGGCTGACCATTCCACAGAGTTACGATACACTCTGCCTGATCCAGCAACCATTTGGCGTTGTCGCCAATTGCTTTTGCATCAGCAGACAGCTGCTCGAAAGTTTCGTTGTTCATGAAGTGCCAGAACTCACCGTCGTTGTACAGGTAAGTCAGGTTCATATCGACAACATCAGCGCCTTCAGCGGAATCAGTAGATTTGAAGGTTTTTTCTACGCGAGTACCGGTAAGCAGACGACGCAGTTTAACGCGAGCAAATGCCTGGCCTTTACCCGGTTTTACGAATTCACTCGCTTCAACCGCGTAAGGTTCGCCGTCTAACATGATTTTAAGACCAGCACGAAAATCGTTGCTATAGTACGTTGCCATAAGGCCCTCTGAAATTTGTTAATTGGTAGCTAAGCCACAAAATGGCGCATATTGTAACCCTAAATACCCCATCCAGAGAAGATTGGTTAACGCAACTTGCCGATGTTGTGACCGATCCTGATGAACTTCTGCGTCTTTTGAATATAGACGCGGACGAAAAACTGTTGGCCGGACGCAGCGCCAAAAAGCTGTTTGCCCTGCGTGTACCCCGCTCATTTATCGATCGCATGGAGAAAGGCAATCCGGACGATCCACTTTTGCGTCAGGTACTTACCTCGCAAGATGAGTTTGTCGTCGCGCCCGGATTCTCCACCGACCCGCTGGAAGAACAGCACAGCGTAGTGCCCGGTTTGTTGCATAAATACCACAACCGGGCGCTTTTGCTGGTCAAAGGCGGCTGCGCGGTAAATTGCCGCTATTGCTTCCGTCGCCATTTCCCGTATGCCGAAAATCAGGGCAACAAGCGTAACTGGCAGACTGCACTTGAGTATGTTGCTGCGCATCCGGAACTGGACGAGATGATTTTCTCCGGCGGCGATCCGCTGATGGCGAAAGATCACGAGCTGGACTGGTTGCTTACACAACTGGAAGCCATCCCGCATATCAAACGTCTGCGGATTCACAGCCGTCTGCCGATTGTGATTCCGGCACGCATCACAGATGCGCTGGTTGAACGCTTTTCACATTCTACGCTGCAAATCTTGCTGGTGAATCACATCAACCATGCCAATGAGGTAGATGAAACATTCCGCCAGGCGATGGCTAAGTTGCGCCGAGTAGGCGTTACTTTGCTGAACCAGAGCGTTCTGTTACGTGGTGTGAACGATAACGCACAAACGCTGGCAAACCTGAGTAATGCGTTGTTCGATGCGGGCGTGATGCCGTATTACCTGCATGTGCTCGATAAAGTACAGGGCGCGGCGCATTTTATGGTGAGTGATGACGAAGCACGGCAGATTATGCGTGAGTTGCTGACGCTGGTATCTGGATATATGGTGCCGAAACTGGCGCGCGAGATTGGCGGCGAACCCAGTAAAACGCCACTGGATCTCCAGCTACGCCAGCAGTAACTGATTAAACAGGGAAGTTAAACACTAAAATCGCCTGATGCGCTACGCCTATCAGGCCTACATCGTGCATTGAAATTGCACGAATTTTCAATGAACTGTAGGCCGGATAGGGCGTTTACGCCGCATCCGGCAAGAGCAACGCACACAAGAACAGTGATCTGTCATTAAACAGAAAAGTTTAATCGGTGCCCATTGCTTAACCATTAATTATTCATATCCGTTGCTATTTTTATTCTTTATATAGATCACACCAATAATTAACCTTTCTTTTCTGTTTATATAGAGTGAGCACGGCTATTTATGTTATTTTAACAACTATTACTACCAAGCCCATTTATCTGGCTTATAAATTAAAATTAATTATTTAATTGAGAAATGGTTAGGGAGAACCTACATGGCCATAAGCATCAAGGGAGTTAATACCGGTGTTATTCGCAAGAGTAATAATTTCATTGCACTGGCGCTGAAAATTAAAGAGCCTCGCAATAAAGAATCGTTGTTCTTTATGTCTGTCATGGAACTGCGCGACCTGCTGATTGCGCTGGAAAGCCGTCTGCATCAAAAGCATAAACTGGATGCTGATGCACGTCTTCAGTATGAGCAGACTCGCGATAAAGTTATTAAGAAAATGGCAGAAAATATCCCAGAAATTCTGGTTGATGAGCTTAAAAATGCCGATATTAATCGCCGAGTTAATATGCTGGAACTTACCGATAATCAGGGCGAAAATCTTAGCTTCGTATTAACGTTACATGACGGTAGCAAATG
This sequence comes from Escherichia sp. MOD1-EC5189, assembly GCF_002966045.1. NCBI lineage: Bacteria > Pseudomonadati > Pseudomonadota > Gammaproteobacteria > Enterobacterales > Enterobacteriaceae > Escherichia > Escherichia sp. MOD1-EC5189. The sequence goes on along the minus strand of NZ_PTRX01000019.1, from coordinate 105,954 downwards.
TGAGTTAGTCGTCAATGAGTTGCAGATTGAAATGCTGGCGCGAGCAATCATTCATGCAATTAATAATGCGGAAATGCGCGAACTGGCATTACGTATTACCTCACTCTTAGATTTCCTGCCGTTATACGACGTTGACTGCCAGGACAATGGCAATCTGGAATATGACACCTATTCCCAACCGGAATGGAAACATAACTTGTTCAACCATTATCTGGCAGTGCTTTATCGCTTTAAAGATGAAAATGGCAAAGAGCAATTTAGCGGCGCGGTGGTGAAAACGCGTGAAGCAACGCCGGGTAAAGAAGTGGAGGCGATCACTCGCCGAATGCTTGATTTCAGCCCCAGACTGAAAAAACTCGCGGGTGTGCCATGTCAGGTCTATGTTCGCACCGTAGCGGCAAATAACACCCAACCGCTAACCCAGGATCAATGCTTACGCGCGCTGCATCACTTACGTGTTCAGTCCATCAGCAAAAGTGCACCACAAGCGAAATAATCTCATCTTTGCTAATGCGAGGCTGGAGTCATCCAGCCTCTGAATCACATCAATTCGGGCACTTATATACCTGGCCGATAATCTGGCTATCCGTCGGGACAAAACTGGACAACATCCCCTGCGACGGGCTGCTGATACCATAAATCACGTTACCGCCCATTGCTGCCGCCTGGTTGCGCAGATCGTTTGCTGCGCCGCGCATAGAACCGCCCTCTTCACCGTGTTGCCCGGAAAGCCAGTTGCTTTGCTTACCTGTCGCAGTACCAATCAGCTGGCACTCTGCGCCTGGCTGCTCGTCCACAATGCGTACACTCTGACCGGCAGCACTCAATTCGTTGCTGGAGCTACAACCCGCCATCAGTAGCGCGGCACCGACAATCCCTGCTAAGTATTTTACGTGCATGTTATTCCCCATAATCAATGAGCTGGACGCCACTCGCGTCGTCCGTGTCTGAATCTTATACTAGAAAGATGACTAAAAGAAAAACCCCCAGACATTTCTGCCCGGGGGTTTGTTTATTTCTGCGAGGTGCAGGGCAATTACATCATGCCGCCCATACCACCCATGCCGCCCATACCGCCAGCAGCGCCTAAGTCAGCTGCATCGTTTTTCGGCAGGTCGGTAACCATGCACTCGGTGGTGATCATCAGGCCAGCCACAGAAGCCGCGTACTGCAGAGCAGAGCGGGTTACTTTGGTTGGGTCCAGGATACCCATGTCGATCATGTTGCCGTATTCTTCGGTTGCTGCGTTGTAACCGTAGTTGCCGTCGCCGCCTTTAACGGTGTTAGCAACAACAGACGGTTCTTCGCCGCAGTTCAGGACGATCTGACGCAGCGGAGCTTCCATTGCACGCAGTGCAACTTTGATACCCACGTTCTGGTCTTCGTTCTGACCACGCAGGTCTGCCAGCTTAGACGCTACGCGGATCAGCGCAACACCACCACCAGCAACCACGCCTTCTTCTACCGCAGCACGGGTCGCGTGCAGGGCGTCTTCAACGCGTGCTTTTTTCTCTTTCATTTCAACTTCGGTAGCAGCACCAACTTTGATAACTGCAACGCCGCCTGCCAGTTTCGCTACGCGCTCCTGCAGTTTTTCACGGTCGTAGTCAGAAGTTGCTTCTTCAATCTGCTGACGGATCTGAGCAACACGGCCCTGGATTGCAGCTTCTTCACCCACGCCATCGATGATAGTGGTGGTGTCTTTGTTGATCACAACACGTTTAGCCTGACCCAGGTCTTCCAGGGTTGCTTTTTCCAGCTCCATACCGATCTCTTCAGAGATCACGGTACCGCCAGTCAGGGTTGCGATATCCTGCAGCATAGCTTTACGACGATCGCCGAAGCCCGGAGCTTTAACCGCAGCAACTTTCACGATGCCACGCATGGTGTTAACAACCAGAGTTGCCAGTGCTTCGCCTTCAACATCTTCAGCGATGATCAGCAGCGGTTTACCTGCTTTGGCAACAGCTTCCAGAACCGGCAGCATTTCGCGGATGTTGGAGATTTTCTTGTCAGCCAGCAGGATGAACGGGCTTTCCAGTTCTACTGCGCCAGTTTCCGGCTTGTTGATGAAGTAAGGAGACAGGTAGCCACGGTCGAACTGCATACCTTCAACCACGTCCAGTTCATCCTGCAGACCGGTACCGTCTTCAACGGTGATAACGCCTTCTTTACCGACTTTGTCCATCGCTTCAGCGATCAGTTTACCTACGGTTTCGTCGGAGTTAGCGGAGATGGTACCAACCTGAGCAATCGCTTTAGAGTCAGAGCACGGTACGGACAGGGCTTTCAGTTCTTCAACTGCAGCGGTAACGGCTTTGTCGATACCACGTTTCAGGTCCATCGGGTTCATGCCCGCAGCAACAGCTTTCAGACCTTCAGTGATGATAGCCTGAGCCAGTACGGTTGCGGTGGTGGTACCGTCGCCTGCAGTGTCGTTCGCTTTAGAGGCAACTTCTTTCACCATCTGCGCACCCATGTTTTCGAACTTGTCTTCCAGTTCGATTTCACGAGCAACGGAAACACCATCTTTGGTGATGGTCGGTGCACCGAAAGATTTATCCAGAACTACGTTACGGCCTTTCGGACCGAGGGTAACTTTCACTGCATCTGCCAGTACGTTTACGCCGCGCAGCATTTTCACACGAGCGTCGTTACCGAATTTTACGTCTTTAGCTGCCATTATCTTTATTCCTTAAATTCGTATGTTCAGTGTCGTGCGCGGATTACGCTTCAACAATTGCCAGAATGTCGCTTTCGGACATGATCAACACTTCTTCATTGTCGATCTTCTCAGATTTCACACCGTAGCCATCGTTGAAAATAACGATGTCGCCAACTTTCACGTCCAGCGGCTTCACTTCGCCATTTTCAAGGATACGGCCATTGCCGACAGCCAGCACTTCGCCACGGGTAGATTTAGCCGCTGCAGAGCCGGTCAGAACGATGCCGCCAGCAGATTTAGTTTCAACTTCTTTACGCTTGACGATCACGCGATCATGCAATGGACGAATATTCATTGATAACTCTCCTTTGAGAAAGTCCGTATCTGTTATGGGTGACGCCGGACCTTACGTGGTTTCCCGGCTGGTGACCAGAGAAATGGGGGTGAGGCTTCGCCCCTTCAAGGGGGAAAATGAAAAAAAATTCTGATCAGCACAAAATCGGGTGAAAACACTGATTCACCTCACATTTCATCGCAATTTATTCATCGCCGTCATAAGCGAATCTGATTGTGCTACCATCGAAAATCTACGCAGTTGCCCAAGATTTGGGCGCAATCGGACATCAACCCATGAGTGGACTCAAACAAGAACTGGGGCTGGCCCAGGGCATCGGCCTGCTATCGACGTCATTATTAGGCACTGGCGTGTTTGCCGTTCCTGCGTTAGCTGCACTGGTAGCAGGCAATACCAGCCTGTGGGCGTGGCCCGTTTTGATTATCTTAGTGTTCCCGATTGCGATTGTGTTTGCGATTCTGGGGCGCCACTATCCCAGTGCAGGCGGCGTCGCACACTTCGTCGGTATGGCGTTTGGTTCGCGGCTTGAGCGAGTCACCGGCTGGCTGTTTTTATCGGTCATTCCCGTAGGTTTGCCTGCCGCGCTACAAATTGCTGCCGGATTCGGCCAGGCAATGTTTGGCTGGCATAGCTGGCAACTGCTGTTGGCAGAACTCGGTACGCTGGCGCTGGTGTGGTATATCGGTACGCGCGGTGCCAGTTCCAGTGCTAATCTACAAACAGTCATTGCCGGGCTTATCGTCACGCTAATTGTCGCCATCTGGTGGGCGGGCGATATCAAACCTGCGAATATCCCCTTCCCTGCACCAGGTAATATCGAACTTACTGGGTTATTTGCTGCGTTATCAGTGATGTTCTGGTGCTTTGTCGGTCTGGAAGCATTTGCCCACCTTGCCTCGGAATTTAAAAATCCAGAGCGTGATTTTCCTCGCGCGTTGATGATTGGTCTGCTGCTGGCAGGATTAGTCTACTGGGGCTGTACGGTAGTCGTCTTACACTTTGACGCCTACGGTGAAAAAATGGCGGCGGCAGCATCGCTTCCAAAAATTGTGGTGCAGCTGTTCGGTGTAGGGGCATTATGGATTGCCTGCGTGATTGGCTATCTGGCCTGCTTTGCCAGTCTCAACATTTATATACAGAGTTTCGCCCGCCTGGTCTGGTCACAAGCGCAACATAATCCTGACCACTACCTGGCACGCCTCTCTTCTCGTCATATCCCGAATAATGCCCTCAATGCGGTGCTCGGCTGCTGCGTGGTGAGCACGTTGGTGATTCATGCTTTAGAGATCAATCTGGACGCACTTATTATTTATGCCAATGGCATCTTTATTATGATTTATCTGTTATGCATGCTGGCTGGCTGTAAATTATTGCAAGGACGTTATCGACTACTGGCGGTGGTTGGCGGGCTGTTATGCGTTCTGTTACTGGCAATGGTCGGCTGGAAAAGTCTCTATGCGCTGATCATGCTGGCGGGGTTATGGCTGTTTCTGCCAAAACGAAAAACGCCGGAAAATGGCATAACCACATAATCCGGCGTTTCGGCATTAATCCTGGCGATCGTCTTTATGATCAAGGCGGTCGCGCTCATCATCCTTTCGCTGGTACTCACCATCAAAAGTATTACCGCCACCTGTCCCGGCGCTAAAACCGCCGCCTGGCATGCGAGAAAAGCGCAAATGCGGCATCAACTTCACTGTCAGATGCTTTTGCACCGGCGGTAATAAAAGCAGAAGACCGAGGAAGTCGGTGAAAAAGCCCGGTAATAAAAGCAGCAAACCGGCAATGATCAGCGAAACACTTTTAATCATCTCCGCCGCTGGGTTTTCACCTGCCGCCATTTTTTGCTGCATCAGCACGAAATTCTTAAAGCCCTGGTTACGTACCAGTGACATACCGATAACTGACGTGAATATAACAAGCACGAGGGTCAGCAATACCCCCAATACATGGGCAACCTGAATAAAGATTGAAATCTCAATATAGACATAAAGGAAAATGGCAATAAAAGGTAACCAGCGCAAAGGTTTCTCCTGTAATAGCAGCCGGTTAAACCCGGCTACCTGAATGGGTTGCGAATCGCGTTCAGCTTATATTGTGGTCATTAGCAAAATTTCAAGATGTTTGCGCAACTATTTTTGGTAGTAATCCCAAAGCGGTGATCTATTTCACAAATTAATAATTAAGGGGTAAAAACCGACACTTAAAGTGATCCAGATTACGGTAGAAATCCTCAAGCAGCATATGATCTCGGGTATTCGGTCGATGCAGGGGATAATCGTCGGTCGAAAAACATTCGAAACCACATATATTCTGTGTGTTTAAAGCAAATCATTGGCAGCTTGAAAAAGAAGGTTCACATGTCAAACAACATTCGTATCGAAGAAGATCTGTTGGGTACCAGGGAAGTTCCAGCTGATGCCTACTATGGTGTTCACACTCTGAGAGCGATTGAAAACTTCTATATCAGCAACAACAAAATCAGTGATATTCCTGAATTTGTTCGCGGTATGGTAATGGTTAAAAAAGCCGCAGCTATGGCAAACAAAGAGCTGCAAACCATTCCTAAAAGTGTAGCGAATGCCATCATTGCCGCATGTGATGAAGTCCTGAACAACGGAAAATGCATGGATCAGTTCCCGGTAGACGTCTACCAGGGCGGCGCAGGTACTTCCGTAAACATGAACACCAACGAAGTGCTGGCCAATATCGGTCTGGAACTGATGGGTCACCAGAAAGGTGAATATCAGTACCTGAACCCGAACGACCATGTTAACAAATGTCAGTCCACTAACGACGCCTACCCGACCGGTTTCCGTATCGCAGTTTACTCTTCCCTGATTAAGCTGGTAGATGCGATTAACCAACTGCGTGAAGGCTTTGAACGTAAAGCTGTCGAATTCCAGGACATCCTGAAAATGGGTCGTACCCAGCTGCAGGACGCAGTACCGATGACCCTCGGTCAGGAATTCCGCGCTTTCAGCATCCTGCTGAAAGAAGAAGTGAAAAACATCCAACGTACCGCTGAACTGCTGCTGGAAGTTAACCTTGGCGCAACAGCAATCGGTACTGGTCTGAACACGCCGAAAGAGTACTCTCCGCTGGCAGTGAAAAAACTGGCTGAAGTCACTGGCTTCCCATGCGTACCGGCTGAAGACCTGATCGAAGCGACCTCTGACTGCGGCGCTTATGTTATGGTTCACGGCGCGCTGAAACGCCTGGCTGTGAAGATGTCCAAAATCTGTAACGACCTGCGCTTGCTCTCTTCTGGTCCACGTGCCGGCCTGAACGAGATCAACCTGCCGGAACTGCAGGCGGGCTCTTCCATCATGCCAGCTAAAGTAAACCCGGTTGTTCCGGAAGTGGTTAACCAGGTATGCTTCAAAGTCATCGGTAACGACACCACTGTTACCATGGCAGCAGAAGCAGGTCAGCTGCAGTTGAACGTTATGGAGCCGGTCATTGGCCAGGCCATGTTCGAATCCGTTCACATTCTGACCAACGCTTGCTACAACCTGCTGGAAAAATGCATTAACGGCATCACTGCTAACAAAGAAGTGTGCGAAGGTTACGTTTACAACTCTATCGGTATCGTTACTTACCTGAACCCGTTCATCGGTCACCACAACGGTGACATCGTGGGTAAAATCTGTGCCGAAACCGGTAAGAGTGTACGTGAAGTCGTTCTGGAACGCGGTCTGTTGACTGAAGCGGAACTTGACGATATTTTCTCCGTACAGAATCTGATGCACCCGGCTTACAAAGCAAAACGCTATACTGATGAAAGCGAACAGTAATCGTACAGGGTAGTACAAATAAAGAAGGCACGTCAGATGACGTGCCTTTTTTCTTGTGAGCAGTAACTTAAAAATAACAATCTAATATCAACTTGTTAAAAAACAAGGAAGGCTAATATGCTAGTTGTAGAACTCATCATAGTTTTGCTGGCGATCTTCTTGGGCGCCAGATTGGGGGGAATAGGTATTGGTTTTGCAGGCGGATTGGGGGTGCTGGTTCTTGCCGCTATTGGCGTTAAACCCGGTAACATCCCGTTCGATGTCATTTCCATTATCATGGCGGTTATCGCCGCTATTTCTGCCATGCAGGTTGCTGGCGGTCTGGACTATCTGGTTCATCAGACAGAAAAGCTGCTGCGCCGTAACCCGAAATACATCACGATCCTCGCACCGATCGTGACCTATTTCCTGACTATCTTTGCTGGTACTGGCAACATCTCTCTGGCGACACTGCCAGTTATCGCTGAAGTTGCGAAGGAACAAGGCGTTAAACCTTGCCGTCCGCTGTCTACTGCAGTGGTATCCGCGCAGATTGCGATCACCGCATCGCCAATCTCAGCAGCAGTGGTTTACATGTCTTCCGTGATGGAAGGTCATGGCATCAGCTACCTCCATCTGCTCTCCGTGGTCATCCCGTCCACCCTGCTGGCGGTTCTGGTGATGTCCTTCCTGGTCACTATGCTGTTCAACTCCAAACTCTCTGACGATCCGATTTATCGCAAGCGTCTGGAAGAGGGCCTGGTTGAACTGCGCGGTGAAAAGCAGATTGAAATCAAATCCGGTGCAAAAACGTCCGTCTGGCTGTTCCTGCTGGGCGTAGTTGGCGTGGTTATCTATGCAATCATCAACAGCCCAAGCATGGGTCTGGTTGAAAAACCGCTGATGAACACCACCAACGCAATCCTGATCATCATGCTCAGCGTTGCAACTCTGACCACCGTTATCTGTAAAGTCGATACCGACAACATCCTCAACTCCAGCACCTTCAAAGCAGGTATGAGCGCCTGTATTTGTATCCTGGGTGTTGCGTGGCTGGGCGATACTTTCGTTTCCAACAACATCGACTGGATCAAAGATACCGCTGGTGAAGTGATTCAGGGTCATCCGTGGCTGCTGGCCGTCATCTTCTTCTTTGCTTCTGCTCTGCTGTACTCTCAGGCTGCAACCGCAAAAGCACTGATGCCGATGGCTCTGGCACTGAACGTTTCTCCGCTGACCGCTGTTGCTTCTTTCGCTGCGGTGTCTGGTCTGTTCATTCTGCCGACCTACCCGACGCTGGTTGCTGCGGTACAGATGGATGACACGGGTACTACCCGTATCGGTAAATTCGTCTTCAACCATCCGTTCTTCATCCCGGGTACTCTGGGTGTTGCCCTGGCCGTTTGCTTCGGCTTCGTGCTGGGTAGCTTCATGCTGTAATGACCAATCGCGGGGCTTCAGGCCCCGCTTTCTTTCCCGCCGACTAACATCCTTCCCCCGTCCGTTGTATAGTGACCTCTCTCTTGCGGTTCCATCTGTTCTTGCGAGGTGTTTATGCTTGATGAAAAAAGTTCGAATACCGTGTCTGTCGTGGTGCTATGTACCGCACCGGATGAAGCGACAGCCCAGGATTTAGCCGCCAAAGTGCTGGCGGAAAAACTGGCAGCCTGCGCGACCTTGATCCCCGGCGCGACCTCTCTCTATTACTGGGAAGGTAAGCTGGAGCAAGAATACGAAGTACAGATGATTTTAAAAACTACCGTATCTCACCAGCAGGCACTGCTGGAATGCCTGAAGTCTCATCATCCATATCAAACCCCGGAACTTCTGGTTTTACCTGTTACACACGGAGACACAGATTACCTCTCATGGCTCAACGCATCTTTACGCTGATCCTGCTACTTTGCAGCACTTCCGTTTTTGCCGGATTATTCGACGCGCCGGGACGTTCGCAATTTGTCCCCGCGGATCAAGCCTTTGCTTTTGATTTTCAGCAAAACCAACATGACCTGAATCTGACCTGGCAGATCAAAGACGGTTACTACCTCTACCGTAAACAGGTCCGCATTACGCCGGAACACGCGAAAATTGCCGACGTGCAGCTGCCGCAAGGCGTCTGGCATGAAGATGAGTTTTACGGCAAAAGCGAGATTTACCGCGATCGGCTGACGCTTCCCGTAACCATCAACCAGGCGAGTGCGGGAGCGACGTTAACTGTCACCTACCAGGGCTGTGCTGATGCTGGTTTCTGTTATCCGCCAGAAACCAAAACCGTTCCGTTAAGCGAAGTGGTCGCCAACAACGCAGCGTCACAGCTTGTGTCTGTTCCGCAGCAAGAGCAGCCCACCGCGCAATTGCCTTTTTCCGCGCTCTGGGCGTTGTTGATCGGTATTGGTATCGCCTTTACGCCATGCGTGCTGCCAATGTACCCACTGATTTCTGGCATCGTGCTGGGCGGTAAACAGCGGCTCTCCACTGCCAGAGCATTGTTGCTGACCTTTATTTATGTGCAGGGGATGGCGCTGACTTACACGGCACTGGGTCTGGTGGTTGCCGCCGCAGGGTTACAGTTCCAGGCGGCGCTACAGCACCCATACGTGCTCATTGGCCTCGCTATCGTCTTTACCTTGCTGGCGATGTCAATGTTTGGCTTGTTTACCCTGCAACTCCCCTCTTCGCTGCAAACGCGCCTCACGCTGATGAGCAATCGCCAACAGGGCGGCTCACCTGGCGGTGTGTTTGTTATGGGGGCGATTGCCGGACTGATCTGTTCACCATGCACCACCGCACCGCTTAGCGCGATTCTGCTGTATATCGCCCAAAGCGGGAACATGTGGCTGGGCGGCGGCACGCTTTATCTCTATGCGTTGGGCATGGGCCTGCCGCTGATGCTAATTACCGTCTTTGGTAACCGCTTGCTGCCGAAAAGCGGCCCGTGGATGGAACAAGTCAAAACCGCGTTTGGTTTTGTGATCCTCGCACTGCCGGTCTTCCTGCTGGAGCGAGTGATTGGTGATATATGGGGATTACGCTTGTGGTCGGCGCTTGGTGTCGCATTCTTTGGCTGGGCCTTTATCACCAGCCTACAGGCCAAACGCGGCTGGATGAGCGTAGTGCAAATAATTCTGCTGGCAGCAGCATTGGTTAGCGTGCGCCCACTTCAGGATTGGGCATTTGGTGCGACGCATACCGCGCAAACTCAGACGCATCTCAACTTTACGCAAATCAAAACGGTAGATGAGTTAAATCAGGCGCTCGTTGAAGCCAAAGGCAAACCAGTGATGTTAGATCTCTATGCCGACTGGTGCGTCGCCTGTAAAGAGTTTGAGAAATACACCTTCAGCGACCCGCAGGTGCAAAAAGCGTTAGCAGACACGGTATTACTTCAGGCCAACGTCACTGCCAACGACGCCCAAGATGTGGCGCTGTTAAAGCATCTTAATGTCCTTGGCCTACCGACAATTCTCTTTTTTGACGGACAAGGCCAGGAGCATCCACAAGCACGCGTCACGGGCTTTATGGATGCTGAAACCTTCAGCGCACATTTGCGCGATCGCCAACCGTGAACGACACTTGCAGTGGGAAAGACGGAGGAAAATAGCGTGCAACGTGAAGATGTACTGGGAGAAGCCCTGAAATTATTAGAATTACAAGGGATTGCCAACACCACGCTGGAGATGGTTGCTGAACGTGTGGATTATCCACTGGACGAGCTACGCCGCTTCTGGCCAGACAAAGAGGCAATCCTCTATGATGCGCTGCGCTATCTTAGCCAACAGATAGATGTCTGGCGTCGTCAGCTGATGCTGGACGAAACGCAAACCGCCGAACAAAAGCTGCTGGCGCGTTATCAGGCGCTATCGGAGTGCGTTAAAAACAACCGCTATCCGGGCTGTCTGTTTATCGCTGCCTGTACGTTTTATCCCGATCCTGGCCACCCTATTCATCAACTGGCCGATCAGCAAAAAAGCGCGGCCTACGATTTCACCCACGAACTGTTAACCACGCTGGAAGTTGACGATCCGGCGATGGTAGCAAAGCAGATGGAACTGGTGCTGGAAGGCTGTTTAAGCCGAATGCTGGTGAATCGTAGCCACGCGGATGTCGACACCGCACATCGGCTGGCAGAAGATATCCTGCGCTTCGCTCGCTGCCGCCAGGGTGGCGCACTGACCTGACAGAAACACAGAAAAGAAGCGATTTGCCGCAATCTTAAGCAGTTGAATCGCTTTTACTGAAATTAGGTTGACGAGATGTGCAGATTACGGTTTAATGCGCCCCGTTGCCCGGATAGCTCAGTCGGTAGAGCAGGGGATTGAAAATCCCCGTGTCCTTGGTTCGATTCCGAGTCCGGGCACCAAATTCATATAAACGGACCTCCACGGAGGTCCGTTTTTCGTTTCAGGACGCCATGTGATTTAAGCGTTCTGCCTTCAAATCATTTCTAACAATCTCAACCAAATTTTCCCACATCGCCAGCATGTTGCGGGTATACCCCAGCTCTGGGAAATTTATCCCTAAGCTATGAATGACTCTCACGAAATGTCGTGCGGCTGCGTGATGCAGTTGAAAATCAAATGATGTCATCAAGAGCTTAACGGTATCGTTGCCGATGACATATATAAAGCACAACCTCGGGCAGAACGCCGACTGATGAGATTTTCTGAATGAGAACAAAGAGAAATGTATCAGTCCGCTTGCTCATGCAAAGACTAACAATCCATTAAAATAGTAAGCGCTCCGGGCAATTTTCCATGGATTATTTTCTGCACATTTTTCTTTGGCAAAGATGATGAATAATGATGGTAAGGTAAATTACTTCTGGTGCTCATTAAACTCCTTTCGTAATACTATGTAATCAAGAAGTTTATGGCGGGTAAAAATAACGTCTTACATTCACCAATAATATGTAAATAAACCCATCTATAGATGGTAAAAATAGGTCATGGCAATTATCATTGAACCATTCCCTTTTCGAATGAGTTTCTATTATGCAACAACCTGTAGTTCGCGTTGGCGAATGGCTTGTTACTCCGTCCATAAACCAAATTAGCCGCAATGGGCGTCAACTTACCCTTGAGCCGAGATTAATCGATCTTCTGGTTTTCTTTGCTCAACACAGTGGCGAAGTACTTAGCAGGGATGAACTTATCGATAATGTCTGGAAGAGAAGTATTGTCACCAATCACGTTGTGACGCAGAGTATCTCAGAACTACGTAAGTCATTAAAAGATAATGATGAAGATAGTCCTGTCTATATCGCTACTGTACCAAAGCGCGGCTATAAATTAATGGTGCCGGTTATCTGGTACAGCGAAGAAGAGGGAGAGGAAATAATGCTATCTTCGCCTCCCCCTATACCAGAGGCGGTTCCTGACACAGATTCTCCCTCCCAAAGTCTTAACATTCAAAACACCGCAACACCACCTGAACAATCCCCAGTTAAAAGCAAACGATTCACTACCTTTTGGGTATGGTTTTTTTTCCTGTTGTCGTTAGGTATCTGTGTAGCACTGGTAGCGTTTTCAAGTCTTGATACACGTCTTCCTATGAGCAAATCGCGTATTTTGCTCAATCCACGCGATATTGACATTAATATGGTAAATAAAAGTTGTAACAGCTGGAGTTCCCCGTATCAGCTCTCTTACGCGATAGGCGTGGGTGATTTGGTGGCGACATCACTTAACACCTTCTCCACCTTTATGGTGCATGACAAAATCAACTACAACATTGATGAACCGAGCAGTTCCGGTAAAACATTATCTATTGCGTTTGTTAATCAGCGCCAATACCGTGCTCAACAATGCTTTATGTCGGTAAAATTGGTAGACAATGCAGATGGTTCAACCATGCTGGATAAACGTTATGTCATCACTAACGGTAATCAGCTGGCGATTCAAAATGATTTACTGGAGAGTTTATCAAAAGCGTTAAACCAACCGTGGCCACAACGAATGCAGGAGATGCTCCAGCAAATTTTGCCGCATCGTGGTGCGTTATTAACTAATTTTTATCAGGCTCATGATTATTTACTGCATGGCGATGATAAATCATTGAACCGTGCCAGTGAATTACTAGGTGAGATTGTTCAATCATCCCCCGAATTTACCTACGCGAGAGCAGAAAAAGCATTAGTTGATATCGTGCGCCATTCTCAACATCCTTTAGATGAAAAACAATTAGCAGCACTGAATACAGAAATAGATAACATTGTTACACTGCCGGAATTGAACAACCTGTCCATTATATATCAAATAAAAGCGGTCAGTGCTCTGGTAAAAGGTAAAACAGATGAGTCTTACCAGGCGATAAATACTGGCATTGATCTTGAAATGTCCTGGCTAAATTATGTGTTGCTTGGCAAGGTTTATGAAATGAAGGGGATGAACCGGGAAGCAGCTGATGCATATCTCACCGCCTTTAATTTACGCCCAGGGGCAAACACCCTTTACTGGATTGAAAATGGTATATTCCAGACTTCTGTTCCTTATGTTGTACCTTATCTCGACAAATTTCTCGCTTCAGAATAAGTGACTTCCGAGTTGATTTATGCTCGGCAATATTTGTTGTTGAGTTTTTGTATGTTCCTGTTGGTATAATATGTTGCGGCAATTTATTTGCCGCATATTTTTTATAACAGAAATTTAACCGAAAAACATCTCTTAATTCATTGTAAATATTGAATGTTTATCTTTTCATGATATCAACTTGCGATCCTGATGTGTTAATAAAAAACCTCAAGTTCTCACTTACAGAAACTTTTGTGTTATTTCACCTAATCTTTAGGATTAATCTTTTTTTTTGAGTAATCTTGTCGCCAGTTTGGTCTGGTCAGTAAATAGTTACGCATCATGACCCGGACTCCAAATTCAAAAATGAAATTAGGAGAAGAGCATGAGTTCTGCCAAGAAGATCGGGCTATTTGCCTGTACCGGTGTTGTTGCCGGTAATATGATGGGGAGCGGCATTGCATTATTGCCTGCGAACCTTGCAAGTATCGGTGGTATTGCTATCTGGGGTTGGATTATCTCTATTATTGGTGCAATGTCGTTGGCTTATGTATATGCCCGACTGGCAACAAAAAACCCGCAACAAGGTGGCCCAATTGCTTATGCCGGAGAAATTTCTCCTGCATTTGGTTTTCAGACAGGTGTTCTTTATTACCATGCTAACTGGATTGGTAACCTGGCGATTGGTATTACCGCTGTATCTTATCTTTCCACCTTCTTCCCTGTATTAAATGATCCTGTTCCGGCGGGTATCGCTTGTATTGCTATCGTCTGGGTATTTACCTTTGTAAATATGCTCGGCGGTACCTGGGTAAGCCGTTTAACCACTATTGGTCTGGTGCTGGTTCTTATTCCTGTAGTTATGACTGCTATTGTTGGCTGGCATTGGTTTGATGCTGCAACTTATGCTGCTAACTGGAATACCGCAGGTACTACTGATGGTCATGCGATCATTAAAAGTATTCTGCTCTGCCTGTGGGCCTTCGTGGGTGTTGAATCCGCAGCGGTAAGTACTGGTATGGTTAAAAACCCGAAACGTACCGTTCCGCTGGCAACCATGCTGGGTACTGGTTTAGCAGGTATTGTTTACATCGCTGCGACTCAGGTGCTTTCCGGTATGTATCCGTCTTCTGTAATGGCAGGCTCCGGTGCTCCGTTTGCAATCAGTGCTTCTACTATCCTGGGTAACTGGGCTGCGCCGATGGTTTCTGCATTCACCGCTTTTGCGTGCCTGACTTCTCTGGGTTCCTGGATGATGCTGGTAGGTCAGGCAGGTGTGCGTGCCGCTAACGACGGTAACTTCCCGAAAGTTTATGGTGAAGTCGACAGCAACGGTATTCCGAAAAAAGGTCTGCTGCTGGCTGCAGTGAAAATGACTGCCCTGATGATCCTCATCACTCTGATGAACTCTGCCGGTGGTAAAGCATCTGACCTGTTCGGTGAACTGACCGGTATCGCAGTACTGCTGACTATGCTGCCGTACTTCTACTCTTGCGTTGACCTGATTCGTTTTGAAGGCGTTAACATCCGCAACTTTGTCAGCCTGATCTGCTCTGTACTGGGTTGCGTGTTCTGCTTCATCGCGCTGATGGGCGCAAGCTCCTTCGAGCTGGCAGGTACCTTCATCGTCAGCCTGATTATCCTGATGTTCTACGCTCGCAAAATGCACGAGCGCCAGAGCCACTCAATGGATAACCACACAGCGTCTAACGCACATTAATTAAAAGTATTTTCCGAGGCTCCTCCTTTCATTTTGTCCCATGTGTTGGGAGGGGCCTTTTTTACCTGGAGATATGACTATGAACGTTATTGCAATATTGAATCACATGGGGGTTTATTTTAAAGAAGAACCCATCCGTGAACTTCATCGCGCGCTTGAACGTCTGAACTTCCAGATTGTTTACCCGAATGACCGTGACGACTTATTAAAACTGATCGAAAACAATGCGCGTCTGTGCGGTGTTATTTTTGACTGGGATAAATATAATCTCGAGCTGTGCGAAGAAATTAGCAAAATGAACGAGAACCTGCCGTTGTACGCGTTCGCTAATACGTATTCCACTCTCGATGTCAGCCTGAATGACCTGCGTTTACAGATTAGCTTCTTTGAATATGCGCTGGGTGCTGCTGATGATATTGCTAACAAGATCAAGCAGACCACTGACGAATATATCAACACTATTCTGCCTCCGCTGACCAAAGCACTGTTTAAATATGTTCGTGAAGGTAAATATACTTTCTGTACTCCTGGTCACATGGGCGGTACTGCATTCCAGAAAAGCCCGGTAGGTAGCCTGTTCTATGATTTCTTTGGTCCGAACACCATGAAATCTGATATTTCCATTTCAGTATCTGAACTGGGTTCTCTGCTGGATCACAGTGGTCCACACAAAGAAGCAGAACAGTATATCGCTCGCGTATTTAACGCAGACCGCAGTTACATGGTGACCAACGGTACTTCCACTGCGAACAAAATTGTTGGTATGTACTCTGCTCCGGCAGGCAGCACCATTCTGATTGACCGTAACTGCCACAAATCGCTGACCCACCTGATGATGATGAGCGATGTTACGCCAATCTATTTCCGCCCGACCCGTAACGCTTACGGTATTCTTGGTGGTATCCCACAGAGTGAATTCCAGCACGCTACCATTGCTAAGCGCGTGAAAGAAACACCAAACGCAACCTGGCCGGTACATGCTGTAATTACCAACTCTACCTATGATGGTCTGCTGTACAACACCGACTTCATCAAGAAAACACTGGATGTGAAATCCATCCACTTTGACTCCGCGTGGGTGCCTTACACCAACTTCTCACCGATTTACGAAGGTAAATGCGGTATGAGCGGTGGCCGTGTAGAAGGGAAAGTGATTTACGAAACCCAGTCTACTCACAAACTGCTGGCGGCGTTCTCTCAGGCTTCCATGATCCACGTTAAAGGTGATGTAAACGAAGAAACCTTTAACGAAGCCTACATGATGCACACCACCACTTCTCCGCACTACGGTATCGTGGCGTCCACTGAAACCGCTGCGGCGATGATGAAAGGTAATGCTGGTAAGCGTCTGATCAACGGTTCCATTGAACGTGCGATCAAGTTCCGTAAAGAGATCAAACGCCTGAGAACGGAATCTGATGGCTGGTTCTTTGATGTATGGCAGCCGGATCATATCGATACCACTGAATGCTGGCCGCTGCGTTCTGACAGCTCCTGGCACGGCTTCAAGAACATCGACAATGAACACATGTATCTTGACCCGATTAAAGTCACCCTGCTGACCCCGGGGATGGAAAAAGACGGCACCATGAGCGACTTTGGTATTCCGGCCAGCATCGTGGCGAAATACCTCGACGAACATGGCATCGTTGTTGAGAAAACCGGCCCGTATAACCTGCTGTTCCTGTTCAGCATCGGTATTGATAAGACCAAAGCATTGAGCCTGCTGCGTGCTCTGACTGACTTCAAACGTGCGTTCGACCTGAACCTGCGTGTGAAAAACATGCTGCCGTCTCTGTATCGTGAAGATCCTGAATTCTATGAAAACATGCGTATTCAGGAACTGGCTCAGAATATCCACAAACTGATTGTTCACCACAATCTGCCGGATCTGATGTATCGCGCATTTGAAGTGCTGCCGACTATGGTAATGACTCCATATGCGGCGTTCCAGAAAGAGCTGCACGGTATGACCGAAGAAGTTTACCTCGACGAAATGGTAGGTCGTATTAACGCCAATATGATCCTTCCGTATCCGCCGGGAGTTCCTCTGGTAATGCCGGGTGAAATGATCACCGAAGAAAGCCGTCCGGTTCTGGAGTTCCTGCAGATGCTGTGTGAAATCGGCGCTCACTATCCGGGCTTTGAAACCGATATTCACGGTGCATACCGTCAGGCTGATGGTCGCTATACCGTTAAGGTATTGAAAGACGAAAGCAAAAAATAATTAGCTCGTACAAGGGAAGTGGCTTGCCACTTCCCTTTTTTGCTCATAAGGAGAACACATGAAAACACCCTCACAGCCGCGCGCGATATACTATATCGTGGCGATCCAAATCTGGGAGTACTTCAGTTTTTACGGCATGCGTGCCTTACTCATTCTCTACCTCACCCATCAGCTTGGTTTTGATGATAACCATGCCATCAGTCTGTTCAGCGCATATGCATCTCTGGTTTACGTTACCCCTATTCTCGGCGGCTGGCTTGCCGACCGCCTGCTCGGCAATCGTACTGCGGTAATTGCCGGCGCGCTGTTAATGACCCTTGGCCATGTAGTGCTGGGCATTGATACAAATTCAACCTTTAGCCTGTATCTGGCGCTGGCAATCATTATTTGTGGCTACGGTTTATTCAAATCAAACATCAGCTGTTTGCTTGGCGAGCTCTACGACGAGAACGATCATCGACGTGATGGCGGTTTTTCGCTGCTGTATGCTGCGGGCAATATCGGTTCTATCGCAGCCCCCATCGCCTGCGGTCTGGCTGCTCAGTGGTATGGATGGCATGTTGGCTTTGCCCTTGCGGGTGGTGGCATGTTTATCGGTTTGTTGATTTTCTTAAGCGGTCATCGTCATTTCCAGTCAACGCGTAGTATGGATAAAAAAGCGCTAACTCGCGTGAAATTTGCCTTACCGGTATGGAGCTGGTTAGTGGTGATGCTCTGTTTAGCCCCAGTATTTTTTACCCTACTGCTGGAGAACGACTGGTCCGGATATTTGCTGGCGATCGTTTGCCTTATTGCTGCACAAATCATTGCCCGCATGATGATCAAATACCCCGAACACCGTCGTGCTCTTTGGCAAATAGTATTGTTGATGCTTGTCGGAACGTTGTTCTGGGTACTGGCACAACAGGGCGGCAGCACCATCAGCTTGTTTATCGATCGCTTTGTGAATCGTCAGGCATTCAATATTGAAGTGCCGACTGCGCTATTCCAGTCAGTGAATGCGATTGCAGTGATGCTCGCTGGGGTTGTTCTGGCCTGGCTGGCGTCGCCAGAAAGCCGCGGCAATTCAGCATTGCGCGTCTGGCTGAAGTTTGCCTTTGGCTTACTGCTGATGGCTTGTGGCTTTATGTTGCTGGCATTTGATGCCCGACATGCAGCGGCTGGCGGTCAAGCGTCAATGGGCGTGATGATATCCGGGCTGGCGCTAATGGGCTTTGCTGAACTCTTTATTGACCCGGTGGCGATTGCGCAAATCACGCGTCTGAAAATGTCTGGCGTATTAACCGGTATTTATATGCTGGCAACAGGCGCGGTCGCCAACTGGCTGGCAGGCGTCGTGGCACAGCAGACGACAGAGTCGCAAATTAGCGGTATGGCAATTGCAGCTTACCAGCGATTCTTTTCTCAGATGGGAGAGTGGACGTTGGCTTGTGTCGCGATCATCGTGGTATTGGCCTTTGCTGTCCGTTTTCTGTTTAGCACGCCGACGAATATGATACAGGAGAGCAACGATTAACTGTCGTAAAAACAATTGGTTATGAATAAATTAACTTTCAGTTTATCACACTAATAAATCGAGATTAATAAGTCATTTAAACCATTTTGATGGTTATTTATTAGTGATATCAACTTGAGGTAAGCGTTAGTTTCGATAAGATAAACTGAGTTATTAATAGTCGAGGCAGATAATACAGTGTACCGATCTGTCTCTTTATCTACGCTAAATTGAAAGCTGGATTTAGAGGAACCAAAATGTCTGAACGAGAAACACGGGGAGCCAATGAGGCTATTGATTTTAACGATGAACTGAGAAATCGCCGCGAAAAACTGGCAGCACTGCGTCAGCAAGGTGTGGCGTTTCCTAATGATTTTCGCCGCGACCATACCTCTGACCAGTTGCACGAAGAGTTTGATGCGAAGGATAACCAGGAACTGGAATCCTTAAACATTGAAGTCTCGGTTGCTGGCCGAATGATGACCCGTCGTATCATGGGGAAAGCCTCCTTTGTAACGTTGCAGGATGTCGGTGGCCGTATTCAACTGTACGTTGCACGAGATAGCCTGCCAGAAGGTGTTTATAACGATCAGTTTAAAAAATGGGACCTCGGCGACATTATCGGTGCCCGCGGTACGCTGTTTAAGACGCAAACGGGTGAGCTTTCCATTCACTGTACTGAGTTACGCCTGCTGACTAAGGCACTGCGTCCATTGCCGGATAAATTCCATGGCTTACAGGATCAGGAAGTCCGTTATCGTCAACGTTATCTGGACCTCATCGCTAACGATAAATCCCGTCAAACGTTTGTTGTCCGTTCAAAAATTCTGGCCGCTATCCGTCAGTTCATGGTCGCTCGCGGTTTTATGGAAGTAGAAACCCCAATGATGCAGGTAATTCCAGGTGGGGCATCTGCTCGCCCGTTTATTACCCATCATAATGCTCTGGATTTGGATATGTACCTGCGTATTGCGCCGGAGCTATATCTGAAACGTCTGGTTGTAGGTGGTTTTGAACGGGTATTCGAAATCAACCGTAACTTCCGTAATGAAGGTATTTCTGTTCGTCATAATCCTGAGTTCACGATGATGGAACTCTACATGGCGTATGCGGATTACCACGATTTGATTGAACTGACGGAATCACTGTTCCGCACTCTGGCACAAGAGGTACTGGGTACCACTAAAGTCACTTATGGCGAGCATGTGTTTGATTTCGGCAAACCGTTTGAAAAACTCACCATGCGCGAAGCAATCAAAAAATATCGTCCAGAAACCGATATGGCGGACCTGGATAATTTTGATGCTGCTAAAGCATTAGCTGAATCTATCGGAATTACGGTAGAGAAAAGCTGGGGGCTGGGACGCATTGTCACGGAGATCTTTGATGAAGTGGCAGAAGCACATCTGATTCAGCCAACCTTTATCACGGAATATCCGGCAGAAGTGTCACCGCTGGCGCGCCGTAATGATGTTAACCCGGAAATCACCGACCGTTTTGAATTCTTCATCGGTGGTCGTGAAATTGGTAATGGTTTTAGCGAATTAAACGACGCAGAAGATCAGGCGGAACGTTTCCAGGAACAGGTTAACGCTAAAGCTGCAGGTGACGACGAAGCCATGTTCTATGACGAAGATTACGTGACTGCGCTGGAATATGGTCTGCCGCCAACCGCGGGTCTGGGTATTGGTATCGACCGAATGATTATGCTGTTTACTAACAGTCATACTATTCGCGACGTTATTCTCTTCCCGGCGATGCGTCCACAGAAATAAATTTCATTTTAACGAACGAAGCAGTCAGACGACTGCTTCGTTCGTCGTTCCACAAATCCAGTTTCGAGGAGAGACGCTTCGTTTCAAGATAACCAGCGGATCCACTCAACTACAGCTCCTAAAAGAGAGAAAAAAGTAATGCCACAGGCAGACTCATTGGCCAGGTTATTCCTACCAGGAATGCACTAAGTAAACGAATATGTGTTTTCTCATGTGAGATAAACCAGATAATGACAAAGGATATGTTCACACCAATCACATAAAAAATTAATATTTTAGAGAATAGTGCCATTTTTTATGTTCTTCTTATCCTTCCTGGCTACTTGTAAAACTGACGGAAATAGTCATCAACGGTCATAATGTTGAGGTCAAAATCAATATCCGGTAAGTCTAAGCATTTAAGCCTGATTAAATCTTCGATTTCACTTGCGGCTAACGATGTCGTTATTGCGAAGGAATTTTCATTCAATTGTCGTGGTATCCCATATTCATCAGCCACGATAGAGGAGAAATTCATATCATACATCAATGATCTTAACCTTAAGAACACTGAGGAATAAGATGATGGATAATCAAAAGAAACAACATAAGTATTGAACTTGTTTTTACCTTCCATAATATGACTCCTATCAATATTAAACGCTCTGGGGACGCACAACTTATTAACCCCGATCGATGATTCTCATATAGGAGATATTCTTTTTTTTGCTCAGTAAAGGGGATGACTTGGGACAAAAAAACGCGCTCTCTGCCCATTCTTTGTGCATCCCCCTACCCTTCAGATTCTCTCCTGCATCACCCCGCGGAGAGCATGAAAAATATCGTGACTCTGTACTCTCCCATCAACTGCGAATATCATCATACTCCCGCGTTTTATCAAATTCGTGTTTCGCAAATGGGCATAATGGGATAATTTTTCGTTTTTCCCGACGCATTTTTTCCACGACTTTCGCAACCAGCTGTTTACCAATCCCTTGCCCTTTCAGGCTTTCATCGACATCGGTATGTTCGATAATCGCTAAATTCTCGCCGGTCGGCACAAAGACAATTTCAGCGATTTGCTTGCCCTGTTCGTCATTAATGTAAAATTTATTGTGGCCTTCGTGTATTTCCATTTTACCCTCGCTTATTTATGACGGTATTTCAGCGCGCCGCTCGGGCACGTATCAATCACTTTAACCACAGTGGCAACGTCGACTTCATCCGGCATGATCCACGGCTTTCGTTTGAGATTAAATAACCTGCCGTTGCCACGTACGCAATTGCCAGAATGCTGACATATCGCAGTGTTAAAATAGACATCGATATTTTCGCCGGTATAACAGCGATAACCCCCGTCCAGTAGCGCCTGATCCATGACCTTCCCTCTCTCATCAGTATAGTTTTCACTATAAGCATAGCCCTGGAATCTTCATACAGCACTGGCAGTTTCCGTTGCCAGAGTCTCTTCCCCTATATAGCCAATCATTCTTACTCCCTTTGAATTACCCGCCTCATCAGAGATAATGCTTAAGAAATTTGTCACACAAGGAAGCTGATGAGACATTCATTGCCCTACCGTATGTTACGCAAACGTCCGATGAAATTGAGTACCACTGTGATCTTAATGGTCAGCGCGGTACTGTTCTCGGTGCTATTGGTGGTGCATCTGATTTACTTCTCGCAAATCAGTGATATGACGCGAGACGGGCTAGCCAACAAGGCACTGGCAGTGGCGCGTACCCTCGCCGACTCGCCGGAAATCCGTCAGGGCTTGCAGAAAAAACCGCAGGAGAGCGGCGTCCAGGCCATCGCGGAAGCCGTGCGCAAACGCAACGATCTGCTGTTTATTGTCGTTACCGATATGCAAAGTCTTCGCTACTCGCATCCTGAAGCCCAGCGTATTGGTCAGCCATTTAAAGGTGATGACATCCTTAAAGCGCTGAATGGCGAAGAAAATGTCGCTATCAATCGCGGTTTTCTGGCGCAGGCTTTACGCGTATTTACCCCCATCTACGATGAAAATCATAAACAAATTGGCGTGGTGGCGATCGGCCTTGAGTTAAGTCGCGTGACCCAACAGATCAATGACAGTCGCTGGAGCATCATCTGGTCGGTATTATTTGGCATGCTGGTCGGGCTGATTGGCACCTGCATTCTGGTTAAGGTACTGAAAAAAATCCTTTTCGGCCTGGAACCCTACGAAATCTCCACGCTGTTTGAGCAACGCCAGGCCATGTTGCAGTCTATCAAAGAAGGCGTCGTTGCCGTGGACGATCGCGGCGAGGTCACGCTGATCAACGATGCCGCACAAGAATTGCTGAATTACCGTAAGTCGCAGGACGATGAGAAACTGTCGACGCTAAGCCACTCGTGGTCACAGGTGGTAGATGTCTCGGAAGTGTTACGCGACGGTACCCCGCGGCGCGACGAAGAGATTACGATTAAAGATCGGCTATTACTGATCAACACCGTTCCGGTGCGCAGTAATGGCGTTATCATCGGTGCCATTTCAACCTTCAGGGACAAAACTGAAGTACGTAAACTGATGCAGCGACTCGACGGTCTGGTCAACTATGCTGACGCACTTCGTGAACGATCCCACGAATTTATGAATAAATTGCATGTGATTCTCGGATTATTGCATCTGAAGAGTTATAAGCAGTTGGAAGATTACATTCTCAAAACAGCCAATAACTATCAGGAAGAGATTGGCTCTCTGCTGGGTAAGATCAAATCTCCGGTTATCGCTGGTTTTTTAATCAGCAAGATTAACCGCGCGACCGATTTAGGCCATACGCTGATTTTAAACAGTGAAAGCCAGCTGCCAGACAGCGGCAGTGAGGACCAGGTCGCGACGCTGATTACCACGTTGGGAAATCTGATAGAAAACGCGCTGGAAGCATTAGGGCCGGAACCCGGTGGCGAAATTAGCGTAACATTGCACTACCGTCACGGCTGGCTGCACTGTGAAGTTAACGATGATGGACCGGGGATCGCACCCGACAAAATCGATCACATTTTTGACAAAGGTGTCTCGACAAAAGGAAGCGAGCGAGGCGTCGGTTTAGCACTTGTCAAACAACAGGTAGAAAATCTCGGCGGCAGCATCGCCGTGGAATCGGAACCCGGGATTTTCACACAATTTTTTGTCCAGATACCCTGGGACGGGGAGAGGTCGAACAGATGATCAATGTATTAATTATCGATGACGACGCAATGGTCGCGGAGCTGAATCGCCGATACGTGGCACAAATCCCGGGCTTTCAATGCTGTGGAACGGCCTCGACGCTGGAGAAAGCCAAAGAGATTATCTTCAATAGCGATACGCCTATCGACCTGATATTGCTCGATATCTATATGCAAAAAGAGAACGGGCTCGATTTACTGCCTGTTCTGCATAATGCGCGTTGCAAAAGTGATGTGATTGTTATCTCTTCCGCTGCCGATGCCGCAACCATTAAAGATTCGCTGCATTACGGAGTCGTGGATTACCTGATCAAACCCTTCCAGGCTACCCGCTTTGAAGAGGCGCTCACCGGCTGGCGGCAAAAGAAAATGGCGCTGGAAAAACATCAGTATTATGACCAGGCCGAGCTTGATCAGCTAATCCACGGCAGCAGCTCCAACGAGCAAGATCCTCGTCGCTTGCCAAAAGGCTTAACGCCGCAGACGTTACGCACGCTGTGCCAGTGGATTGACGCGCATCAGGACTATGAGTTTTCAACCGACGAGCTGGCTAATGAGGTTAACATCTCGCGTGTTTCCTGCCGTAAA
The DNA here is from genome assembly GCF_002966045.1 of Escherichia sp. MOD1-EC5189. Classification (NCBI taxonomy): domain Bacteria; kingdom Pseudomonadati; phylum Pseudomonadota; class Gammaproteobacteria; order Enterobacterales; family Enterobacteriaceae; genus Escherichia; species Escherichia sp. MOD1-EC5189. The sequence goes on along the minus strand of NZ_PTRX01000019.1, from coordinate 81,676 downwards.
TATCTCATCTGGCTGGTCAACTGCCACATCTTGTTCACCAGTATCCATTATGGCGTCACAGGTCGTCCGGTTTATCGTTATCGTATTCAGGCAGAACATTACTCACTACTTAAACAATATTGCCAATAACGATCACGGTTATCTGTAAGTAATAATTATTACAGTAATGCAAAATACCCCTGGCACAAGTTACATCGTTCATCAGTAAAACTTGTGCCAGATCAAATATAATTCCCCCTCTCTCACCGCTGAAAATTAATATCTCTTCGGATGAACGGTGTTTTTAATTTCAAAACGCTAACAAAAGTTAATTAACTATTATGTCGCCCGCATTATGTGTATTTTTACCCACAAATGGGTAGTTAAGAATAATCTATAAACCTGATGATACCTACCCTGAGAACAAAAAATATACCGATAAGTATCAATAAGATAGCAGCAAACAAAACATTAACATCTGCGTAGTACAAACTATAAACCCATCGCCAGAGAGTATTTCTCTCTGAAAAAACCGCTTATCACAGTGCATAAATTTGCCGCTGCTTTAATCAGCCAATATTCACTGTGAGGTATTTACTCAAGCCGGTAACGACCAAACGGATATTTAGTCAAGCTCTGAAAACAGTTCATACAAAACAGAACGTGACTGTGATCTATTCAGCAAAAATTTAAATAGGATTATCGCGAGGGTTTACACATGTTATTTACTATCCAACTTATCATAATACTGATATGTCTGTTTTATGGTGCCAGAAAGGGCGGTATCGCGCTGGGTTTATTAGGCGGTATCGGCCTGGTCATTCTGGTCTTCGTCTTCCACCTTCAGCCAGGTAAACCACCGGTTGATGTCATGCTGGTTATCATTGCGGTGGTGGCGGCCTCGGCGACCTTGCAAGCTTCGGGCGGTCTTGATGTCATGCTGCAAATTGCCGAGAAGCTGCTGCGCCGTAACCCGAAATATGTCTCAATTGTCGCGCCGTTTGTGACCTGTACGCTGACCATTCTTTGCGGTACGGGTCATGTGGTTTACACCATTCTGCCGATCATCTACGACGTTGCTATTAAGAACAACATCCGTCCGGAACGTCCGATGGCGGCAAGTTCTATCGGTGCACAGATGGGGATTATCGCAAGCCCAGTGTCGGTTGCGGTCGTATCTCTGGTTGCGATGCTGGGTAATGTCACCTTTGATGGTCGCCATCTTGAGTTCCTCGACCTGCTGGCAATCACCATTCCATCGACGTTAATCGGTATCCTGGCGATCGGTATCTTCAGTTGGTTCCGCGGTAAAGATCTGGATAAAGATGAAGAGTTCCAGAAATTCATCTCCGTACCGGAAAACCGTGAGTATGTTTACGGTGATACCGCGACGCTGCTGGATAAAAAACTGCCGAAAAGCAACTGGCTGGCAATGTGGATCTTCCTCGGGGCAATCGCTGTAGTCGCACTTCTTGGTGCTGATTCGGACCTGCGTCCATCCTTCGGTGGCAAACCGCTGTCGATGGTACTGGTAATTCAGATGTTTATGCTGCTAACCGGGGCGCTGATTATTATCCTGACCAAAACCAATCCCGCGTCTATCTCAAAAAACGAAGTCTTCCGTTCCGGTATGATCGCCATCGTGGCGGTGTACGGTATCGCATGGATGGCAGAAACCATGTTCGGTGCGCATATGTCTGAAATTCAGGGCGTACTGGGTGAAATGGTGAAAGAGTATCCGTGGGCCTATGCCATTGTTCTGCTGCTGGTTTCCAAGTTTGTAAACTCTCAGGCTGCGGCGCTGGCGGCGATTGTTCCGGTCGCGCTGGCGATCGGCGTTGACCCGGCATACATCGTGGCTTCAGCACCGGCTTGCTATGGTTATTACATCCTGCCGACTTATCCGAGCGACCTGGCAGCGATTCAGTTTGACCGTTCCGGCACCACCCACATCGGTCGCTTCGTCATCAACCACAGCTTTATTCTGCCGGGGTTGATTGGTGTGAGCGTATCGTGCGTCTTCGGCTGGATCTTCGCTGCGATGTACGGGTTCTTATAAATGCACTTTGCGTGCCGCCCGTGACTGCGCGGCACGCCATTTTCGAATAACAAATACAGAGTTACAGGCTGGAAGCTATGTCAAACAAACCCTTTATCTACCAGGCACCTTTCCCGATGGGGAAAGACAATACCGAATACTATCTACTCACGTCTGATTACGTTAGCGTTGCCGACTTCGACGGCGAAACCATCCTGAAAGTGGAACCAGAAGCCCTGACCTTGCTGGCGCAGCAAGCCTTCCACGACGCTTCTTTCATGCTCCGCCCGGCACACCAGAAACAGGTTGCTGCAATTCTTCACGATCCAGAAGCCAGCGAAAACGACAAGTACGTGGCGCTGCAATTCTTAAGAAACTCAGAAATCGCCGCCAAAGGCGTGCTGCCAACCTGCCAGGATACTGGCACCGCGATCATCGTCGGTAAAAAAGGTCAGCGCGTGTGGACCGGAGGCGGCGATGAAGAAGCGCTGTCGAAAGGTGTCTATAACACCTATATCGAAGATAACCTGCGTTACTCACAAAACGCGCCGCTGGACATGTACAAAGAGGTCAACACCGGCACGAACCTGCCTGCGCAAATCGACCTGTACGCGGTAGATGGCGACGAATACAAATTCCTCTGCGTCGCCAAAGGCGGTGGCTCTGCCAATAAAACGTATCTCTACCAGGAAACCAAAGCTTTGCTGACTCCCGGCAAACTGAAAAACTTCCTCGTCGAGAAAATGCGTACACTCGGTACTGCAGCCTGCCCGCCGTACCATATCGCGTTTGTGATTGGCGGTACGTCTGCGGAAACCAACCTGAAAACCGTCAAGTTAGCAAGCGCTCACTATTACGATGAACTGCCGACCGAAGGGAACGAACATGGCCAGGCGTTCCGCGATGTCCAGCTGGAACAGGAACTGCTGGAAGAGGCCCAGAAACTCGGCCTTGGCGCGCAGTTTGGCGGTAAATACTTCGCGCACGACATCCGCGTGATCCGTCTGCCGCGTCACGGTGCATCCTGCCCGGTAGGCATGGGCGTCTCCTGCTCCGCTGACCGTAACATTAAAGCGAAAATCAACCGCGAAGGTATCTGGATCGAAAAACTGGAACACAATCCAGGCCAGTACATTCCACAAGAACTGCGTCAGGCCGGTGAAGGCGAAGCGGTGAAAGTCGACCTTAACCGCCCGATGAAAGAGATCCTCGCCCAGCTTTCGCAATACCCGGTATCCACCCGCTTGTCGCTCACCGGCACTATTATCGTGGGTCGCGATATTGCACATGCCAAGCTGAAAGAGCTGATTGACGCTGGTAAAGAACTGCCGCAGTACATCAAAGATCACCCGATCTACTACGCGGGTCCGGCGAAAACGCCTGCCGGTTATCCATCAGGTTCACTTGGCCCAACCACCGCAGGTCGTATGGACTCCTACGTGGATCTGCTGCAATCCCACGGCGGCAGCATGATCATGCTGGCGAAAGGTAACCGCAGTCAGCAGGTCACCGACGCGTGTCATAAACACGGCGGCTTCTACCTCGGTAGTATCGGCGGTCCGGCGGCGGTACTGGCGCAGCAGAGCATCAAGCATCTGGAATGCGTCGCTTATCCGGAGCTGGGTATGGAAGCTATCTGGAAAATCGAAGTAGAAGATTTCCCGGCGTTTATCCTGGTCGATGACAAAGGCAACGACTTCTTCCAGCAAATCGTCAACAAACAGTGCGCGAACTGCACTAAGTAACCTCTTCGGCCCAGCGCCTGGCAGCATGCTGCCAGGTGATCCCCCTGGGCCACCTCTTTTGCGATTGTAATTTCACGCTTGCTGGTGAATAGTCAGTATTTTCCCTGACTTGCGAACTCACCATGACCCGCACACTCAAGCCGTTAATTCTTAACACCGGCGCACTGGCGCTAACGTTAATCCTGATTTATACCGGCATTTCGGCCAATGACAAACTCACCTGGCTGATGGAAGTGACGCCGGTGATTATTGTCGTGCCGCTACTGCTTGCCACCGCCAGACGTTACCCGTTAACGCCGCTGCTCTATACGCTCATTTTCTTTCATGCCATCATCCTGATGGTCGGCGGACAATACACCTACGCGAAAGTCCCTGTCGGTTTTGACGTGCAAGAATGGCTGGGATTGAGCCGTAATCCGTATGACAAGCTGGGGCATTTTTTCCAGGGGCTGGTGCCTGCACTGGTGGCGCGAGAAATTCTCGTTCGCGGGATGTACGTGCGCGGACGTAAAATGGTGGCGTTTCTGGTCTGCTGCGTGGCGCTGGCGATAAGCGCGATGTATGAATTAATCGAGTGGTGGGCAGCGCTGGCAATGGGTCAGGGAGCGGATGATTTTCTCGGTACCCAGGGCGACCAATGGGACACACAATCCGATATGTTCTGCGCGCTACTTGGTGCATTAACTACGGTGATATTCCTTGCTCGCTTTCATTGCCGCCAGCTACGGCGCTTTGGCTTAATCACCAGAGCGCCGGAAGCGATTACCCCTTAACGGTGTAACCAGCCTGGCAGCCAGTCGCCGTGGGCAGCAATCAGGTCGTCAACAAGAGCATATATTTCGTCAATGCCCAGTACGGCGGCAGTATGCGGGTCCATCATCGCGGCGTGGTAAACACGGTCGCGATTATCCGTAAGAATGGCTTCGGTCAGCAGCGTCTGTACGTTGATGTTGGTTTGCATCAGGGCGGCCAGATGCGAAGGTAGCGTACCGACTTTGGTCGGCTGAATGCCATTAGCATCAACTAAACAGGCCACTTCCACGCAACATCCTTGTGGCAGGTTATCAATCAAACCATCGTTACGGACGTTGCCATAAATCACACTCGGCTCGCCAGTCCAGATAGCGTTCATGATTGTGCTGGCATATTCCCGTGACGGTTTAATATCAATCCGGGAGGCGTTCTTATACTCCTCCAGCTCTTTATGCCAGTTCGCCAGCTGCTCGACGCAGCGTTTCGGGTACTCATCCAGCGGTACTTTATAACGCTCAATCAAATCCTCACGACCTGGCTTAATAAACCACGGCGTGTACTCAGCAAAATGTTCTGACGATTCCGTGACGAAGTAGCCCAGCTTTTTGAACATTTCATAACGCACAATATTCTGGCAGCGAGTATTGCCATGAATATTCGGCTTCGGTGCCTGCCCTGCGTCATACGCTGCCAGCAGTTCCGGGTAGAGATTCACGTAACTGCCGTCGGCGGTTTTGCGCTCCAGTTCCAGGTAAAACGCCATATGGTTGATACCCGCGCAACGGTAACGCAACGTAGCTGGGTCGATATTGAGGTCACGCGCCAGCTCTTCCGCCGTTCCCTGCACCGAATGGCACAGCCCCACCTGTTTGATATGTGGATAGCGGGCATACATCGCCCAGGTATTCATCGCCATTGGGTTAACGTAATTGAGCATAGTGGCATCGGGGCAGACTTCCGTCATGTCCTCGCAAATTTGCCACAGGTGCGGAATGGTACGTAGCGCGCGCATAATACCGCCCGGCCCCAACGTATCGGCAATGGTTTGTTCCAGACCGTGGCGCTTACAGACCTCGAAATCAGTCACCGTGCAAGGTTCATAACCGCCAATCTGAAATGCCACCACGACAAAATCGGCATCCTGTAAGGCTTCTTTCTGTTGGGTGTGGCAGGTGATTTTGCCGCTGGCCCCTGCTGAATCCATCAGCTTGCGCACCACAATATGCGACTCTTCCAGGCGGGTGGGATCAATGTCCATCAGGGCAATATGCGCCGTTTTCAGCGCCTCGCGATGGAACACATCACCAAGAATATTTTTAACGAAAATCGTCGAACCAGCGCCGATAAATGTAATTTTGGGTGCAGACATCATGCAGATCTCCTGGCTTGCTTGAATAACTTCATCATGGCAGGCGAATCTGCAGAAAACCTCCGGCTTCCAGGTTGAGCATTCCCATAAACTCAGATCCTGCGTGAAGTGTCAGTAAATCTGAGTTTATGGGAATAAATTACCTGAAAAGCAGAGTTTTCGGCCTCATGGTACTCGGATGATCCCTTCGCCCCTCTGGCAAGAGGGCGAAAACCGTGCTCCCACTCGCAGTCATCCTCCCTCACTCCTGCCATAATTCTGATATTCCAGGAAAGAGAGTCATCCATGAATACAGATACGTTTATGTGCAGCAGCGACGAAAAACAGACCCGCAGCCCGCTGTCGCTGTATTCGGAATACCAGCGGATGGAGATTGAGTTTCGCGCACCGCATATCATGCCCACCAGCCACTGGCATGGTCAGGTCGAAGTGAATGTGCCTTTCGATGGCGATGTGGAATACCTGATCAACAATGAAAAAGTGAGTATCAATCAGGGACATATCACGCTGTTCTGGGCCTGTACACCGCACCAACTAACAGATACCGGAACCTGTCAGAGCATGGCGATTTTTAATCTGCCGATGCATCTGTTTCTCTCCTGGCCGCTGGATAAAGACCTGATTAACCACGTCACTCACGGCATGGTGATCAAATCACTGGCGACACAGCAACTTAGCCCGTTTGAAGTGCGCCGCTGGCAGCAGGAATTGAACAGTCCGAACGAGCAAATTCGCCAACTCGCCATTGATGAAATTGGCATGATGCTCAAGCGATTTAGCCTCTCTGGTTGGGAACCGATTCTTGTCAATAAAACCTCGCGCACACACAAAAACAGCGTCTCGCGCCATGCGCAATTTTATGTCAGCCAGATGCTGGGCTTTATTGCCGAAAACTATGATCAGGCGCTGACCATCAACGATGTGGCTGAGCACGTCAAACTTAACGCCAACTATGCAATGGGGATATTCCAGCGGGTCATGCAATTGACGATGAAACAGTACATTACTGCGATGCGCATCAACCACGTTCGTGCGTTACTGAGCGATACCGATAAAAGTATTCTCGATATTGCCCTGACGGCAGGCTTTCGTTCGAGTAGCCGTTTTTACAGCACGTTCGGCAAATATGTCGGCATGTCACCGCAACAATACCGCAAACTTAGCCAACAGCGCCGCCAGACGTTTCCCGGCTAAAGACGATATCAGTATCAGCCAAAAAAATAGTTTAGCCGTCGATAATAAGCAGTGAAAATAAATCAAAATAATCACATAACATATTGTTTATAAAAATGAATATTTAAAAAATGTTTGTTTTTCATGCGCTTTACAGCCCGAAAAGGCCGGAAGATACTTGCCCGCAACGAAGATTCCTTCATAACCGGGTAAGCAATGATGAAAGTATTAATTGTTGAAAGCGAGTTTCTCCATCAGGACACCTGGGTCGGTAACGCCGTTGAGCGTCTGGCAGATGCTTTAAGCCAGCAAAATGTTACCGTGATTAAATCCACCTCCTTTGATGATGGCTTTGCCATTCTCTCTTCAAACGAAGCCATTGACTGCCTGATGTTCAGCTATCAAATGGAACATCCGGACGAACATCAAAACGTCAGACAATTGATCGGTAAGCTTCATGAGCGCCAACAAAACGTGCCGGTCTTCCTGTTGGGCGATCGGGAAAAAGCCCTCGCCGCAATAGACCGAGATCTGCTGGAGCTTGTCGATGAATTCGCCTGGATTCTGGAAGATACCGCCGACTTTATCGCCGGACGCGCCGTTGCCGCAATGACCCGCTACCGCCAGCAGCTGTTGCCGCCACTGTTCAGCGCGCTGATGAAATATAGCGACATCCATGAATATTCCTGGGCAGCGCCAGGCCACCAGGGCGGCGTTGGCTTTACCAAAACACCCGCCGGACGTTTCTACCATGACTACTATGGTGAAAATCTGTTCCGCACCGACATGGGCATCGAACGGACTTCCCTCGGTTCTTTGCTTGACCATACTGGCGCATTTGGCGAAAGCGAAAAATATGCCGCACGCGTATTTGGTGCCGATCGCTCCTGGTCGGTAGTCGTCGGTACTTCCGGCTCTAACCGTACCATCATGCAGGCTTGCATGACCGATAACGATGTAGTGGTCGTTGACCGTAACTGCCATAAATCCATCGAACAAGGCTTGATGCTGACAGGCGCGAAACCTGTCTACATGGTGCCAAGCCGCAACCGCTACGGCATTATCGGGCCAATTTATCCGCAGGAAATGCAACCTGAAACCTTGCAGAAGAAAATCAGTGAAAGCCCGCTGACCAAAGACAAAGTCGGGCAAAAACCGTCTTACTGCGTGGTGACCAACTGCACCTATGACGGCGTGTGTTATAACGCTAAAGAAGCGCAGGATCTGCTGGAAAAAACTTCCGATCGTCTGCACTTTGACGAAGCCTGGTACGGCTATGCACGTTTCAACCCCATCTATGCCGATCACTATGCCATGCGCGGTGAACCTGGCGATCACAACGGTCCTACCGTTTTCGCCACCCACTCAACCCACAAACTGCTGAATGCGCTGTCACAGGCCTCTTACATTCATGTGCGTGAAGGTCGTGGGGCGATTAACTTCTCCCGCTTTAATCAGGCATACATGATGCATGCCACCACCTCCCCGCTGTATGCCATCTGTGCATCTAACGACGTGGCGGTGTCGATGATGGACGGCAACAGCGGCCTGTCACTGACCCAGGAAGTGATCGACGAAGCGGTTGATTTCCGTCAAGCGATGGCACGGCTGTATAAAGAGTTCACCCATGACGGTAGCTGGTTCTTCAAACCGTGGAACAAAGAAGTGGTCACCGATCCACAAACCGGCAAAACCTACGACTTTGCTGACGCGCCAACCAAACTGCTGACCACCGTTCAGGACTGCTGGGTAATGCATCCGGGCGAAAGCTGGCACGGCTTCAAAGATATTCCGGATAACTGGAGTATGCTCGACCCAATTAAAGTCAGCATTCTCGCACCGGGAATGGGTGAAGATGGTGAACTGGAAGAAACCGGTGTTCCGGCGGCGCTGGTCACTGCCTGGCTTGGTCGCCACGGCATTGTGCCTACCCGCACCACTGACTTCCAAATTATGTTCCTGTTCTCTATGGGCGTAACCCGTGGGAAATGGGGAACTCTGGTTAACACCCTTTGCTCCTTCAAACGCCACTACGACGCCAACACACCGCTGGCGCAGGTGATGCCGGAACTTGTTGAACAATATCCTGACACTTACGCGAATATGGGGATTCACGATCTGGGTGACACCATGTTTGCCTGGCTAAAAGAAAATAACCCTGGCGCACGGTTGAACGAAGCCTATTCCGGCCTGCCGGTGGCGGAAATCACCCCGCGTGAAGCGTACAACGCAATTGTCGATAACAATGTCGAACTGGTATCCATTGAAAATCTGCCTGGACGCATCGCGGCAAATTCAGTTATCCCGTATCCGCCAGGAATCCCGATGCTACTGTCTGGTGAAAACTTCGGCGATAAAAACAGTCCACAGGTAAGTTATTTACGCTCCCTGCAATCCTGGGACCATCATTTCCCTGGATTTGAACACGAAACTGAAGGGACTGAAATTATTGACGGTATTTACCACGTCATGTGTGTGAAAGCGTAACCACTATTCCGCTGAAGGCGTAATTGTTAAATAACATTACGCCGCCTGGCTTGAGGCCTTTTTAGTATGGCAACGTTTTCATAAAAATTGCTGCAAACAAAAATGTCATACTTTTTGCGCGGTCCCACCCCGCGCTTTTTTTCGCCTGTTATTTATCCTGTAAAAAAATATGTACATGAGAAATTACTATAAAAATTTGTAATATTAGTAAAACTCGTTATTTTTATGCATGTTTATATTCATCATACAATTATATAACCATTTCCCGGTATCGCTTTGCTTTAGCGAGAACTGGTCTTTTATTCGCACTCAGGAGTACATGTATGAGGATTTGCAGCGACCAACCTTGTATTGTTTTATTGACTGAAAAAGATGTCTGGATAAGGGTGAATGGGAAAGAACCTATTAGCCTTAAAGCTAACCATATGGCGTTATTAAATTGTGAAAATAATATTATCGACGTCTCCTCTCTTAATAACACTTTGGTTGCTCATATTAGTCACGACATCATCAAAGATTACCTCCGGTTTCTGAATAAAGATCTCTCGCAAATACCAGTATGGCAACGTAGTGCTACGCCCATCCTCACCCTGCCATGCCTGACGCCAGACGTCTTTCGCGTTGCCGCGCAACATAGCATGATGCCCGCTGAAACTGAGTCAGAAAAGGAACGAACACGTGCATTATTATTCACTGTGCTATCCCGTTTTCTCGACAGTAAAAAATTCCTTTCATTAATGATGTATATGTTACGTAATTGTGTAAGTGACAGCGTTTATCAAATTATTGAAAGTGATATCCACAAAGACTGGAATCTTAGTATGGTAGCCAGTTGTTTATGTCTTAGCCCAAGTCTGTTAAAGAAAAAGCTGAAAAGCGAAAACACCAGTTATAGCCAAATAATCACCACCTGCCGCATGCGTTATGCCGTCAATGAATTAATGATGGACGGTAAAAATATCTCTCAGGTCTCACAGTCGTGTGGCTACAACAGTACGTCGTACTTTATTTCTGTCTTTAAAGACTTCTACGGTATGACGCCTCTGCATTATGTTAGTCAGCACAGAGAGCGCACTGTCGCCTGATTTTTAACCTTAACGAAGAGCTATATTAATAACGGCATCAGCGATAACCCGGTCGATAATAATTCAACTATCGAATGCAGGCGTATGATATGACGTAATTTATTGTCACGAAGCTCGCCTTCGCAGGAGTTTAATTATGTCTTCGGATGCTGATGCTCACAAAGTGGGCTTAATCCCCGTCACCCTGATGGTGTCGGGGAATATTATGGGGTCAGGTGTTTTTCTGTTACCTGCAAACCTGGCCTCCACTGGCGGGATTGCCATTTATGGATGGTTGGTGACGATTATCGGTGCGCTGGGGCTCTCGATGGTATACGCCAAAATGTCGTTCCTCGACCCAAGTCCTGGTGGTTCTTACGCTTACGCCCGCCGCTGCTTTGGCCCGTTTCTCGGTTATCAAACCAACGTCCTCTACTGGCTGGCCTGCTGGATCGGCAATATCGCCATGGTGGTCATTGGCGTAGGATATTTAAGTTACTTCTTCCCGATTCTGAAAGATCCACTGGTATTAACCATCACCTGCGTCGTGGTGCTGTGGATCTTCGTCCTGCTGAACATTGTCGGTCCGAAAATGATCACCCGCGTGCAGGCCGTTGCCACCGTGCTGGCGCTGATCCCCATCGTCGGGATTGCCGTATTTGGCTGGTTCTGGTTCCGTGGTGAAACCTATATGGCGGCATGGAACGTCAGCGGCCTGGGCACCTTCGGCGCGATTCAAAGTACCCTTAACGTTACGCTGTGGTCGTTCATCGGTGTGGAAAGTGCCTCCGTTGCCGCAGGTGTGGTGAAAAACCCGAAACGCAACGTCCCTATCGCCACCATTGGTGGGGTATTGATTGCCGCCGTTTGCTATGTACTTTCTACCACCGCGATTATGGGGATGATCCCTAATGCCGCACTGCGCGTTTCTGCTTCGCCATTCGGTGATGCCGCACGGATGGCGCTGGGTGACACCGCCGGGGCCATTGTTTCTTTCTGCGCAGCTGCGGGTTGCTTAGGTTCACTGGGCGGCTGGACATTGCTGGCGGGTCAAACGGCGAAAGCCGCTGCCGATGACGGGCTGTTCCCACCGATTTTTGCTCGTGTAAACAAAGCGGGTACGCCAGTGGCGGGGCTGATTATCGTCGGAATTTTGATGACCATCTTCCAGCTCAGCAGCATTTCGCCAAACGCGACCAAAGAATTCGGTCTGGTTTCTTCCGTGTCGGTCATCTTTACACTGGTGCCATATCTTTACACCTGTGCGGCGTTACTGCTGCTCGGCCACGGCCACTTTGGTAAAGCACGCCCTGCATATCTGGCTGTTACTACCATTGCCTTCCTCTACTGCATCTGGGCCGTGGTGGGGTCCGGGGCGAAAGAGGTTATGTGGTCATTTGTCACCCTGATGGTCATCACCGCCATGTATGCGCTGAATTACAACCGGCTGCATAAAAACCCGTATCCCTTAGATGCACCAATAAGCAAAGATTAATTCCCCTTAATCCAGCAAACATAAAAGCCAACCTTAAGAACTTAAGGTTGGCTTAATTTTGCTTTGCGAGCATATGCGCACTTTGTTCGATGGAAACACCGTGATGTTGAAGCGCCTACTAAAAAGACCCTCTTTGAATTTACTCGCCTGGCTACTGTTGGCCGCTTTTTATATCTCTATCTGCCTGAATATTGCCTTTTTTAAACAGGTGTTGCAGGCGCTGCCGCTGGACTCGCTGCATAACGTACTGGTTTTCTTGTCGATGCCGGTCGTCGCTTTCAGCGTGATTAATATTGTCCTGACACTAAGCTCTTTCTTATGGCTTAATCGACCGCTGGCCTGCCTGTTTATTCTGGTTGGCGCGGCTGCACAATATTTCATAATGACTTACGGCATCGTCATCGACCGCTCGATGATTGCCAATATTATTGATACCACTCCGGCAGAAAGTTATGCGCTGATGACACCGCAAATGTTATTAACGCTGGGACTCAGCGGCGTACTTGCTGCGCTAATTGCCTGCTGGATTAAAATCAAACCGGCCACCTCGCGCCTGCGCAGTGTTCTTTTCCGTGGAGCCAATATTCTGGTTTCTGTGCTCCTGATTCTGCTGGTCGCCGCACTGTTTTATAAAGACTACGCCTCGCTGTTTCGCAACAACAAAGAGCTGGTGAAGTCCTTAAGCCCCTCTAACAGCATTGTTGCCAGCTGGTCATGGTACTCCCATCAGCGACTGGCAAATCTGCCGCTGGTGCGAATTGGTGAAGACGCGCACCGCAACCCGTTAATGCAGAACGAGAAACGTAAAAATTTGACCATTTTGATTGTCGGCGAAACCTCGCGGGCGGAGAACTTCTCCCTCAAAGGCTACCCGCGTGAAACTAACCCGCGGCTGGCGAAAGATAACGTGGTCTATTTCCCTAATACCGCATCTTGCGGCACGGCAACGGCAGTTTCAGTACCGTGCATGTTCTCGGATATGCCGCGTGAGCATTACAAAGAAGAGTTGGCACAGCACCAGGAAGGCGTGCTGGATATCATTCAGCGAGCGGGCATCAACGTGCTGTGGAATGACAACGATGGCGGCTGCAAAGGTGCCTGCGATCGCGTGCCTCACCAGAACGTCACTGCGCTGAACCTGCCTGGTCAGTGTATCAACGGCGAATGTTATGACGAAGTGCTTTTCCACGGGCTGGAAGAGTACATCAATAACCTGCAAGGTGATGGCGTAATTGTCTTACACACCATCGGCAGTCACGGCCCGACCTATTACAATCGCTATCCGCCACAGTTCAGGAAATTTACCCCTACCTGCGACACCAACGAGATCCAGACCTGTACCCAAGAGCAACTGGTAAACACTTACGACAATACGCTGGTCTACGTCGACTATATTGTTGATAAAGCAATTAATCTACTGAAAGAACATCAGGATAAATTTACCACCAGCCTGGTTTATCTTTCTGACCACGGTGAATCGTTAGGTGAAAATGGCATCTATCTGCACGGTCTGCCTTATGCCATCGCCCCGGATAGCCAAAAACAGGTGCCGATGCTGCTGTGGCTGTCTGAGGATTATCAAAAACGGTATCAGGTTGACCAAAGTTGCCTACAGAAACAGGCGCAAACGCAACACTATTCACAAGACAATTTATTCTCCACGCTATTGGGATTAACTGGCGTTGAGACGAAGTATTACCAGGCTGCGGATGATATTCTGCAAACTTGCAGGAGAGTGAGTGAATGAAAATTCTGATTGTTGAAGACGATACGCTGTTATTGCAGGGATTGATTCTGGCGGCGCAAACCGAAGGCTACGCGTGCGATGGCGTGACAACCGCGCGGATGGCGGAACAAAGCCTTGAGACCGGTCATTACAGCCTGGTGGTACTGGATTTAGGGTTACCCGACGAAGATGGGCTGCATTTTCTCGCCCGAATCCGGCAGAAAAAATACACCCTGCCGGTGTTAATTCTCACCGCCCGCGATACCCTTACCGACAAAATCGCCGGGCTGGATGTCGGTGCCGATGACTACCTGGTAAAGCCTTTTGCGCTGGAAGAGTTACATGCCCGTATCCGCGCCCTGCTACGACGCCATAATAATCAGGGCGAAAGTGAGTTGATTGTTGGCAATCTGACGCTGAATATGGGTCGCCGTCAGGTATGGATGGACGGTGAAGAGTTGATTCTGACGCCCAAAGAATATGCTCTGCTATCACGGTTAATGCTTAAAGCAGGCAGTCCGGTGCATCGGGAAATTCTCTACAACGACATCTATAACTGGGACAACGAACCCTCGACCAACACTCTTGAAGTGCATATCCACAATCTGCGCGACAAAGTGGGCAAAGCCCGTATCCGCACCGTGCGCGGCTTTGGCTATATGCTGGTCGCGAATGAGGAAAACTAATTGAATCTGATGCGTTTTCTGCGCCGACCAATATCGCTGCGCCAACGGCTGATATTGACCATCGGGGCCATTTTGTTGGTGTTTGAGCTGATCAGCGTCTTCTGGCTATGGCATGAAAGTACCGAGCAGATTCAGCTGTTTGAGCAGGCGCTACGCGACAATCGTAACAACGATCGCCACATCATGCGTGAGATCCGCGAGGCGGTCGCCAGCCTGATTGTCCCTGGCGTCTTTATGGTCAGCCTGACGCTATTTATCTGCTATCAGGCGGTACGCCGCATCACCCGCCCGCTGGCGGAGCTGCAAAAAGAGCTGGAAGCGCGCACCGCCGACAACTTAACGCCCATTGCCATTCACAGCGCCACCCTCGAAATCGAAGCGGTGGTTTCAGCGTTAAACGATCTGGTCAGTCGCCTGACCAACACGCTGGATAACGAAAGGTTGTTTACCGCTGACGTCGCGCACGAACTGCGAACGCCACTGGCGGGGGTGCGTTTGCATCTTGAACTGCTGGCGAAAACGCATCACATTGATGTAGCACCGTTAGTGGCACGACTTGATCAGATGATGGAGAGTGTCTCCCAGCTACTGCAACTGGCGCGTGCCGGACAGTCATTTTCTTCCGGTAATTATCAACATGTAAAACTGCTGGAAGATGTCATTCTCCCCTCGTATGACGAACTCAGTACCATGCTCGACCAGCGCCAGCAAACCCTGCTATTGCCAGAGAGCGCCGCCGACATCATCGTTCAGGGTGATGCAACCCTGCTGCGGATGTTATTGCGAAACCTGGTAGAAAATGCCCATCGTTACAGCCCGCAAGGCAGCAACATTATGATTAAGCTGCAAGAAGATGGCGGAGCGGTCATGGCCGTTGAAGATGAAGGACCGGGTATTGATGAGAGTAAATGCGGGGAGTTGAGTAAAGCGTTTGTACGTATGGACAGCCGTTATGGCGGGATTGGTCTGGGGTTAAGTATTGTCAGCCGCATTACACAGTTGCATCACGGGCAGTTTTTCCTGCAAAACCGGCAAGAGACTTCTGGCACACGGGCCTGGATACGGCTGAAAAAAGATCAGTACGTGGCAAACCAGATATAAAGAAAGCTGCTGACCACCAGCACGCTGAACACGGTAGTTAAACTTTCATAAACACGGTTTTTCATTGCACTCTCCTCCGTTAACCTGGAGGAGAGTATGCGCGTCAGAGATTAAGTGAACCTTAAGAGTTCAATTGGCCTGATAAGACAGCATCACATCAGGCCATCCGTTTCAGCTTATTCATCAATTCGCGGATGCTGCTGCACCAGGCGGGTACGTTTCGCCTGCAAATCGGCAATCTCGTGGTCAATATCATCGATTTTCTGCTCGATATTATCGTAATGCTCGACGAGAATTTCCTTCGCTTCCTGTATATCTGACGCCGCCGGTGTCGCACCTTTCAATGGACGATTCGCCGTCTCTTTCATGGTTACGCCGGTGATTAAACCAACCACCGCCACTACCATCAGGTAATAGGCAGGCATCATCAGATTCTGCGAGCTTTCGACCAGCCAGGCCGCCAACGTTGGCGTCAGACCGGCAACCAGCACCGAAATATTAAATGCCGCCGCCAGCGCGCTGTAACGGATATGCGTCGGGAACATCGCTGGCAAGGTAGAAGCCATAACGCCCGTAAAGCAGTTAAGGATCACCGCCAGCATCAGTAACCCGGCAAAAATCAGGCCGATGACGTTACTGTTAATCAGAATAAACGCCGGGATCGCCAACACAAACAGTGCAACACTACCAAGTAGCACAAACGGACGACGGCCAAAACGGTCACTCAGCAAGCCCATCACCGGCTGGACAAACAGCATACCGATCATAATGGCGATAATAATTAGCACCCCGTGGTCTTCGGAGTAATGCAGGTTATGCGACAAATAACTCGGCATATAGGTCAGCAACATGTAGTAAGTCACGTTGGTGGCAATTACCAGACCAATACATGTCAACAGGCTGCGCCAGTATTTAGTGGCAATCTCTTTAAACGAGACTTTCGGGCCATCCTGCAAACCTTCGCGGTCGCCCTGTTCCAGTTTATCAACATGCTGCTGGAACGCCGGAGTTTCTTCCAGCGCATGGCGCAGGTAAAGCCCGATAATCCCTAACGGCAGAGCAATAAAGAACGGAATACGCCAGCCCCAGTCGAGGAAGTTCGCTTCGCCGACAATGGTCGAAATTAACACCACCACGCCCGCACCCAGCACAAACCCGGCAATAGAACCGAAGTCCAGCCAGCTGCCCATAAAGCCACGTTTACGGTCAGGGGAGTATTCCGCAACAAATATCGACGCCCCGGTATATTCACCGCCGACCGAGAAACCTTGTGCCATCTTACAGATCAACAGCAGAATCGGTGCCCAAATACCAATCGTGTCGTAGGACGGTATTAAGCCAATACAGAACGTACTGATCGACATAATCACAATAGTGATAGCGAGGATCTTCTGGCGACCATATTTATCGCCCAACATACCAAAGAAGAGTCCGCCAAGCGGTCGAATCAGAAAGGGAACGGAGAAAGTGGCAAGTGCAGCAACCATCTGCACGCTGGGGTCAGCCCCCGGGAAAAAAACTTTACCTAATGCGTAAGCAACAAAACCATAAACACCAAAATCGAACCATTCCATTGCATTACCCAGTGATGCTGCGGTAATGGCTTTACGCAGTTTACCGTCATCAATAATAGTGACATCACGAAGGGTAATCGGTTTTACTTTTTTCCTTTTCAGCATAGCTTTCCTCGCAGAGTTGGCCCATTTCCGCAAACGCCAGAAAAATCAGCGCGACGGCCGCAAAAGGGGAGCGGGAATTGCAGGATGCAATCTCTGTAACAAGCGTAGCGGGTTTGCTTACACCCTCCGGTTAAGGAATGTACAATCAAACCAGTTGACGCCTGAATTGGGCAGTTAATGAGCTTTTTACCCTACCAGTGTTTAAATTTGTGATCAACTTCACACATGATTTTCGTTTAGGAGTCATTGATGTAACTGATTATTTACACCAAATTTACAGAGAAGATTTCCTCGACCATTGCCCCCGCCAGACGCTGCGCTGAACAGAGTCGTGGCATCCCCAGTGCGACAGTTTGCCAGCGTTGGGTCACTGACCAGCAAACGGGTTGTTTATCTGCCGTGGACCACTTTCCCAGCCAACTTAAAAAATCAGCATGCTCCCCTCCCGTCGGAACGGTCGAAGAGGCAAACCACTGATGGTAATAGTGACGCGTGGTCGGTGCCGCATTGATACTCTCTGCCAGATGTTGTGTCGCTTTCTCGCGCAAATCACCCAGCAACAACGCCACCGCTTGCGGGCTTCCCAGACGGCAGGCATCGCCAAATGCCCCCCAGCGCAGTTCCTCCAGAACGATAAAACAGCGCCCAGGCAACGACCAGGCGTTATACGCCCCAGCACGCCAGCGGGTAAAAATTTGCTCGCTCTGATCACCTGCCTGCACCAGTAATCCTCGTTGCGTTAACGCCTTTTCCTTCCAGCGACATCGGGCTGAAAACCACTCATACAAGGCGGCAATTTGCTGGGGGAGCTCCGGGAAAGCAGAGTGCTGGCGGTGATCCATTTTTTGCAGCAGCGCCAGATGCTGCGCGATCTGCGTCAGCGCCAGATGACCGGGATCCAGCATCGACGCCAGTTTTTCCACCAATGTCAGACGCAGGCTAAGCGGCGCATTTAACATTCCGCCATTCACCCACGTCTGAAGCTGCGAGCGAGCAAGGAGCTCCTGCATCAGTCGTTCACGAAACTGCTGCTGATGGGCTTGTGGATGGCGGGCATCATCGCCCTGCGCCAGATCCACTAAAAAGCGGGGATGAATCGACTCCAGCACGCGACCGGGGCCGTCAAGTAACGTCTTGGTCAATATCGTTCTGCCGTGAAAAGTGTTTGAATATCATCGCGTAACAGCTGAGCGTCGATGTAAATCCAGCCATGAGTCATCACAGTCTGCTGCAATTGCTGCTGCATCAGCCTGACCACCGATTCATTTTGTTGACGCAGAGCCAGACTTTCGCGTAAACGCGTCTGTAATTCCGTCAAACATGAAGCGAACTCAGCGAAAAAAGTATTCATGCCTGCCGTAACAGATTCATCGACCTGCTCTGCCAGAACTTTAGCCATTTGTTGGCAATAAAGATCGACTTCTGCGCTTAATGCTCGTTGCAACGCACTGTAATCAACCGTCTCTATCGGGGATTTCTCATTTCCCCGTCCCCAGTCGGGCTGATTCAACCAGCGCGAAAAAGTCTCACGCACAACGCCTAAACGCGTGCTCTGCTCGTCCATTGCGTCCTGGCGCGAAATGACTTCACTGAACAGCTGGCGAGTGTTGAAGTGGGGAACTGCGCCGTGAAAAACAGGAAAATGAAACCCAGGACGAAACCCTGACTCGCTCAATTCCATTTTGACTTGTTGCTCAATGGGCCGAATAACATCGGTTAACACCCGGCAAAGAGTGGATTCAAGCTCGGCAAAACGCAGCGTAAAGTCGCGACTGATGGTGTTCTGCGCCGTCTGTAACAGTGTCTCACAGCAGGTACGAATCTCGCTTAATGACCCCGAATCATCCTGAAACAACGCGGCTAACTGGGCATTCACCGCATCTTGCTGTTGACGCAGAAAGAGGTTGGCGGAGGTCAGGGCCAGCTCGATTTCATGTTTAATCTCGCCGCTCACCTGAGCCTGATTGAGTTGAAATAGCTGCAAACTTTCTTCGATCTGGTGGATATTTTGCCGCAATTGTTCACAAGCGACGTTTAACCCGTGCGCACGAAAATCCAGGTATTCCCGCGCCTGCTGCGCGTAATTCAACAGTTTATGCGCGGCAGATCGCAGAGCATACAACGAGGCGTTAGCGTAAGCGGCATGAAGCAACGCCTGAATTGGCTGGGCGAACAGCGAATCTTCCCACAACTGATCGGCAGCATGACGAATATGTTCGAGGTCCGCCAGGTCGGCATGACGCCAGCGCCTGCCGAGCGCGGCATGGGCAAAATCTTCCACCCAGCGTTGTTGCTCTGGCGCGGGTAACTTACCGTTGTTGGCTAACTCATTACGCGCCCGATTCGCCAGGTAGCCCCACATCGACGACACTGGAAATATCTGCTGTGGCGTAATACAGCCTTTCATCAGCGTCCCGGAAATCAGTGCCCGCACCTGGTCGGCGTCGTCACTGTTACGATCCTGTTGATCGAACTTATTGACCAGCACATACAGCGGCACCGATTGCCCCACCGCCAAAATCGCCTCACGGACCTCTTCATCGGAGATCGATTTCAGTTGCGTATAATCCAGCACCGCCAGTACCGCCGAGGCGCGAGCCAGCTGCTGGTTAAGCATTTTTTGCAGATGCGGTTGCCCGGCTTCATTTGGCCCAGGGGTATCCAGTAACGTCAACTGACCGGGATAACTCTCCAGCCCCGCCAGATGGACAAACTCCACTTCAATCACGGGAATATGCTCAATGGCGGCGTAAGCAGAAAAAGGAAAATCGACGTCCAGCGCCTTCGCCAGTCGCACCAAATCATTCAAACTTTTCAGACAATGAAAAATAGGCTGGGCACCCAAATAATATTTTTCGAAAGCGACGCCATTTTCGATCCGCTGCATAAGCGCACGCATATCTTTATCTATTTCCAGCACATCGGTCAGATGCTTAATATCGCAGTCACGCAGGCGCTGTTGTAATTGTTGAATTAAACAGTCGATTGGCGCGACATGTGAAAAATGCAGTACCGGTTCTTTTTGCCCGGGCGTATGGCGAATAAGCGTCGGCAGCGCAGTCATTGGGCGATTGCGATTAGGCAGAACCTCCGTACCAACAATAGCATTAATGGTGGTTGATTTCCCTGCTTTCATAGTACCGACAATCGCCAGCACCATTTCCAGTCGGGAAATTTTACGCAACTCATTATTCAGCATCGCGTGACGTTCGGCGATATTAGGCTGACTCCAGGGTAAAGCCAGTTGTGGCGCATCGTCTCCGGGTACAGAGAGAGGCATTTTTTCCAGTAACTGCAACTGTTGGCGAGAAAGCTGTAACAGGCGTTCAGCCTCCTGACTTAACTCATACAGGGTCTGTGTGTACATAGAAAATTTTTCCTTAAAGCAAATTTAATTACTTTTATTTAGCCAGATTGTTTTTGAGTTCTGTTTTCGGCTTTTATAATTACTGCAAGAAATAATTTTATATTTAGAGTGTTGTTTTTTATTAGAATAAATAACGTCTTCCGATACGTTTAAAACGTCAGAAAGATAAAAATATCATTTGAATTAAAAAAAGACCAAGTAGAACATTAACCTTATCTTAAATAATAAATGGAGGCAAAAAGATTATTTTCTTTTTGCGTTTCCTTTCAAATGAAAACGATCGTCGTCTAAAATCAGCAGTACCCCCGACAAACTCAGGGATTTTGTGTATAATTGCGGCCTTTTTCGGCAATCTGCCGTTTTTTGGCGCTTTTGCCCTGCTGACTTTTGAGGAAATCCACATGTCATTACCACACTGCCCAAAATGCAACTCCGAATACACCTACGAAGATAACGGCATGTACATCTGCCCGGAATGTGCCTACGAATGGAACGACGCAGAACCTGCACAGGAAAGCGACGAGCTGATCGTTAAAGATGCAAACGGCAATCTTCTGGCTGATGGCGACAGCGTTACCATCATTAAAGATCTGAAGGTGAAAGGTAGCTCTTCGATGCTGAAGATCGGTACCAAAGTGAAAAACATTCGCCTGGTTGAAGGCGACCACAACATCGATTGCAAAATCGACGGTTTTGGTCCGATGAAACTGAAATCTGAGTTTGTGAAAAAGAACTGATTGTATTGCTCAATGTAATATTGGCACATGATCGGTAGGCCGGATAAGGCGCTCGCGCCGCATCCGGCTACGGTGCCGACTGCCTGATGCGACGCTCGCGCGTCTTATCAGGCCTACAAATTCTCGCACCATCCGGCAACGGTGCCTAATGCGACGCTTACCGAGTCTTATCAGCCCCCGCTCATCTGTATAATTTTCGAACTACACTTAACTGGCTTCTCTTAACTGAGGTCACCATCATGCCGTTAAGTCCCTACCTCTCTTTTGCTGGTAACTGTTCCGATGCGATTGCCTATTATCAACGCACGTTGGGCGCGGAACTGCTTTATAAAATCAGCTTCGGCGAAATGCCGAAATCAGCGCAGGACAGCGCCGAGAACTGCCCTTCCGGTATGCAATTTCCCGATACCGCTATCGCCCATGCTAACGTGCGTATTGCCGGAAGCGATATCATGATGAGCGATGCCATACCGTCAGGAAAAGCCAGCTACTCCGGTTTTACATTGGTACTCGATTCGCAACAGGTCGAAGAAGGAAAACGCTGGTTTGATAACCTTGCTGCTAACGGAAAAATCGAAATGGCTTGGCAGGAAACTTTCTGGGCGCATGGCTTCGGCAAAGTCACCGATAAATTTGGCGTGCCGTGGATGATTAATGTCGTTAAACAACAACCAACGCACTAACCCGCCGGGAGGCCCGCCCTCCCGCACTGTCATCGAATTCCCGTTAACTCTTCATCTGTTAGTCACTTTTAGTTAACAAAATCGTCACGATAATCCGCCACGATGGAGCCACTTTTTTAGGGAGGCTGCATCATGCAAACGATTATCCGTGTCGAGAAGCTCGCCAAAACCTTCAATCAGCATCAGGCGCTGCATGCGGTTGATCTGAACATTCATCACGGTGAAATGGTGGCTCTGCTTGGGCCGTCCGGTTCCGGCAAATCCACCCTTTTACGTCATTTAAGCGGTTTGATTACCGGCGATAAATCTGCCGGTAGCCATATCGAGCTGCTGGGCCGCACAGTCCAGCGCGAAGGCCGCCTGGCCCGCGATATCCGCAAAAGCCGCGCCAACACCGGCTACATCTTCCAACAATTCAACCTGGTGAATCGCCTGAGCGTACTGGAGAACGTGCTGATTGGCGCGCTCGGCAGCACGCCATTCTGGCGCACCTGTTTTAGCTACTTCACCCGCGAGCAGAAACAGCGCGCGTTACAGGCGCTGACCCGCGTTGGCATGGTGCACTTTGCCCATCAGCGCGTTTCCACCCTCTCCGGCGGACAGCAGCAGCGTGTGGCGATTGCCCGTGCGCTGATGCAGCAGGCGAAGGTGATTCTGGCCGATGAACCCATCGCCTCGCTGGACCCGGAATCGGCGCGCATCGTGATGGATACCCTGCGCGACATTAACCAGAACGACGGCATCACCGTGGTGGTGACGCTGCATCAGGTGGATTACGCCCTGCGCTATTGCGAACGCATCGTCGCCCTGCGTCAGGGGCACGTCTTCTACGACGGCAGCAGCCAACAGTTTGACAACGAACGTTTTGACCATCTCTACCGCAGCATTAATCGCATCGAAGAGAACGCGAAAGCTGCCTGACATCCCCATCATTGAGGAAAACGAATGAACGCTAAGATAATTGCCTCGCTGGCCTTCACCAGCATGTTCAGCCTCAGCACCCTGTTAAGCCCGGCGCACGCCGAAGAGCAGGAAAAGGCGCTGAATTTCGGCATTATTTCAACGGAATCACAGCAAAACCTGAAACCGCAATGGACGCCGTTCTTACAGGATATGGAGAAGAAGCTGGGCGTAAAGGTCAACGCCTTCTTTGCCCCGGACTACGCGGGCATTATCCAGGGAATGCGCTTCAACAAAGTGGATATCGCCTGGTACGGCAATCTGTCGGCGATGGAAGCGGTGGATCGCGCCAACGGTCAGGTCTTCGCCCAGACGGTCGCGGCGGATGGATCGCCGGGTTACTGGAGCGTGTTGATCGTCAACAAAGACAGCCCGATCAACAACCTGAACGATCTGCTGGCGAAGCGTAAAGATCTCACCTTTGGCAATGGCGATCCTAACTCCACCTCTGGCTTCCTCGTCCCCGGCTACTACGTCTTCGCCAAAAACAATATCTCCGCCAGCGACTTCAAGCGCACCGTCAACGCCGGGCATGAAACCAACGCGCTGGCCGTCGCCAACAAGCAGGTGGATGTGGCGACCAACAACACCGAGAACCTCGACAAGCTGAAAACCTCCGCACCGGAGAAGCTCAAAGAACTGAAGGTGATCTGGAAATCGCCGCTGATCCCAGGCGATCCGATCGTCTGGCGCAAAAATCTTTCCGAAACCACCAAAGACAAGATCTACGACTTCTTTATGAACTACGGCAAAACGCCGGAAGAGAAAGCGGTGCTGGAGCGCCTGGGCAGGGCCCCGTTCCGCGCCTCCAGCGACCTGCAACTGGTGCCGATTCGCCAGCTCGCGCTGTTTAAAGAGATGCAGGGCGTGAAAGGCAATAAAGGGCTGAATGAACAGGACAAGCTGGCAAAAACCAGCGCCATTCAGGCGCAACTGGATGACCTGGACCGCCTGAACAACGCGTTAAGCGCGATGAGTTCGGTGAGTAAAGCGGTGCAGTAATGTGCTCGATCGGTCCCCTCTCCCTTGAGGGAGAGGGTTAGGGTGAGGGGGGAAATACGCACGCTGATGCCCTCACCCCGGCCCTCTCCCACAGGGAGAGGGAGAAAACATTAAACGGAGCCAAACATGCAAACCATCACCATCGCCCCACCCAAGCGCAGCTGGTTCTCGCTTCTGAGCTGGGCCATTGTTCTCGCCGTGCTGGTCGTCTCGTGGCAGGGCGCGGAAATGGCCCCGCTCACGCTGATTAAAGACGGCGGCAACATGGCGACGTTCGCCGCCGACTTCTTCCCGCCCGATTTCAGCCAGTGGCAGGATTACCTCACCGAAATGGCCGTCACGCTGCAAATCGCCGTCTGGGGCACCGCGCTGGCAGTCGTTCTCTCCATCCCCTTCGGCCTGATGAGCGCCGAAAACCTGGTGCCGTGGTGGGTGTACCAGCCCGTGCGCCGTCTGATGGACGCCTGCCGCGCCATTAACGAAATGGTCTTCGCCATGCTGTTCGTGGTCGCCGTCGGTCTCGGTCCGTTCGCTGGCGTACTGGCGCTGTTTATTCACACCACCGGCGTGCTCTCCAAGCTGCTTTCCGAAGCGGTGGAAGCGATTGAACCCGGCCCGGTGGAAGGCATTCGCGCCACCGGTGCCAACAAGCTCGAAGAGATCCTCTACGGCGTGCTGCCGCAGGTGATGCCGCTGCTGATCTCCTACTCCCTCTATCGCTTCGAATCCAACGTCCGTTCGGCCACCGTTGTTGGCATGGTCGGCGCTGGCGGGATCGGCGTCACGCTGTGGGAAGCGATTCGCGGTTTCCAGTTCCAGCAAACCTGTGCCCTGATGGTGCTGATTATCGTCACGGTCAGCCTGCTGGATTTCCTCTCTCAACGGTTGCGTAAGCACTTTATCTGATAAGCGAGGCATTGATATCTATGCACTTGTCTACACATCCGACCAGCTACCCAACACGCTATCAGGAGATAGCCGCAAAACTTGAGCAGGAGCTTCGTCAACACTACCGCTGCGGCGACTATCTTCCCGCCGAGCAGCAACTGGCAGCGCGCTTTGAGGTGAATCGCCACACCCTGCGCCGTGCCATCGACCAACTGGTGGAAAAAGGCTGGGTACAGCGCCGTCAGGGCATCGGCGTACTGGTGCTGATGCGCCCGTTCGATTACCCGCTCAACGCCCAGGCGCGTTTTAGCCAGAACCTGCTGGACCAGGGCAGCCATCCCACCAGCGAAAAACTGCTGTCGGTGCTGCGCCCCGCGTCCGGCCACGTCGCTGACGCGCTGGGGATCGCCGAGGGCGAGAACGTTATCCACCTGCGCACCCTGCGCCGGGTCAACGGCGTCGCACTCTGTTTAATCGACCACTACTTTGCGGACCTCACTCTCTGGCCGACGCTGCAACGCTTCGACAGCGGCTCGCTGCACGATTTTTTGC
This sequence comes from Escherichia sp. MOD1-EC5189, assembly GCF_002966045.1. NCBI lineage: Bacteria > Pseudomonadati > Pseudomonadota > Gammaproteobacteria > Enterobacterales > Enterobacteriaceae > Escherichia > Escherichia sp. MOD1-EC5189. The sequence goes on along the minus strand of NZ_PTRX01000019.1, from coordinate 56,192 downwards.
ACGAGCAAACGGGAATTGCGCTGCGCCGCAGCCAGACGCGGATCAGCGCCCGCCGCGCCCAGGCCAAAGAGTGCCAGCGTCTTGAAATCCCGAATATGTCGCCGCTGCTGTGCGTGCGCACCCTTAACCACCGTGACGGTGAAAGCAGCCCGGCGGAGTACTCCGTCAGCCTGACGCGCGCCGACATGATTGAATTCACTATGGAGCACTGAATGCACGCAGATACCGCGACCCGCCAGCACTGGATGTCCGTGCTGGCGCACAGCCAACCGGCTGAACTGGCAGCCCGCCTGAAGGCGCTGAACATCACCGCCGACTATGAGGTGATCCGCGCCGCTGAAACCGGCCTGGTGCAGATTCAGGCGCGGATGGGTGGCACCGGCGAACGCTTTTTTGCCGGCGACGCCACGCTCACCCGCGCCGCCGTACGCCTGACTGACGGCACGCTCGGCTACAGCTGGGTGCTGGGGCGCGACAAACAGCACGCCGAACGCTGCGCGCTGATTGACGCGCTGATGCAGCAATCTCGCCACTTTCAAAACTTATCAGAAACCCTTATTGCCCCGCTGGACGCTGACCGTATGGCACGCATTGCCGCACGCCAGGCCGAAGTGAACGCCAGTCGGGTCGACTTCTTTACGATGGTTCGCGGAGACAACGCATGACCCTGGAAACCGCTTTTATGCTTCCCGTGCAGGATGCCCAGCACAGTTTTCGTCGCCTGTTAAAGGCCATGAGCGAGCCGGGCGTGATTGTCGCCCTGCATCAGCTCAAACGCGGCTGGCAGCCGCTGAATATCGCCACCACCAGCGTGCTGCTCACGCTGGCCGATAACGACACGTCGGTGTGGCTTTCCGCGCCATTAAGTAACGATATCGTCAGCCAGAGCCTGCGTTTTCATACCAACGCCCCGCTGGTCAATCAGCCGGAACAGGCGACCTTCGCAGTGACGGATGAGGCGATTGCCAGCGAGCAGCTCAACGCCCTTTCCACCGGCACCGCCGTTGCGCCGGAAGCCGGTGCGACGTTGATTTTACAGGTCACCAGCCTGAGCGGCGGACGCATGCTGCGCCTCACCGGCGCGGGCATTGCCGAAGAACGGATGATCGCCCCACAGCTGCCGGAGTGCATTCTGCACGAACTCACCGAGCGCCCGCACCCGTTCCCGCTCGGCATCGACCTGATCCTGACCTGCGGCGAGCGCCTGCTGGCTATTCCGCGAACCACTCATGTGGAGGTGTGCTGATGTACGTTGCCGTGAAAGGGGGCGAGAAGGCGATCGACGCCGCCCACGCCCTGCAAGAGAGCCGACGCCGGGGCGATACCGATTTGCCTGAACTGAGCGTCGCCCAGATTGAACAGCAGCTTAATCTCGCGGTGGATCGCGTGATGACCGAAGGCGGCATTGCCGACCGCGAACTGGCCGCACTGGCGCTGAAACAGGCCAGTGGCGATAACGTTGAAGCAATTTTCCTGCTGCGCGCCTACCGCACGACGCTGGCAAAACTGGCGGTAAGCGAGCCGCTCGACACCACCGAGATGCGTCTCGAACGCCGTATCTCCGCCGTTTATAAAGACATTCCTGGCGGCCAGCTGCTTGGCCCGACCTACGACTACACCCATCGCCTGCTCGATTTCACCCTGCTGGCGAATGGCGAAGCGCCGACGCTGACCACCGCCGACAGCGAGCAAGCCCCATCGCCGCACGTTTTCAGCCTGCTGGCGCGTCAGGGGCTGGCGAAGTTTGAAGAGGATAGCGGCGCACAGCCGGATGACATCACCCGCACGCCGCCGGTTTACCCCTGCTCACGCTCCTCCCGCCTGCAACAGCTCATGCGCGGCGATGAAGGCTATTTACTGGCGCTGGCCTACTCCACCCAGCGTGGTTACGGGCGCAATCACCCGTTCGCAGGCGAAATCCGCAGTGGCTATATCGACGTCTCTATTGTGCCGGAAGAGCTGGGATTTGCGGTGAACGTCGGTGAACTGCTGATGACCGAGTGTGAAATGGTTAACGGTTTTATCGACCCGCCGGATGAGCCGCCGCACTTCACGCGCGGCTACGGGCTGGTGTTTGGCATGAGCGAGCGCAAAGCGATGGCGATGGCGCTGGTTGACCGTGCGTTGCAGGCCCCGGAATACGGCGAGCACGCGACAGGCCCCGCACAGGATGAAGAGTTCGTGCTGGCGCATGCCGACAACGTCGAAGCCGCAGGCTTTGTCTCGCACCTCAAACTCCCGCACTACGTCGATTTCCAGGCCGAGCTGGAGCTACTCAAACGTCTGCAACAGGAGCAGAACCATGGCTAATCTGAGCGGCTACAACTTTGCGTACCTCGACGAGCAGACCAAACGCATGATCCGCCGCGCCATCTTAAAAGCGGTGGCGATCCCCGGCTATCAGGTGCCGTTTGGCGGGCGCGAGATGCCGATGCCATACGGCTGGGGAACCGGCGGCATACAGCTTACTGCCAGCGTGATTGGTGAAAGCGACGTGTTGAAGGTGATTGACCAGGGCGCGGATGACACCACCAACGCGGTGTCGATTCGCAACTTCTTTAAGCGCGTGACCGGGGTAAATACCACTGAACGTACGGACGATGCGACGCTTATCCAGACGCGCCACCGCATCCCCGAAACGCCGCTGACCGAAGATCAGATCATTATTTTCCAGGTGCCGATCCCCGAACCGCTGCGCTTTATCGAGCCGCGCGAAACGGAGACCCGCACTATGCACGCGCTGGAGGAGTACGGCGTGATGCAGGTGAAACTGTATGAAGATATCGCCCGCTTCGGTCATATCGCCACCACCTACGCCTATCCGGTGAAGGTGAACGGACGCTACGTCATGGACCCATCGCCGATCCCGAAATTTGATAACCCGAAAATGGACATGATGCCCGCCCTGCAACTGTTCGGCGCGGGGCGCGAGAAGCGCATTTATGCGGTGCCGCCGTTTACCCGCGTGGAAAGCCTCGATTTCGACGATCACCCGTTCACCGTCCAGCAGTGGGATGAGCCCTGCGCCATCTGCGGATCGACCCACAGCTATCTCGATGAAGTGGTGCTGGATGACGCCGGAAACCGCATGTTTGTCTGCTCCGATACCGATTATTGCCGCCAACAGAGCGAGGCGAAAAGCCAATGAATCAACCGTTACTTTCGGTCAATAACCTGACCCACCTTTACGCGCCGGGCAAAGGCTTCAGCGATGTCTCTTTTGATTTATGGCCGGGGGAAGTGCTGGGCATTGTCGGGGAATCCGGTTCCGGGAAGACCACGCTGCTGAAATCAATCTCCGCCCGTCTGACGCCGCAACAGGGGGAGATTCACTATGAAAACCGTTCCCTCTATGGCATGAGCGAGGCCGACCGCCGTCGCCTGCTGCGCACCGAATGGGGCGTGGTGCATCAGCATCCGCTCGACGGCCTGCGCCGTCAGGTGTCAGCAGGCGGCAATATCGGCGAACGGCTGATGGCGACCGGGGCGCGTCATTACGGCGATATTCGCGCCACCGCGCAGAAGTGGCTGGAAGAGGTGGAGATTCCCGCCAACCGTATCGACGATCTGCCGACCACTTTTTCCGGCGGCATGCAGCAGCGTTTGCAGATTGCCCGCAACCTGGTGACGCATCCGAAGCTGGTGTTTATGGACGAGCCAACCGGCGGGCTGGATGTATCAGTGCAAGCGCGCCTGCTCGACCTGCTGCGTGGCCTGGTGGTGGAGCTGAATCTGGCAGTGGTGATTGTCACCCATGATCTGGGTGTCGCACGCCTGTTGGCAGACCGTTTGCTGGTGATGAAACAGGGTCAGGTGGTGGAGAGTGGCTTAACCGACCGCGTGCTCGACGACCCGCATCACCCGTATACCCAGTTGCTGGTGTCATCGGTTTTGCAGAATTGAGCCGGTGCCGGATGCGGCGTAAACGCCTTATCCGGCTTTTCAGGCCGCAACGCCTGATGGCGCTTCGCTTATCAGGCCTACAAAACCATCGTAATACGTTGATATTGATTCATTTGTAGGCCGGATAAGGCGCAGCCGCCATCCGGCAAAAACACGAAGAGGCCAAAATGATCCGCGTCGAAAACGTCAGTAAAACCTTCATCCTGCACCAGCAAAACGGCGTGCGCCTGCCCGTCTTACAATGCGCCTCGCTCACCGTCAACGCGGGCGAATGCGTGGTGCTCCACGGTCACTCCGGCAGCGGCAAATCAACTCTGCTACGCTCGCTGTACGCCAACTATCTGCCCGACGAAGGGCAAATTCAGATCAAACATGGTGACGAGTGGGTAGACCTGGTCACCGCGCCAACGCGCAAAGTGGTGGAAATCCGCAAAACCACTGTCGGCTGGGTAAGCCAGTTTCTGCGCGTCATCCCGCGTATTTCGGCACTGGAAGTGGTAATGCAGCCGCTGCTCGATACCGGCGTTTCGCGTGATGCCTGCGCCGCTAAAGCCGCGCGTCTGCTCACCCGCCTGAACGTGCCGGAACGTCTGTGGCACCTGGCGCCATCGACCTTCTCCGGCGGCGAACAGCAGCGCGTCAACATCGCGCGCGGCTTTATCGTCGATTACCCCATTCTGCTGCTCGACGAACCTACTGCCTCGCTGGACGCCAAAAACAGCGCCGCGGTGGTGGAACTGATCCGCGAAGCTAAAACCCGCGGCGCAGCCATCGTCGGCATCTTCCACGACGAAGCCGTACGCAATGACGTCGCCGACCGCCTCCACCCAATGGGAGTCTCTTCATGATTATCAATAACGTCAAACTGGTGCTGGAAAATGAAGTGGTGCACGGTTCACTGGAAGTACAGGATGGTGAAATTCGCGCCTTTGCCGAAAGCCAGAGCCGCCTGCCAGAGGCGATGGACGGCGAAGGCGGCTGGCTGCTGCCGGGGCTGATTGAGCTGCATACCGACAACCTCGATAAATTCTTCACTCCGCGCCCGAAAGTGGACTGGCCTGCCCACTCGGCGATGAGCAGCCACGACGCGCTGATGGTGGCGAGCGGCATCACCACCGTGCTGGATGCCGTGGCGATTGGTGACGTGCGCGACGGCGGCGATCGGCTGGAGAATCTGGAGAAGATGATCAACGCCATCGAAGAGACGCAGAAACGCGGCGTCAACCGCGCCGAGCACCGCCTGCACCTGCGCTGCGAACTGCCGCATCACACTACGCTGCCGCTGTTTGAAAAACTGGTGCAGCGCGAGCCGGTCACGCTGGTGTCGCTGATGGACCACTCACCGGGCCAGCGCCAGTTCGCCAACCGCGAGAAGTATCGCGAATATTATCAGGGCAAATACTCGCTCACCGATGCGCAGATGCAGCAGTATGAAGAGGAACAACTGGCGCTTGCCGCACGCTGGTCGCAGCCGAATCGCGAAACCATCGCCGCAATATGCCGCGCGCGACAAATTGCCCTCGCCAGCCACGATGATGCTACGCACGCGCACGTTGCCGAATCCTACCAGCTTGGCAGCGTAATCGCCGAATTTCCCACCACGTTCGAAGCGGCGGAAGCTTCGCGCAAGCATGGCATGAATGTATTGATGGGCGCGCCGAATATTGTGCGCGGCGGTTCGCACTCCGGCAACGTGGCGGCAAGCGAACTGGCACAGCTTGGCCTGCTGGATATCCTCTCTTCCGACTACTACCCCGCCAGCCTGCTCGATGCGGCATTTCGCGTCGCCGATGACGAGAGCAACCGCTTTACGCTGTCGCAGGCGGTGAAGCTGGTGACCAAAAATCCGGCGCAGGCGCTTAATCTTCAGGATCGCGGGGTGATTGGCGAGGGCAAACGCGCCGACCTGGTGCTGGCGCATCGCAAGGGCAACCACATTCATATCGATCACGTCTGGCGTCAGGGTAAAAGGGTGTTCTGATGACGGGAAAACTGATTTGGTTAATGGGGGCCTCTGGCTCCGGAAAAGACAGTCTGTTGACGGAACTCCGCCAGCGGGAACAAACTCAGCTACTGGTAGCGCATCGCTACATCACGCGCGCCGCCAGCGCCGGAAGTGAAAACCATATCGCCCTGAGCGAGCAGGAGTTTTTTACCCGCGCGGGGCAGAACCTTCTGGCCTTAAGCTGGCACGCCAACGGCCTGTATTATGGCATCGGCGTCGAGATTGACCTCTGGCTGCACGCCGGATTCGACGTGGTGGTCAACGGTTCACGCGCCCATCTGCCGCAGGCGCGGGCGCGCTATCAATCGGCGCTGCTGCCCATCTGTTTACAGGTTTCGCCAGAGATCCTGCGCCAGCGCCTGGAAAACCGTGGCCGTGAAAACGCGACAGAAATTAACGCCCGACTCGCGCGCGCCGCCCGCTATACTCCACAGGATTGCCATACGCTCAATAATGACGGCAGCCTGCGCCAGTCGGTCGACACGCTGCTGACGCTGATTCATCAGAAGGAGAAACACCATGCCTGCTTGTGAGCTTCGCCCGGCTACGCAGTACGACACCGACGCAGTTTACGCGCTGATTTGTGAGCTAAAACAGGCGGAGTTTGACCACCACGCGTTTCGCGTGGGGTTTAACGCCAATCTGCGCGACCCGAACATGCGCTACCATCTGGCGCTGCTGGATGGCGAAGTTGTCGGCATGACCGGCCTGCATTTGCAGTTTCATCTGCATCATGTCAACTGGATCGGCGAAATTCAGGAACTGGTGGTGATGCCGCAGGCGCGCGGTCTGAACGTCGGCAGTAAATTACTGGCATGGGCCGAAGAAGAAGCCCGACAGGCCGGGGCCGAAATGACTGAGCTTTCCACCAACGTCAAGCGCCACGACGCACACCGTTTCTATCTGCGCGAAGGCTACGAGCAGAGCCACTTCCGCTTCACCAAGGCGCTGTAACATGAGCCTGACCCTCACACTTACTGGCACTGGCGGCGCACAGAGTGTTCCCGCATGGGGCTGTGAGTGCGCGGCCTGCGCCAGAGCGCGGCGCTCACCGCAGTATCGCCGCCAGCCATGCAGCGGCGTCGTGAAGTTTAACGACGCGATCACCCTGATCGACGCCGGGCTGCACGATCTCGCCGATCGCTGGTCGCCCGGATCGTTCCAGCAGTTTTTGCTGACGCACTACCATATGGATCACGTGCAGGGGCTGTTTCCGCTGCGCTGGGGCGTGGGCGATTCGATCCCGGTCTACGGCCCGCCGGATGAACAGGGCTGCGACGATCTGTTTAAACATCCGGGCCTGCTTGATTTCAGCCACACGGTGGAGCCATTTGTGATGTTTGATTTGCAGGGATTACAGGTCACGCCGCTGCCGCTCAACCATTCGAAACTCACTTTCGGCTATCTACTGGAAACGGCACATAGCCGGGTGGCGTGGCTGTCTGACACCGCAGGCCTGCCGGAAAAAACGGTGAAATTTTTATGCAATAATCAGCCACAGGTAATGGTGATTGATTGCAGCCACCCACCGCGCGCGAATTCGCCACGCAATCACTGTGATTTAAACACCGTGCTGGCGCTGAATGAAGTTATCCGCTCGCCGCGCGTGGTTCTGACGCACATCAGCCACCAGTTTGATGCGTGGCTGATGGAAAATGCGCTGCCATCGGGGGTTGAGGCGGGGTTTGATGGGATGGTGATTGGGGTGGCGTGATGGGTGAGGGGCGATGCCTGCTCTAAACTCAACATCACCGCCCATACTCATCTTCCATTCTCCGCTCTTCATCTTCTAGCTGCCGACGCTCCTGATCCAGCTGGCGCTGGCGATCGTCCAGCTGCCTGCGGCGATCTTCAAACTGGCGGCGGCGATCGTCATATTGTCTGCGCCGATCGTCGTTCACTTCACGCTGCCAGCCGTCGTCGCGCGAATCTTCATAGTCTCGCCCACGGTCAGGGTTATAAGCATCGTTAATCGCCTGCTGAATATTGCCAATGGTGTCGTCGATAATATCGGCCTGGGCCGGAACAGTGGACAGCGTGAGCAGGGTGAGCAGGGTGAATAAAAGAAATAGCGGAAAACGTTTCATTAGCCAACCTCAAAAAGAAACTCTATCCACATTAGTCATTACTCATCCATGCAAGTAGTGGATGAATCTCAATTTTTCCGCTGCTCTATTGCCGTAATCGCCTCCACGCTTTGTTGATGACGACCGCCTTCGTACTGCGCGCCCAGCCACGCATCCACAATCATTTTTGCCAGTTCGAGGCCAACCGCTCGTGAACCAAAAGCCAGTGCAACTTCACTGGCGTAATGCGGATAATCAGTGCGCTCTGACGACCTGGTTTCTTTATCAATCCCCTCACTCATTGACCATGAATAAAAGGCTGGCACAGCAACGCAGAATCCTGCGGTGCCAACGACATGACCGCCCATTGCTCCGGTACGTTTTTTAATAAGAAACACCGGTTGCATTGATTAATTGTGCTCAGTATTTGCCGAAGTACAATATATATAATAAATATATAAAACATCTCATATTATTTACAGAGATAATAAATTCGCGTACTTTTCCCTCTTCAGCACAAATGCCTAATAAAATGGCTCGTTCCGCTCACACTTCCACTTATTAAAATCGCAATTTCCCAATTATGATAACGCCAGCTTTAAATGACGTATTTTGCATGGATTACATATTTACGACACAAATGATAAATGGAGATTTATATGAATAACTCTCGGTTATTCCGTTTGAGCAGGATTGTTATTGCGTTAACTGCCGCCAGCGGCATGATGGTAAATACCGCTCACGCAACAGATGAAGCGAAAGCCGCCACTCAATATACCCAACAGGTTAATCAGAATTACGCCAAATCATTACCGTTTAGCGATCGTCAGGATTTTGACGATGCCCAGCGTGGATTTATCGCTCCGCTGCTGGATGAAGGTATTCTGCGTGATGCGAATGGCAAAATTTACTACCGCGCGGATGATTACAAATTTGATATTAATGCCGCTGCGCCGGAAACCGTAAACCCCAGCCTGTGGCGTCAGTCGCAGATCAACGGCATTTCTGGTCTGTTCAAAGTCACCGATAAAATGTATCAGGTGCGCGGCCAGGATATCTCTAACATTACATTCGTGGAAGGCGAGAAAGGCATTATTGTTATCGACCCGCTGGTAACGCCGCCTGCCGCAAAAGCCGCACTTGACCTCTATTATCAACATCGTCCACAAAAACCGATTGTTGCTGTTATTTATACTCACAGCCACACCGACCACTATGGCGGCGTGAAAGGCATTATCTCTGAAGCTGATGTGAAATCCGGCAAAGTGCAGGTGATCGCTCCGGCAGGCTTTATGGACGAAGCCATCAGTGAAAACGTGCTGGCGGGTAACATCATGAGCCGCCGTGCACTTTACTCTTACGGCCTGTTACTGCCGCACAACGCGCAAGGTAACGTGGGCAACGGGCTTGGCGTGACGCTGGCAACGGGCGACCCGAGCATTATTGCGCCAACCAAAACTATCGTCAGAACTGGCGAGAAGATGGTTATCGACGGTCTGGAGTTTGACTTTCTGATGACTCCGGGTAGCGAAGCTCCAGCCGAAATGCACTTCTATATTCCGGCCCTGAAAGCTCTGTGTACCGCCGAAAACGCCACGCATACCCTGCACAACTTCTACACTCTGCGCGGCGCGAAAACCCGCGACACCAGCAAGTGGACCGAGTATCTGAACGAAACGCTGGATATGTGGGGTAACGACGCGGAAGTACTGTTTATGCCGCACACCTGGCCGGTCTGGGGCAATAAGCATATCAATGATTATATTGGTAAATATCGCGATACTATCAAATACATTCACGACCAGACCCTGCACCTGGCGAACCAGGGTTACACCATGAATGAAATTGGCGACATGATTAAGCTGCCACCTGCGCTTGCCAATAACTGGGCCAGCCGCGGCTATTACGGTTCTGTTAGCCACAACGCCCGTGCAGTATATAACTTTTATCTCGGCTATTATGACGGCAATCCAGCTAACCTACATCCGTACGGTCAGGTGGAGATGGGCAAACGTTACGTGAAAGCGCTGGGCGGTTCCGCCCGTGTCATCAACCTGGCGCAAGAAGCGAACAAGCAAGGGGATTACCGCTGGTCAGCAGAGTTGCTGAAACAGGTGATTGCCGCCAATCCGGGTGACCAGGTGGCGAAGAATCTGCAAGCAAATAACTTTGAACAGTTGGGTTATCAGGCCGAGTCCGCCACCTGGCGCGGTTTCTACCTGACCGGCGCAAAAGAGCTGCGCGAAGGGGTGCATAAGTTCAGCCACGGCACCACCGGTTCTCCGGACACCCTTCGCGGGATGTCGGTCGAAATGCTGTTCGACTTTATGGCCGTTCGTCTCGACAGCGAAAAAGCCGCGGGCAAAAACATCAGCCTGAACTTCAATATGAGTAACGGCGATAACCTCAACCTGACGCTGAACGATAGCGTGCTTAACTACCGTAAAACGCTGCAACCTGAAGCCAACGCCTCTTTCTACATCAGCCGTGAAGATCTTCACGCCGTGCTGACCGGACAAGCCAAAATGGCCGATCTGGTAAAAGCGAAGAAAGCCAAAATTATTGGCAATGGCGCGAAACTGGAAGAAATTATTGCCTGTCTGGATAATTTCGATTTGTGGGTGAATATCGTAACCCCAAATTAATGCCACTCACTTTTGGGGGCGCTTAAGCCCCCAAAAGTATTTATTTTAAAAATACATACAACCAATTAATACATAAAATATATAAGTTATGAATGCGGTGGCTGAATAAAGCTATTTTTATTCATCGAGAAAATAGCCATACTGACGCCTTCAATGGATATTGATATTCACTACAGATATTGTTCGCAGCAGACAGGATGTATTTAATATGCCAACAGTTCTCTCTCGCATGGCGATGCAACTCAAAAAAACAGCCTGGATAATTCCCGTCTTCATGGTTTCGGGATGCTCATTATCTCCGGCAATCCCGGTGATCGGCGCTTATTATCCCAGCTGGTTTTTCTGCGCCATTGCCAGCCTTATTTTGACGCTCATCACGAGGCGAATTATTCAGCGGGCAAATATCAATCTGGCATTTGTCGGAATTATTTATACCGCCCTTTTTGCTCTCTACGCCATGCTGTTCTGGCTGGCATTTTTCTAATCTATTTGAGACGCGCTCATGGAAAGTACGCCGAAAAAAGCTCCTCGCAGTAAATTCCCTGCTCTGTTAGTGGTTGCGTTGGCGCTGATTGCCCTTGTTTTCGTTATCTGGCGCGTAGACAGTGCGCCATCAACTAATGACGCCTACGCGTCAGCAGATACCATTGATGTGGTGCCGGAAGTCAGCGGTCGCATTGTAGAACTGGCGGTCACCGACAACCAGGCGGTGAAACAGGGCGATTTGCTGTTCCGCATCGACCCGCGCCCGTACGAAGCCAATCTGGCGAAAGCCGAAGCCTCCCTCGCGGCGCTGGATAAGCAAATTATGCTCACCCAGCGTAGCGTTGACGCACAACAGTTTGGTGCCGACTCGGTTAATGCCACGGTAGAAAAAGCCCGTGCCGCCGCGAAACAGGCCAGCGAAACATTACGCCGCACCGAGCCATTACTGAAAGAAGGTTTTGTCTCAGCGGAAGACGTTGACCGCGCAAGAACCGCACAGCGTGCGGCAGAAGCAGATCTTAATGCCGTATTGTTACAGGCGCAATCAGCCGCCAGCGCTGTCAGCGGCGTTGATGCACTCGTTGCCCAACGTGCAGCTGTTGAAGCGGATATCGCCCTGACCAAGTTGCATCTGGAAATGGCAACCGTTCGCGCGCCGTTTGATGGCCGAGTCATTTCCCTCAAAACCTCGGTTGGGCAATTTGCTTCTGCCATGCGCCCTATTTTCACCCTAATCGACACCCGTCACTGGTACGTGATCGCCAACTTCCGCGAAACCGATCTGAAAAATATTCGCTCGGGTACACCCGCAACGATTCGCCTGATGAGCGACAGCGGCAAAACCTTCGCAGGTAAAGTGGATTCGATTGGCTACGGCGTGCTACCGGATGACGGCGGCCTGGTGCTGGGCGGCCTGCCGAAAGTGTCTCGTTCTATTAACTGGGTCCGCGTTGCCCAGCGTTTTCCGGTCAAAATCATGGTTGAAAAACCTGACCCGGAAATGTTCCGCATCGGCGCTTCGGCAGTCGCTAATCTTGAGCCGCAATAATGAGCGCGCTCAACTCCCTGCCATTACCAGTGGTCAGGCTGCTGGCGTTCTTTCATGAAGAGTTAAGCGAGCGGCGACCAGGCCGCGTGCCGCAGACTATGCAACTCTGGGTAGGCTGCTTGCTGGTGATTCTGATCTCGATGACTTTTGAGATCCCTTTTGTGGCGTTATCACTGGCAGTGCTGTTTTACGGTATTCAGTCGAACGCGTTTTACACCAAATTTGTCGCGATCTTGTTTGTGGTCGCCACGATGCTGGAAATCGCCAGCCTGTTTTTGATCTACAAATGGTCATATGGCGAACCGTTGATCCGATTGATCATTGCCGGACCGATCCTGATGGGCTGTATGTTTTTGATGCGCACCCATCGGTTGGGGCTGGTTTTTTTCGCCGTCGCCATTGTCGCCATTTACGGGCAAACATTCCCCGCCATGCTCGACTATCCGGAAGTGGTCGTGCGCTTAACCCTGTGGTGTATCGTTGTCGGCCTCTACCCGACGTTATTGATGACGTTAATCGGCGTGCTGTGGTTTCCCAGCCGCGCTATCACGCAGATGCATCAGGTGCTTAATGATCGGCTTGATGATGCCATTAGCCACCTGACGGACAGCCTCGCACCGCTACCCGAAACGCGGATTGAAAGAGAGGCGCTGGCGCTGCAAAAACTCAATGTCTTTTGCCTCGCGGACGATGCCAACTGGCGAACTCAGAGCGCATGGTGGCAAAGCTGCGTGGCAACGGTAACCTACATTTACTCGACGCTGAATCGCTACGATCCCACCTCTTTTGCTGATTCTCAGGCAATTATTGAATTTCGGCAAAAATTAGCCTCAGAAATCAACAAACTGCAGCATGCCATTGCCGAAGGTCAGTGCTGGCAAAGCGACTGGCGGATCACTGAAAGTGAAGCGATGGCGGCACGGGAATGTAACCTGGAGAATATCTGCCAGACATTGTTGCAACTGGGTCAGATGGACCCAAATACGCCGCCAACGCCCGCCGCCAAACCGCCATCAATGGTCGCCGATGCTTTTACCAATCCAGACTATATGCGCTACGCGGTAAAAACGCTGCTCGCCTGTTTGATCTGTTACACCTTCTACAGCGGCGTGGACTGGGAAGGCATTCACACCTGTATGCTGACCTGCGTGATCGTCGCTAACCCGAATGTTGGTTCGTCGTATCAGAAAATGGCGCTGCGTTTTGGCGGTGCCTTCTGCGGTGCAATTCTGGCGCTGTTATTCACGTTACTGGTCATGCCCTGGCTGGACAATATTGTCGAATTGCTATTTGTGCTGGCACCGATTTTCCTGTTAGGCGCATGGATTGCCACCAGCTCTGAACGTTCTTCTTATATCGGCACACAGATGGTGGTCACCTTCGCACTCGCCACGCTCGAAAACGTTTTTGGCCCGGTGTACGACCTGGTGGAAATTCGCGATCGCGCCCTGGGTATCATTATTGGTACCGTGGTGTCCGCGGTGATTTACACCTTTGTCTGGCCTGAAAGTGAAGCGCGTACGCTGCCGCAAAAACTGGCTGGCGCGCTGGGGATGTTAAGTAAAGTAATGCGGATCCCACGCCAGCAGGAAGTCACGGCTCTGCGCACTTATCTGCAAATTCGCATAGGTCTGCATGCGGCGTTTAATGCCTGTGAAGAGATGTGCCAACGCGTGGCGCTGGAGCGTCAACTGGATAGCGAAGAACGCGCGTTACTGATTGAACGTTCGCAAACGGTTATTCGTCAGGGCCGCGATATTCTTCACGCCTGGGATGCAACCTGGAACTCGGCGCAGGCGCTGGATAACGCACTACAGCCGGACAGAGCAGGCCTGTTTGCCGACGCACTGGAGAAATACGCCGCCGGTCTGGCAACCGCACTCAGTCGTTCTCCTCAAATAACGCTTGAAGAAACACCCGCCTCGCAGGCCATCCTGCCGACCTTATTAAAACAGGAGCAACACGTCTGCCAGCTTTTCGCCCGCTTGCCAGACTGGACAGCCCCGGCATTAACGCCCGCCACGGAACAGGCACAAGGAGCCACGCAATGATCAATCGTCAACTTTCACGCCTGCTGTTATGCAGCATTCTCGGCAGCACGACGCTGATTTCCGGCTGTGCCCTGGTACGTAAGGATTCTGCGCCTCATCAACAGCTCAAACCGGAACAAATCAAACTGGCCGATGATATTCATCTTGCCAGCTCCGGCTGGCCGCAGGCGCAGTGGTGGAAACAACTCAATGACCCGCAGTTGGATGCTTTGATCCAACGGACGCTAAGTGGTTCACACACCCTCGCCGAAGCGAAACTGCGGGAAGAAAAAGCGCAGTCGCAGGCCGATTTGTTAGATGCCGGTTCACAATTACAGGTCGCAGCGTTAGGGATGCTCAACCGCCAACGTGTCTCGGCGAACGGCTTTTTAAGCCCTTATGCTATGGATGCGCCAGCACTGGGTATGGACGGGCCGTACTATACGGAAGCCACAGTCGGTTTGTTTGCCGGACTGGATCTTGATTTGTGGGGTGTGCATCGCTCAGCGGTTGCCGCCGCCATTGGCGCGCATAATGCAGCGCTGGCAGAAACCGCAGCGGTGGAGTTATCGCTTACAACGGGCGTGGCGCAGCTTTATTACAGTATGCAGGCCAGCTATCAGATGCTCGATCTGTTGGAACAAACCCGCAGTGTGATTGATTACGCGGTGAAAGCGCACCAGAGTAAAGTGGCGCACGGTCTGGAAGCGCAAGTGCCTTTCCACGGCGCGCGGGCACAGATTCTGGCGGTCGATAAACAAATTGCTGCCGTTAAAGGGCAAATCACCGAAACGCGAGAATCTCTGCGTGCATTGATTGGCGCAGGAGCCAGCGATATGCCGGAGATCAAAGCGGTGGCATTACCGCAAGTCCAGACCGGTATTCCGGCGACACTCTCTTATGAGTTGCTCGCCAGACGCCCGGATCTGCAAGCCATGCGCTGGTATGTTCAGGCGTCATTAGACCAGGTGGATTCCGCGCGGGCGCTGTTCTACCCGAGCTTTGATATCAAAGCATTTTTCGGCCTTGATGCCATCCACCTGGATACCTTATTCAAAAAAACCAGTCGCCAGTTCAATTTCATTCCTGGTCTGAAATTACCGCTGTTTGATGGTGGACGGTTGAATGCCAATCTCGAAGGCACGCGCGCCGCCAGCAACATGATGATTGAACGTTACAACCAGTCAGTACTGAATGCGGTGCGCGACGTTGCAGTCAACGGCACGCGTCTGCAAACGCTCAACGACGAGCGGGAGATGCAGGCAGAACGCGTAGAAGCAACGCGCTTCACCCAGCGCGCTGCCGAGGCCGCCTATCAACGCGGCTTAACCAGCCGCTTACAGGCCACCGAAGCCCGGTTGCCTGTGCTTGCCGAGGAGATGTCATTACTGATGCTGGACAGCCGCCGGGTGATCCAAAGCATTCAGTTGATGAAATCGCTGGGCGGCGGGTATCAGGCAGGTCCCGTCGTCGAGAAAAAATAAAATGTCAGCCGCGTGATGGCTGTCACGCGGTATTTCGTTTCGTCACGTCAAAACTGACGACAGCCTGTTTTTCGTCAGAGTTTTGAACAAATAGTGCCCGTAATATCAGGGAATGACCCCAAATAAAATGTGGCATAAAAGATGCATACTGTAGTCGAGAGCGCGTATGCGTGATTTGATTAACTGGAGCGAGACCGATGAAAAAAGTCGTCACGGTTTGCCCCTATTGCGCATCAGGTTGCAAAATCAACCTGGTCGTCGATAACGGCAAAATCGTCCGGGCGGAGGCAGCGCAGGGCAAAACCAACCAGGGTACCCTGTGTCTGAAGGGGTATTATGGCTGGGATTTCATTAACGATACCCAGATCCTGACCCCGCGCCTGAAAACCCCCATGATTCGTCGCCAGCGTGGCGGCAAACTCGAACCTGTTTCCTGGGATGAGGCACTGAATTACGTTGCCGAGCGCCTGAGCGCCATCAAAGAGAAGTACGGTCCGGATGCCATCCAGACGACCGGCTCCTCGCGTGGTACGGGTAACGAAACCAACTATGTAATGCAAAAATTTGCGCGCGCCGTTATTGGTACCAATAACGTTGATTGCTGCGCTCGTGTCTGACACGGCCCATCGGTTGCAGGTCTGCACCAATCGGTCGGTAATGGCGCAATGAGCAATGCTATTAACGAAATTGATAATACCGACTTAGTGTTCGTTTTCGGGTACAACCCGGCGGATTCCCACCCTATCGTGGCGAATCACGTAATTAACGCTAAACGTAACGGGGCGAAAATTATCGTCTGCGATCCGCGCAAAATTGAAACTGCGCGCATTGCTGACATGCACATTGCACTGAAAAACGGCTCGAACATCGCGCTGTTGAATGCAATGGGCCATGTCATTATTGAAGAAAATCTGTACGACAAAGCGTTCGTCGCTTCCCGTACAGAAGGCTTTGAAGAGTATCGTAAAATCGTTGAAGGCTACACGCCGGAGTCGGTTGAAGATATCACCGGCGTCAGCGCCAGTGAGATTCGTCAGGCGGCGCGGATGTATGCCCAGGCGAAAAGCGCCGCCATCCTGTGGGGCATGGGTGTAACCCAGTTCTACCAGGGCGTGGAAACCGTGCGTTCTCTGACCAGCCTCGCGATGCTGACCGGTAACCTCGGTAAGCCGCATGCGGGTGTAAACCCGGTTCGTGGGCAAAACAACGTGCAGGGTGCCTGCGATATGGGCGCACTGCCAGATACTTACCCTGGCTACCAGTATGTGAAAGATCCGGCTAACCGCGAGAAATTCGCCAAAGCCTGGGGCGTGGAAAGCCTGCCTGCTCATACCGGTTATCGCATCAGCGAGCTGCCGCACCGCGCAGCGCATGGTGAAGTGCGTGCCGCGTACATTATGGGCGAAGATCCGCTACAAACTGACGCGGAGCTGTCGGCAGTACGTAAAGCCTTTGAAGATCTGGAACTGGTCATCGTTCAGGACATCTTTATGACCAAAACCGCGTCGGCGGCGGATGTCATTTTACCGTCAACGTCGTGGGGCGAGCATGAAGGCGTGTTTACTGCGGCTGACCGTGGCTTCCAGCGTTTCTTCAAAGCAGTTGAACCGAAATGGGATCTGAAAACGGACTGGCAGATTATCAGTGAAATCGCCACCCGTATGGGTTATCCGATGCACTACAACAACACCCAGGAGATCTGGGATGAGTTGCGTCATCTGTGCCCGGATTTCTACGGTGCGACTTACGAGAAAATGGGCGAACTGGGCTTCATTCAGTGGCCTTGTCGCGATACTTCAGATGCCGATCAGGGGACTTCTTATCTGTTTAAAGAGAAGTTTGATACTCCGAACGGTCTGGCGCAGTTCTTCACCTGCGACTGGGTAGCGCCAATCGACAAACTCACCGACGAGTATCCGATGGTACTGTCAACGGTGCGTGAAGTCGGTCACTACTCTTGCCGTTCGATGACCGGTAACTGTGCGGCACTGGCGGCGCTGGCTGATGAACCTGGCTACGCACAAATCAATACCGAAGACGCCAAACGTCTGGGTATTGAAGATGAGGCATTGGTTTGGGTGCACTCGCGTAAAGGCAAAATTATCACCCGTGCGCAGGTCAGCGATCGTCCGAACAAAGGGGCGATTTACATGACCTACCAGTGGTGGATTGGTGCCTGTAACGAGCTGGTTACCGAAAACTTAAGCCCGATTACGAAAACGCCGGAATACAAATACTGCGCCGTGCGCGTCGAGCCGATCGCCGATCAGCGCGCCGCCGAGCAGTACGTGATTGACGAGTACAACAAGTTGAAAACTCGCCTGCGCGAAGCGGCACTGGCGTAATACAGTCCTTTCTACAGCCTCCTTTCGGAGGCTGTTTTTTTATCCATTCGAACTCTTTATACTGGTTACTCCCTACCCAATCGTATTATCAAAATGAAAAAAATTATCGCATTGATGTTGTTTTTGACATTCTTTGCCCACGCGAACGGCTCCGAGCCTGGCAGTCAGTATCTCAAGGCTGCAGAGGCTGGAGACCGACGCGCACAATATTTTCTTGCCGACAGCTGGTTTAGCTCCGGCGATTTGAGCAAAGCCGAATATTGGGCACAGAAAGCCGCCGACAGCGGTGATGCTGATGCCTGCGCGCTGTTGGCGCAGATCAAAATCACCAATCCGGTCAGTCTGGACTATCCACAAGCAAAAGTTCTTGCAGAGAAAGCGGCGCAAGCGGGCAGTAAAGAAGGTGAAGTAACGCTGGCGCATATTCTGGTAAATACGCAAGCGGGTAAAGCGGATTATCCAAAGGCGATTTCGCTGTTAGAAAACGCCTCGGAAGATCTGGAGAACGACTCCGCCGTCGATGCCCAAATGCTGCTTGGTTTGATTTACGCCAACGGCGTGGGCATTAAGGCCGACGATGACAAGGCAACCTGGTATTTCAAACGCAGCTCTGCGATTTCCCGAACCGGTTATTCCGAGTACTGGGCGGGAATGATGTTCTTAAATGGTGAAG
Organism: Escherichia sp. MOD1-EC5189; assembly: GCF_002966045.1. NCBI lineage: Bacteria > Pseudomonadati > Pseudomonadota > Gammaproteobacteria > Enterobacterales > Enterobacteriaceae > Escherichia > Escherichia sp. MOD1-EC5189. The sequence continues at coordinate 37,507 of NZ_PTRX01000019.1, read as the reverse complement.
AAGGTTTTATCGAGAAGAACAAACAGAAGGCGCTGCACTGGCTGAACCTGAGCTGTATGGAAGGGTTTGATACCGGGTGTGAAGAGTTTGAAAAATTAACTAACGGTTAATGTAGGCCTGATAAGACGCGGCAAGCGTCGCATCAGGCATTGATGTCGGATGCGGCGTAAACGCCTTATCCGACCTACAAAATCACGCTAAATCAGGCTATTGCGCAGTCTGGCGTAGGCCTGATAAGACGCGGTAAGCGTCGCATCAGATATTGATGTCGGATGCGGCGTAAACGCCTTATCCGACCTACAAAATCACCCTAAATCAAGCTATTGCGCTGTCTGGCGTAGGCCTGATAAGACGCGGCAAGCGTCGCATCAGGCATCCACACATTGCCGGGTGTATGTCCCCGGCAATCCTCAATTATTGATCCGCAGTTTTATCAAATTTGCCCAGCACTTCGCGCTCATAAGCCAGCGCTTTCTTACGGTCAAATTTGTGTTCCCACTTGGCAATCACCAGCACCGCCAGCGCATTACCCACCACGTTCAGCGCAGTACGCGCCATGTCGAGGATACGGTCAACACCGGCAATAAACGCCAGACCTTCCAGCGGGATCCCTACGCTGCCCAGCGTTGCCAGCAACACCACAAACGACACGCCCGGCACGCCAGCAATCCCTTTCGAGGTCACCATCAGCGTCAGCACCAGAATGATTTCCTGCCAGATGGACAGGTCAATACCATACAGTTGAGCGATGAAGATAGCGGCAATACTTTGATATAGCGTTGAACCATCAAGGTTAAAAGAGTAACCGGTCGGCACCACGAAACTGGTGATCGACGCCGGTGCACCGTAGGCTTCCATCTTCTCAATAATTCGCGGCAGCACGCTTTCAGAACTGGCAGTGGAGTACGCCAGAATCAGCTCATCTTTCAGAATACGAATCAGGATCCAGACGCTTAACCCGCACAGGCGCGCCACAATTCCCAGCACTACCAGCGCGAAGAACAGAATGGCGAAATGCACCAGCAGCACCAGTTTCGCCAGTGGCCACAGAGACGAGAAACCAAAGTTAGCCACCGTCACCGCAATCAGCGCAAACACACCCACCGGCGCATAACGCATCACCATATGAGTCACTTTAAACATGGTTTCAGAGATGGAGCGGAACACGGTCACCAGCGGTTCACGATGCGTCGCGGGCAGGGAGGAAAGCCCCAGACCAAACAGCACCGAGAAGAAGATGATCGGCAGCATTTCGCCTTTCGCCATCGACGCCACAATATTCGTCGGCACCAGAGACAAAATCGTGCCCATAATACCGTGGGAACTGCTCTGTACCGCTTCTGTAGTGCTCTGATATTTCGAGATATCGACGGTTGCCAGCTGCGACATATCCACCCCGGCACCGGGCTGGAAGACGTTCGCCAGGGTGATCCCCAGAATGATGGCGACAGTGGTGATCACCTCGAAATAGATAATGGTTTTCGCGCCAATACGCCCGAGCTGTTTGGCATCACCAACACCCGCAATACCCACCACCAGCGTGGAAATAACAATCGGCACAACAATCATTTTGATCAGATGGATGAAGATATCACCCGCCGGAGAGAGCAAATTGACGACCAGCCAGTCGCGGCTGTCGCTATGGTAGTGCAGGTAGCTTCCCAGGAGAATGCCCAGCACCATAGCAAACAAAATCTGCCAGGCCAGGCTGAATTTTATATTTTTCATCAGAATAACTTCCTCAATGGAGCGCCGTTCCCGTTCAGAAACGCGAGAACGTGACATACTGCCAGGGCATGAATTGTGTTGCGTTGGTTTGTAGATTTTTTTAACGCTTATAATCAGTATCATTTGCGCGGTATGTTGCGCAACCCTTTAACAACAGAGCTTTTCGCTGCATTAATGCATAATAACGCGAGTTTATGGTAGGATTAATGAATAACCATTTGTTATGGAAAGATTTTTATTTGTTTAACCTGCAATAATACTGATTAGTGATTATTTTGGGCATATGTTCATTCGATTATTTTTTATGCAGCTCAATAACATAATCTTCATCACCAGATGATTAATCTGATCTCCGCTGCAACAGTTTCGCCAAATTAATCGACTCGACCAGCTGTGTCCGGTTGATCCGGGGTGAGTTGAGATCCATCACTTTTTGCCATAGTTCGATGGCTTGCGCGTAATTCGCCTGCATAAACGCATCGGAAGCCAGCAGCATCAGAGCGGTGATTTCGTTAGAGTCCAGCGCGAGGGCTTTGTCGATCATTGCGCGAGTCTGGGCGGTCATATGCTGGCTGGCCTGGTAATAAAGTACCGTCGCCAGCGCCGCATACAGTTCAGCGTTCTCACCACGTAGTTGCAACGCCTGACGGTACGCCAGCAGCGAATTGCTGTAATCGTTTTGCCACAGATAATACTCGCCCAGTAACGCCCATTGTTCGCTGTTTTGTGGATTAGCGCGGATTTTATCCTGCAATGCCTGAAGCTGCGCTTCCGGGGTTTGCTGGCTGGCAAACTGATGTAGCGGATCGCGCTGACGCTGATACTCCGCACGTACCGCCTGCCATTTTGGGCTTAACAGATAACTGCCGATACAGAGAAATACCATTAATATCGTGAGTGTTGTCAGCATTTTCACCGGTATTTGAGGCTGTTTCATCGCTTCGCCCTTACCCGCCAGAGGATCAGTGCCATCAGCAGTAACAACACCACTGGCAGCGCCCACAACACCAGCGTCTGACCGGTTAACGGTGGGTTATAGCGAACAAAATCTCCGTAGCGTTCGGTCATCCAGCCAATGATTTCGACTTCACTTTTCCCCTCCGCCACCATGCTGTAAACCTGATGGCGCATACTGACTGCCACCGGCGCATTGGATTCCAGTAAGTTCTGATTCTGGCACTGCGGGCAGCGTAACTGGCTGGCAATAGTTAACGCCTGTTCCTGTTGTTGCGGATTGGCGAATTGCCAGGTGTCTACAACCTGAGCGCGCGCAAAACAGGTAAATAACAGCAGTAGCGTGAGAAGCCCTTTATTCATCGCGCTTCCTCCCCCGCCATCCGCTTAACAATGCGCCCGCAATCATCAACAATCCTCCCCCCCAGATCCAGCGCACACCGCGTTGTACATACAAACGAAAAGCGTAACGATCCGCTCCGGTTTTCTCGCCCATGACCGCATACCAGTCATGGATGCCGTTCCAGCGAATTGCCGGTTCCATCATTTGCTGACGACGTGCTTCGTAAAAACGCCGCTCCGGCGTCAGTTCACCAATGCGTTGCTGATGGTCAAACAGCGCCACTATCGCTTTTTCGCTGGTGTAATTACCTTTGGCTTGCAGATCGAGGCGCTCAAAACGGAAGGTATATCCTGCCAGCGTCACCTGCTGACCCGGCTGTAAATTCAGGCTGATCTCCTGACGGCTGACGCTTGAAACCACGATCCCCGCGGCAAATAACAGCACACCCGCATGCGCCAGCAGCGCCGGAAGCTGCACGCGTTTGCCAGAGACAAACGTCGCCAGCACAATCACCACCAGCATCAACAGACCAAACGGTAACGTTGCGCGGTTAAAATATGGCGCACCAACGGAGAGGCGTCCCCAGCCCAGCAGGCCGTAAATCATCGGATAAAGCGTTCCCACCAGCACGATCAGTAGCACTGCGCAAAACAGCAACAGCGTAGCGAGGATTAACATTTCCCGCGATAACCCCGAACAACGCACCGCCGGGCCACCGTCCCGCGCTCGCCAGCCATACAGAGCCAGAGACGCAAGGCTAATCAGTGCAAACAGGCTGAACAACGGCACGGCGCGGACGTTATCCAGCGCGAACGCATGAACCGAAACCAGAATGCCAGAACGGACAATTAAGGTGCCCAGCAATGACAGCATCAGAGTAACTATCGCCAGTAACAGCGACCAGTGGCGGAAAATCCCCCGCTGGCGTGTCAGGGACAAACTGTGCAGCAGCGCAGTGGCAGAAAGCCAGGGTAATAAAGAGGCGTTTTCCACCGGGTCCCAGAACCACCAGCCGCCCCAGCCCAGTTCGCAATAGGCCCACCAGGAACCAAGGATGATCCCCGCCGTTAATGCGCTCCAGCCAGGTAGTGCCCAACGCCAGCAAATTCGGGCGCTGACACCATCAAATTCGCCGCGCAGTAGACTCGCCAGCGCCACGCTCGCCGCTACCATCAAACCGCCATAGCCAAGGTAAAGCAGCGGCGGATGGAATATAAGACCGGGATGTTGCAGCATCGGATTGAGATCGCGGCCTTCGATTGCTGGCGGAAATATCCGCGCAAACGGATCGGACCACAGCACCACAAACAGCAACAGTGCGGCGAGCATGAGAGATAAAACGGCTAATGTCAGCGGAAATAGCGGATCGGTTTGCTGCCGATAATGCCAGGCAAACAGCGCACTCCACGCGGAAAGGAGTAGCACCCAAAGTAGCAACGAACCTTCATGCCCTCCCCACACTGCCGCCAGTTTGAGTTCCCACGACAGCAGGCTGTAGCTATGTTGGGCGACATAAATGACCGAGAAATCGCTGATGAGAAAACAATACGTCAGTACGCCAAAGGCGAGCAGCAGGAGCGCGAACTGCGCCAGAATGCCGATGCAAGTGAGTCGCATCATGGCAAGCCAGCGCAACCGCACTCCCGCGAAGGCCGTCAACGGGGTCAACACGTTGACCCCGAGACTTAACAACAACGCCAGAAAACCGACTTCAGGAAGGAATACGTCCAGAAACCACCTCTGTTCTGGCTTACGCCACCGTTAACTGCCCGGCGTAGAGAATGAAAAAGCGCAGCATCAACACCCCGACCAGGCTGGCTCCACACGCCGCCAGCACGGCAGTAATGCCGGAACTACGATTCACCCACGGTTTGAGCAACATTGGCACAATCAGCCCCAGCCCGGCGACACCAAGCCAGAACCACCACGTCCAGAAACCACCGCCCAATGCTGCCACCAGCGCACGCACTTTGCCGTCATCGCCCAGCGCCAGTCCAACAAAAAACGCCACCAGCAGGAAGATTTCGCCCCATACCACAGGGATTTCCATACGGTGAACAAAGTGCGCTTCCGTGGAGTGCGGATTACTGCGCTGGCGTATCGCCATAGCGATCAACGCCACCGCCGCACCGGACGAAATGCCGGAGAAGAGGAACAGCACCGGTAAAATCGGATTATTGAGGAACGGATATGATTTCAGCGCAGACAGCAGAAAGCCGGTATAAGCCCCCAGCAACACCGCCAGCACCAACATCAGCGTTTCCAATCCGCGGTGAACGGGCGTCAGCAGGCTCAGAACCTTTTGCACAATTCCCAGCTTCGGCAACCAGCGTTGTTGCAGGGCAAGCAAATCATGTTCAAAGATTTTCGCCAGCCACAACACCAGCACCACCATGTAGAGCTGAAACAGCATCACCCCCATCGACATCACCGAGGTAAAACTGTAATGGAACATCAGCTTCCAGAAGGTCCACGGTCTTGTCAGGTGGAAGACGAGAATCAACAGACCGAGGATCACCGCGCCAGGCCCGACAATCAGCGTGGTTCGCAGCAACGTACTGTCTGCACCACCCGCCTGCGGGTAGAAGCGACGTAACAGCACGGCCAGTGTCACCAGACCGGCAGAAATACCAATCAAAAACAGATAGATGGCAATCGGCCAGTCCCACACCAGCGATTCAAAATGAAATGCGGAAGTCTGCGTCATTGGCTCACCTCCCCGTATTTAAACGGTACGCGGTACAGCTTCGGTTTGGTTCCCAGCGCCAGCTTGTAACGGTAAGTGGGCTTCTGGCGTAGCAGTTGCGAAATCTCACTGTTGGGATCGTCCAGATTGCCAAACGTCAGCGCCTTCGTTGGGCAAGCCTCAACGCACGCGGGCAACTTACCGGCCTGCAAATTGGTCTTACGGCAGAAATCGCATTTGTCCGCCGTCTTCGTGACCGGATGGATAAAGCGCACGCGGTACGGACAGGCGGCGATGCAGTACTGACAACCGACGCAGAGATCCGGGTTAACATCGACAATCCCGCTGGCAGCATCGCGAAAAGACGCACCCGTTGGGCAGACGTCAACGCACGGTGCATGGTCGCAGTGCTGGCAAGACTTACGAAAGAAGCGATATTTCACATCAGGAAATTCGCCCTGCGGCTCGCTACGAATAATTGTCAGGCGCGAGACGCCTTCCGGCACATTGTTCGCTTCCCGACAAGCATCCATACAGGCAGTACAGCCGATGCATAACGACTCGTCATGCACCATGCCGTAACGCACCCCATTGATATTCAACGTTTTCGCCACCACGCGTCCTGCGGTGCCGCTGACGGCTGCCAGCACGCCGACGCCGGTGAGAAACTGGCGACGAGACCAGGTCATGGCTGCTCCTTAAGCAACGGAACAGACGCCGGGTTAAAGTTCGGATTGGTGCGCTGATCGCTGTGGCAATCGACGCAAATCTTAATCCGTCCTTTGTCACTTAACGTCTGCATCGTATCTTGCTGTGGATGCAGGGAATGGCAGCTGGCGCACGCCACTTTGGTTACGTGGACATCGTGCGGCCAGAACGCTTTTTGCAACTGTTCCGGCAGATGGCAGGACATACAGACGCTGTTCTGCTCTCCAACCTTGTACATCGGCTCGTTAAAGCGCATCACATCTTTCACCCCTTCGCGGTGTTGCGGTGATGGCTGGCCGTGACAGTTGGTGCAGGTGACCGGCAGTTTGTTATTCGGGTTGATAACGGAAGCATGTTTGCCATGCATACCTTCGGTATCTGGTTTATGACAGTCCAGACAGGCGGCATCCGGGTTACGCTGCTGGGTAACTTCGTAGCGATCACCAGATGCCTGCGACGCAGGGGTAGCGGTAATTCCGTTCAGGCTCCACAACAGGCCCGACGCCAGCACCCCGGCAGTTAATAACGAACGTAATACGCTCATATTCACTCCATTGTGTTTTCCGCCCCTTGCGAGGCGGAACGGGGTTATTGGCTTAACAGACCGTTTTTACGTGCCTGCTCTTCCCACTGCGGGATCACCGTTTTGATAAAGTCCTGCTTCTCAGCCTTGATTTGTTCCATGTTCAGGCCAATGGCCTGCTGGGCTTTCTCTTTGGTTGAGATATCCGGGATCTGGATTTCATGGGTGATGCCTTTGGTCGCCAGCAGGCGCGCCAGTTTGGTGCGCGCATCCGCCGCTTTATCCATCGCCGTACCGAGCATCCTCAGACCTTCTTCCGGTGCGTGCATATGAATGCCGTGGGAAGCGATCGCCAGATCCCAACGCCACTGGGCATGACGAATATCGTCCTGAATGGGCTTCATTTCGGCTTCTGTCGCGCCTGCGTCCAGCGCCGCTTTCGCTTCGAAGTGAGCGTGAACCAGTTGATCTTCAACCTTGATTTTCAGGTCGTTAATCGACTGCTTACGTTCCGCGACCACTTTTTGCAAGGCAGCTTTGTCCTGGGTATGGCAGTTGGCACAAGTCTGGGCGAAGTTATCAAACGGATTACCAATTTTATGGTCGGTGTAGAGTTTGCCTTCGGCGTTCTGCACTTTTGGCATATGGCAGTCGATACAGGTCACGTTGTTTTTACCGTGAATGCCCGCTGTCCAGGTTTCATATTCCGGGTGCTGCGCTTTCAGCATTGGTGTTTTCGACAGGGAGTTAGTCCAGTCAGAGAAGGCAATTTTGTCGTAATACTGCTCCATATTTTCGACTTTCATACCATCATCCCACGGGAATTTAACGGCTTTGTTTTTGCCGTCGAAGTAATATTCCACATGGCACTGACCGCAAACCATCGATTGCTGGTCGAAGCGTCCGGCTTTCTCAAAAGGTTTACCAATGGCTTCCATCGCGCGAGCCGCATACGGACGGGAAAGGGTTAATTCCGGTTTGCCTTTGGCGAACTCTGGTGAGGCGGTGTTATGGCAGTCGGCACAACCTAAGTTGTTGACGATTTCCGGGCCGCCACGCGCCCATTTACCGTGGAAGTAGCCATCTTCGCCGTCTTTCTGGATCAGACGCGCCACATCCGGGCTTTTACAACTCCAGCATGCCATCGGTAGCGGACCATCTTCAGCGTTTTTCGGCGCACCGGTACGCAGGGTTTCACGAACATCGGTTACCGCAAAGGCATGTCCGCGCGGCTTGTTGTAATCGCGCGAGAAAGGATACCCCGCCCACAGAATCACCAGTCGTGGATCTTCCGCCAGGGCGTCAACACGCTCTGACTGTTCCGAGGTGGCTTTCCAGGAGAGATATTGATCGGGATGCTGCGGGGCAAAGGTTTCATTCTTCGCTTCCACAGTTACAGGTTTTGCGGGAGCAGCCGTTTGTTCAGCGTGAACAGAAGTGAAAAAGAAAAAAGGAATCAATAAGCTGAAGATACGGCGTGCGTTTATTTTTATCCTTGTCATAGGGGCTTCATCCGAATTGCGCCATTGTTGCAATGGCGGTTTTTATTGTTTTTCACGACAGTAACCGCACCTACACTGCCATGACATTGCTCGCTCCTATGTGTAACAAATAACCACACTGTGAATGTTGTCTTTAATCAATTGTAAGTGCATGTAAAATACCACTTTAGAGTTAGTCAGTATTTTCCTCTTTTTCAACGGCATGCATAACTGCATGTTCCTCAAAGAATTAATCAACTTTTGTTGCTGACCTTCAAAAATTACCCTGCCGTTTATTTGCACAATTCTACTTTTGCGTGATCTGTCGCCCAAATACTAAACAAAACTGCCAATACCCCTACATTTAACGCTTATGCCACATATTATTAACATCCTACAAGGAGAACAAAAGCATGAGTCAAATTCACAAACACACCATTCCTGCCAACATCGCAGACCGTTGCCTGATAAACCCTCAGCAGTACGAGGCGATGTATCAACAATCTATTAACGCACCAGATACCTTCTGGGGCGAACAGGGAAAAATTCTCGACTGGATCAAACCGTACCAGAAGGTGAAAAACACCTCCTTTGCCCCGGGTAATGTGTCCATTAAATGGTACGAGGACGGCACGCTGAATCTGGCGGCGAACTGCCTTGACCGCCATCTGCAAGAAAACGGCGATCGCACCGCCATCATCTGGGAAGGCGACGACGCCAGCCAGAGCAAACATATCAGCTATAAAGAGCTGCATCGCGATGTTTGCCGCTTTGCCAATACCCTGCTCGAGCTGGGCATTAAAAAAGGTGATGTAGTGGCGATTTATATGCCGATGGTGCCGGAAGCTGCGGTCGCAATGCTGGCCTGCGCCCGCATTGGCGCGGTGCATTCGGTGATTTTCGGCGGCTTCTCACCAGAGGCCGTTGCCGGACGCATTATCGATTCCAACTCACGGTTGGTGATCACTTCTGACGAAGGTGTGCGCGCTGGGCGCAGTATTCCGCTGAAGAAAAACGTCGATGACGCGCTAAAAAATCCGAATGTCACTAGCGTTGAGCATGTGGTGGTACTGAAGCGTACTGGCGGAAAAATTGACTGGCAGGAAGGGCGCGATCTGTGGTGGCACGATCTGATTGAGCAAGCGAGCGATCAGCACCAGGCGCAAGAGATGAACGCCGAAGATCCGCTGTTTATTCTCTATACCTCCGGTTCTACCGGTAAGCCGAAAGGCGTGCTGCACACTACCGGCGGTTATCTGGTGTACGCGGCGCTGACCTTTAAATATGTCTTTGATTATCATCCTGGCGATATCTACTGGTGCACCGCCGATGTGGGCTGGGTTACCGGACACAGTTATTTGCTGTATGGCCCGCTGGCCTGCGGCGCGACCACGTTGATGTTTGAAGGCGTACCGAACTGGCCGACGCCTGCCCGTATGGCCCAGGTGGTGGACAAGCATCAGGTCAATATTCTCTATACCGCGCCCACGGCGATCCGCGCGCTGATGGCAGAAGGCGATAAAGCGATCGAAGGCACTGACCGTTCGTCGCTGCGCATTCTCGGTTCCGTAGGCGAGCCAATCAACCCGGAAGCGTGGGAGTGGTACTGGAAGAAGATCGGCAACGAGAAATGTCCGGTGGTCGATACCTGGTGGCAGACCGAAACCGGCGGTTTCATGATCACACCACTGCCTGGTGCTACCGAGCTAAAAGCAGGTTCCGCAACGCGTCCGTTCTTCGGCGTGCAACCGGCGCTGGTCGATAACGAAGGTAACCCGCTGGAAGGGGCTACCGAAGGCAGCCTGGTGATCACCGACTCCTGGCCTGGTCAGGCGCGTACATTGTTTGGCGATCACGAACGCTTTGAACAGACCTACTTCTCCACCTTCAAAAATATGTATTTCAGCGGCGACGGCGCGCGACGTGATGAAGATGGCTATTACTGGATCACCGGGCGTGTGGACGACGTGCTGAACGTCTCCGGTCATCGTCTGGGAACAGCGGAGATTGAGTCGGCGCTGGTGGCACATCCGAAGATTGCCGAAGCCGCTGTCGTCGGTATTCCGCACAATATTAAAGGTCAGGCGATCTACGCCTACGTCACGCTTAATCACGGGGAGGAACCGTCACCAGAACTGTACGCAGAAGTCCGCAACTGGGTGCGTAAAGAGATTGGCCCGCTGGCAACGCCAGACGTGCTGCACTGGACCGACTCCCTGCCAAAAACCCGCTCCGGCAAAATTATGCGCCGTATTCTGCGCAAAATAGCGGCGGGCGATACCAGCAACCTGGGCGATACCTCGACGCTTGCCGATCCTGGCGTTGTCGAGAAGCTGCTTGAAGAGAAGCAGGCTATCGCGATGCCCTCGTAACTCTCAATTGCCGGATGCGAGCCGGGCAACAAGTCGGAAACGATTTGTAGGCCTGATAAGACGCGACAGCGTCGCATCAGGCATTGATTGCCGGATGCGGCGTATAACGCCTTATCCAGCCTACATTCGGCGAGGGTTACCTGGGCGTTAACCCGCTCCCATAAGGGCGCGGGAATTAAAACAATCCCTACATTACCTCTGGAGAATCTGTGATGAATGGCACTATTTATCAGCGGATAGAAGACAATGCGCATTTCAGGGAGTTAGTCGAAAAACGGCAACGGTTTGCCACCATCCTGTCGATTATTATGCTGGCAGTTTATATCGGCTTTATTTTACTGATCGCCTTCGCGCCCGGCTGGCTGGGCACTCCGCTGAATCCGAACACCAGCGTCACACGCGGTATTCCGATTGGTGTTGGAGTAATTGTGATCTCCTTTGTTCTCACTGGTATCTACATCTGGCGGGCGAACGGCGAATTCGACCGTCTTAATAATGAAGTCCTGCATGAGGTACAAGCATCATGAAAAGAGTTCTGACGGCGCTTGCCGCCACACTCCCTTTCGCAGCTAACGCCGCGGATGCTATTAGCGGGGCCGTAGAGCGCCAGCCAACGAACTGGCAGGCAATTATTATGTTCCTGATTTTCGTCGTGTTTACGCTCGGCATTACCTACTGGGCGTCAAAACGCGTACGTTCGCGTAATGACTACTACACCGCAGGCGGCAATATCACCGGTTTCCAGAACGGGCTGGCGATTGCCGGGGACTATATGTCTGCCGCCTCATTTTTGGGTATCTCCGCGCTGGTGTTTACCTCCGGCTATGATGGTTTAATTTACTCGCTGGGCTTCCTGGTGGGCTGGCCGATCATTCTGTTCCTGATTGCCGAACGTCTGCGTAACCTCGGTCGCTACACCTTTGCCGATGTAGCCTCTTACCGCCTGAAACAGGGGCCAATCCGTATTCTTTCGGCCTGTGGTTCTCTGGTGGTGGTGGCGCTTTACCTTATCGCCCAGATGGTGGGGGCTGGTAAACTCATCGAGCTGCTGTTTGGCCTTAACTATCACATTGCGGTAGTGCTGGTCGGCGTGCTGATGATGATGTACGTCCTGTTCGGCGGCATGCTGGCGACCACCTGGGTACAGATTATCAAAGCTGTGCTGTTACTGTTTGGTGCCAGCTTTATGGCCTTTATGGTGATGAAACACGTCGGCTTTAGCTTCAACAATCTGTTCAGCGAAGCGATGGCGGTACACCCGAAAGGTGTCGATATCATGAAGCCGGGCGGACTGGTGAAAGATCCAATCTCTGCGCTGTCGCTGGGTCTGGGGCTGATGTTTGGTACGGCGGGCTTGCCGCATATTCTGATGCGCTTCTTTACGGTCAGCGATGCCCGCGAAGCGCGTAAGAGCGTGTTCTACGCCACCGGATTTATGGGTTACTTCTATATCCTGACCTTTATTATCGGCTTTGGCGCAATCATGCTGGTCGGTGCGAATCCGGAATATAAAGACGCGGCGGGCCATCTGATTGGTGGTAACAACATGGCGGCAGTTCACCTGGCCAATGCCGTGGGCGGTAACCTGTTCCTCGGCTTTATTTCAGCGGTTGCTTTCGCCACCATTCTTGCGGTGGTTGCGGGACTGACGCTGGCGGGTGCTTCCGCGGTTTCGCATGACCTGTACGCTAACGTCTTCAAAAAAGGCGCAACCGAGCGTGAAGAACTGCGAGTCTCGAAAATCACCGTCCTGATTTTGGGCGTGATTGCGATTATCCTCGGCGTGCTGTTTGAGAATCAGAACATCGCCTTTATGGTGGGCCTGGCGTTTGCCATCGCGGCGAGCTGTAACTTCCCGATCATTCTGCTTTCCATGTACTGGTCGAAACTGACCACCCGTGGCGCGATGATGGGAGGCTGGCTGGGGCTGATTACCGCAGTGGTACTGATGATTCTCGGCCCTACCATTTGGGTACAGATCCTCGGTCACGAAAAAGCCATCTTCCCGTACGAATACCCGGCGCTGTTCTCTATCAGTGTGGCATTCCTCGGCATCTGGTTCTTCTCGGCAACGGATAATTCAGCGGAAGGTGCGCGCGAGCGTGAACTGTTCCGTGCACAGTTTATCCGCTCCCAGACCGGCTTTGGCGTTGAGCAAGGCCGCGCGCATTAATCTCTACCCTTCCCCGGTCGCTTGATCGGGGAATACTCTTCCTCTCCAATATGCATCATCTTTTCCCATAATATTAAACAAATAAACTCAATAAAAAATGAGCGATTTTTGACAGTCGTAGAAAATGATAATGCAGAGAATATGCCTTTTCTTTCTTGTTAATTATAAGGATATTTTATGCGCTATAATGGTTTAAATAATATGTTTTTCCCTCTTTGCCTGATTAACGATAACCACTCTGTCACAAGTCCATCACATACAAAGAAAACAAAATCAGATAATTATAGCAAACATCATAAAGACACGTTAATTGACAATAAAGCCCTCTCTCTTTTCAAAATGGATGATCATGAAAAAGTGATAGGCTTGATTCAGAAAATGAAAAGAACTTATGATACTTTACCATCAGGAAAAATCACTAAAGAAACTGACAGGAAAATTCATAAATATTTTATAGATATAGCTTTATATGCAAGTAATAAATATGACGATAGAATTACGAGAAGAGTTTACCTTAATAAAGATAAGGAAGTGTCAATTAAGGTAGTGTATTTTATAAATAATGTTACTGTCCATAATAATACTATCGAAATCCCACAGACAGTAAATGGTGGTTACGATTTTTCACACCTTAGCCTGAAAGGTATCAGGATTAAAGATGAAGATTTATCCAATTCGGATTTTGCAGGTTGCAGACTACAAAATGCTATTTTCCAGGGCTGTAATATGTATCAAGCGAATTTTAATTTCGCCATAATGGAAAAAATAATTTTTGATAATTGTATTCTCGATGACTCAAATTTCGCTCAGATAAAAATGACTGACGGAACTCTAAATGCATGCTCCGCTATGCATGTTGAATTCTTCAATGCAACAATGATTAGAGCTAAAATTAAAAATACCTTCCTTGACCATTCAAATTTTTATATGGCGTACATGGCTGAGGTGAATATTTATAAAGTAATAGCGCCTTATGTTAATTTATTTAGAGCCGACCTTAGTTTCTCTAAACTCGATTTAATTAACTTTGAACATGCTAATCTTTCTCGCGTCAACCTGAACAAAGCAATCCTCCAGAATATAAACTTAATTAATAGCAAACTCTTTTTTACGCGGCTGACAAATACGTTCCTCGAAATGGTTATATGTACCGATTCTAATATGGCTAATGCTAATTTTAATAATGCCAATTTAAGCAATTGCCATTTCAACTGTTCTATTTTAACAAAAGCCTGGATGTTTAATACCCGTTTCTATCGGGTTAATTTCGATGAGGCTATCGTCCAGGGAATGGGCATATCCATTCTCCGTGGGGAGGATAATATTCCCATTAATAGTGATATCCTGATAACACTACAGCAACTCTTTGAAGAGGATTGTGCCACTCATACTGGCATGTCACAAACTGAGCATAATATTCAGGAAGTGTCTATGAATACCACTGAAGATACTATGCAATACGCAGATTGAGATTAAGCCGAAGAATAGCCAATGAATTGACTTTAAAAGAGAGATACTCACGGACTTCTGACTTATTTATTTTAGAATCATGAATGTTAGCCCGAGGTAATCTGAAAAAGGTGCAAAAGATTGCACCTTTTTCAGATTACCTCGGGCCTGGTTACGTCGCTTTCGGCTTACTGATTTTCCTCAATCAACAACGCTTCAAGCAAATCGAGATCGTGCAATAATTTTTGCAGCGTTTCGTTACTGATCTCCCGCGTGGCGCGCAGGTGGTAAAGTTCAGCTCGTTCAGAACGCAATGCTGCCAGACGGAAGCGACGCTCCAGATTCTCTTCCTGCACGGAACTTTCAACGTCGTTACGTCCATCGGCGCGACGACGCAGGTTACCAATGACGCGAGAACTGACCTCCGTGAGCAGCTGGTTATCGATATTCTCTTCGGTATCCGCCGCCAGACGCTCCTCCATTTTCTGGATCGCCACAATCGCCACTTCTGCCGTTGCCGCTCGCGCAATACGTTCCTCTTTCAATTGTTGCGAATGGTCCGCGACTTCAATGTGTTGTAGCAGAATGGGCAACATCACCACGCCGACAAACAGCGAAAAGAGAATGACGCCAGCCGCAAGGAACACCAACTCATAGCGCGCCGGGAAGACGTTGCCATCCGGCAAGAGCAGCGGGATAGAGAGCACACCGGCTAGTGTGATCGCCCCACGCACCCCGGCAAAAGACGCAATCAGGATTTCTCGTGTGGTCCACGAACCAAACTCCATCGGCTTCTTCTTCAGAAAACGGTTGCTGAACTTTTTCATCGTCCACAGCCAGCCAAAACGGACCAGCATCAGCGCCGCATAAATCAGAATGATATCGGTAAACAGCATCCAGATTTCGACGTTAGGGTCGATTTCTGCCGCCATCAGCGACGTCTCCAGAATACCCGGCAACTGCAGACCTAACAGCAGGAATACCATGCCGTTGAAGACAAATTCCAGCATCGCCCAGGTGCTGTTTGCGCGCAGGCGCATCGCCAGCGGCGCACGGCGCATTACACCGGAGCGGGTGATGGTCATCCCGGCGGCAACCGCAGCAAGAATACCGGAAACGCCAATATGTTCGGCAATCAGATAAGAAGCGAATGGCAGCAGGAACAGCAGTACAATCTGCGTCGCGGGTTCATCACCGCCCCAGCGGCTGAGGAATCGCAGCGAACGACCATACAGCCAGCTCACCACAAAACCGGCGAGAATACCGCCTATTGCCACTTTCATAAATTCCACCGTTGCACCGCCGACGGTGAAGATCATCGTCCCCATCGCCACTGCCACAGCAAACTTTAATGACACCAGGCCGGAGGCGTCATTCATCAACGCTTCGCCCTGCAAAATACCCATGATTTTTTTCGGGATGCGCCCTTCGCCAACAATACCGGAAAGCGCCACAGCATCGGTCGGAGAAAGCACCGCCGCCAGCGCAAAGGCGGGAATCAGCGGAATGCCCGGCACCACCCAGTAAATAAGGAAGCCAATGCCAACCACGGTGACCACCACCAGCGCCAGCGCGAGGCCGAAAATCTCCCGACCATGTTCGAGAAATTCACGGGTCGGCGTTTTCCAGCCATCTGCGAACAGCAACGGCGGGATAAACAAGACTAAAAAGAGTTCAGGATCAAACTCCACATGCAAACCAAACGTCGGCCACGCCAGTAGCGCACCGATGGCGATTTGCATAAGCGGAAGCGGGATCTGAAAGGGCATGACACGAGTGACCACCCCGGACAGCGAGACCACGAGGGTCATTATCAGTATGGTGAAGAAGATTTCCATGCGTTCCCTGTTTGCGATGTTTTTTTATGATCTGAGAAAGGCGTTATGCCTGAATTCTCATTTTTTCAGAATATCGCAAAAGCTCACACAATGTGCGGAGAAAATAAAAACGGGCAGCCATTGCCACCCGTTTTCAGAATCTTATTAAAGCTTAGATAGCCCAGCCGCCCGCATAGAAGGTCACCAGCGCCACGGCAATGACGACCGTACCGATGTTCAACTTGCGCCATTCTCCGGAAACCAGACGACCAATCACCAGAGTCGCGAAGCCGATCATAATACCCGTTACGATGTTACAGGTCAGTACGATGAATACTGCTGTTACCAGACCCGCCATCGCATCAACAAAATCAGCAAAGTCAATTTTCGCCACATTACTCAGCATCAGCAGGCCAACGTACATCAGCGCCGGAGCCGTTGCGTAACCCGGAACGAGGTAAGAGAGTGGAGAGAGGAACAGAATCAGCAGGAACAACACGCCAACGGTGATAGCCGTCAGACCGGTTTTTCCGCCCGCCGCTGTACCCGCCGCAGACTCGATGTATACCGCTGCCGGAGCTGCCCCCACCAGACCAGAGAAAACACTGCTCATGGAGTCGGTGGTCAGTGCTTTCCCGCCGTCGATAATTTGCCCGTCTTTATCCAGCAGGTTTGCCTGGCCCGCGACGGCCCGGATGGTTCCGGTGGCATCGAAAACAGCAGTCATCACCAGTGCCAGCACGCTCGGCAGAACCACAGGGTTCAGCGCGCCCATAATGTCCAGGCTGCCAATCAGTGAATTGCCGTTTTCATCGCTCAATGAAGGCATGGCGAAAACGCCAGAGAAGTGGACGTTAGGATCGAAGATCAAACCGACAATTGAGATACCGATAATGGTCAGCAGAATGCCACCGGGGACTTTCAGTTTTTCCAAGCCGATGATCACAGCCAGACCTACCAGTGACATAATCACCGGGAAGGTCGCGAAATCACCCAGCGCAACAGGCAGACCATCAAGCGGGTTTTTAATCACCAGACCGACACCATTAGCAGCAATCAGCAGCAGGAACAGACCGATACCGATCCCCGTGCCGTGCGCCACACCGTGCGGCAAGTTGCGCAAAATCCAGCTACGAATACCCGTGGCAGAAATTACCGTAAACAATACACCCATCAGGAACACGGCACCCAGCGCGACAGGTACACTAATATGTTGCCCCAGTACCAGGCTGAATGCGGTAAACGCCGTCAGGGAGATAGCGCAACCAATCGCCAGCGGCAGATTAGCCCACAGCCCCATCACGATAGAACCGAGTCCAGCAACCAGACAGGTTGCAACGAAAACTGCCGCTGGCGGAAAGCCCGCTTTACCCAACATGCCTGGAACGACGATAACCGAGTAGACCATCGCCAGAAACGTTGTTAACCCGGCAACCACTTCCTGACGGACAGAGCTTCCACGTTGTGAAATTTTAAACCAGGCGTCGAGTGAACCGCCGGTACGCGCTGATGGCGTAGACATAAGAAAACATCCCCTGAGAGTTTAATTTTCGTCAAGATGCGTGGCGGACATTCCCCTGCCAGCGAAACGTTATCTTCCTGCTCCAGGTTTGCGACAATTTGGTGCGTCGCAAAAAAGCAAACGTTTAGCTCCGCGCATACAAAACGGATGGTAAAAAAAAGCAAACGATTATCCGGCGATCATAGCGGCTTTTTCAACCGAAGTTTGCTGCTTTTTTCTCTTTTATGGTCTTGACGATGAAAAACCAGGCAATTGATGCGCAAACGTTATCGTCGATGCGCAAGATTGCAGCGTTATCGAGCCGCATACCGTTCAGGATTGCGATAAAAAATCGTCTGAGATGACAAAAATATTGCGGCTAAAAAGCGTCCTTTTACACTGGCGAAGAAACGCCGGTGACATACAATTAAAGCATCAACACCAACCGGAACCTCCACCACGTGCTCGAATGAGGTGTGTTGACGTCGGGGGAAACCCTCCTGTGTACCAGCGGGATAGAGAGAAAGACAAAGACCGGAAAACAAACTAAAGCGCCCTTGTGGCGCTTTAGTTTTGTTCATCTTCCAGCAAGCGTGCGCCTGTGCCTTCTTCTCCTAAGCGGTCGCCCGGGTTACGCAATGGGCAATCACTGCGCGAAAGGCAGCCACAACCAATACATCCGTCCAGTTCGTCACGCAGCGCCACTAAGGTATGAATGCGCCGATCCAACTCTTCTCGCCATTGGGACGAAAGCTGTTTCCACTCTTTCGCACTTAATGTATGCCCTTCGGGCAACACGCCAAACGCTTCACGAATGGTCGCCAGCGGAATGCCAATACGCTGAGCAATTTTGATGATTGCGACATATCGCAACACATCACGTTTATATCGCCGCTGATTGC
The DNA here is from genome assembly GCF_002966045.1 of Escherichia sp. MOD1-EC5189. Taxonomy (NCBI): domain Bacteria; kingdom Pseudomonadati; phylum Pseudomonadota; class Gammaproteobacteria; order Enterobacterales; family Enterobacteriaceae; genus Escherichia; species Escherichia sp. MOD1-EC5189. Next base: position 18,870 of record NZ_PTRX01000019.1, on the reverse strand, counting down.
CACTATTACGGATACTGCTAATCAACCCTTTGCTTTCATAGAAATGCAGCGCCGATACCGCCACACCGCTGCGTTTTGCCACTTCGCCGGGGGTTAGCAGCGCTTTAATGCGGGGTAATTTCTTTTCCATAAATCGCTTTACCTCAAGTTAACTTGAGGAATTATACTTCCCAACAGATGAATTAACGAACTGAACACTGAAAAGAGGCAGATTTATGTCCCATCAGAAAATTATTCAGGATCTTATCGCATGGATTGACGAGCATATTGACCAGCCGCTTAACATTGATGTCGTCGCAAAAAAATCAGGCTATTCAAAGTGGTACTTACAGCGGATGTTCCGCACGGTGACGCATCAGACACTTGGTGATTACATTCGCCAACGCCGCCTGTTACTGGCCGCCGTTGAGTTGCGCACCACCGAGCGTCCGATTTTTGATATCGCAATGGACCTGGGTTATGTCTCGCAGCAGACCTTCTCCCGCGTTTTCCGTCGGCAGTTTGATCGCACTCCCAGCGATTATCGCCACCGCCTGTAGTTTTATTGCCCGCGCGTTACCCCCCGCGCGGGTAATTGCTCCATCCATTGCATAAACACCTGCGGCGGCATCGCCTTCGCAAAGAACCATCCCTGGCAATAACGCACGCCGCGTTTGCGCAGCCAGTTAACCTGCTCCTTAGTTTCGACGCCTTCAGCGATCGTTTTTAACCCCAGACTGTGCGCCAGCTCGATGATGTGTTCCGCAATCAAATGACTGGTTTTATGGGTGGTCAGCGTCTCAACAAACGATTTATCGATTTTCAAAATATCGACATTCAATGATTTAAGGTTATGCAAGTTAGAGTAGCCAATACCAAAATCATCAATTGCCACTTCGTAACCAGCCTGGCGGAAAGCCAGAATAATTGGTGTCATTTTGTCGACATCAAGAAATGCATGTTCAGTCACTTCAAATTTAATTTGCTGTGGACGCACCGCGTATTGCTCTGTTTTCTGATTGGTTCGCGCTATCAACCGTGACGTATGAAAATCGGAGGCCGACAGGTTAATAGAAACATAGCGATCGGCATGTGTTGCCAGGTACGCGCCCAGATCGCGGAAGACATTATCAATAACATAATCAGTTACCTGTCCGATCATTCCCTCCTTTTCTGCCAGCGGAATAAACTCTGCCGGATTCATTACTTGCCCCTGCTCACCAGGCCAACGTAACAATGCTTCAGCGCCGATACATTTTTCTGTTTTGATATCGATTATTGGCTGGTAATAAAGGCAAAGTTGATGTTTTTCGAGGGCGCGTTGCAATTTGCGTTTGGGAGACAAATAGTTTTGTCGAATACGTAGCCAGAGTAATAACAGAACAAGACTCCCCAAAATACCGGCGGGTAACGCAAAAATAAGATGATTATAAAAATGCGCTATAAGACGTTGATATGAAGTCGCAACAATGGCTGCAATTGGGCGTTTTGTCGAATAAACTGTCGCATATAAATAGCCATTTCTTTGTACGGTTAAATCATTCAAATGAATCAGCGGAGAAAACGTTGCTGCCGAGGCCTCGTTGCTTAACGAGAAAAAGGTTTTCGTTACCGTATCATACACACCCCATTGCAATGTCGGATCATCAGACATCACTTCACTCCAGAATAGAGGGTTGATGACCGCCACATAATTTCCCCGCTGCATATAGGTCATTTTATAGCCAGAGAAAAAAGGCGTATCGCGGTAATAATAGATAGAAACGTTAGGTTCACGCTTATAATCGGCCGGTGCAATCGTATAACCGTTTACAGGCGCTATCAGCGATGAGCATAAAAAATGGTTATCACGGGCATAGATCAATTCATTAATATAAAGATAGCCACGAATAATATTCAACATTCGCTTTTGATGGGCCGGAGTGCAAACTTGCCCCTGATAGCGTTCTGCTGCATCGCTCACTAAATCTGCCTGGCGAATGACCAGCTCGGATTTATCCAGCGCCAGCTGAGCAAAAGTTTGGAGCTGACTATTCACTTCTGATTTTGCCCAAAGGAAGGCAATCCATAGCGACAGAATGATGGGAAAGAGAACTAAAAAGATAATGCCCGGCAACGCCAGTAATTGGTGTCGTGCATGATGACTCATTGCTATCAATTTCCTGCCTGTTTATACCCGGTCATTGCAAGGCGAGAACCCTGGTTATCGACGTCTTTAGATAAATCTTACGGTATAAATAGCACTTTTGCCTGATTTGAAATTGATACCTTTTTAATCGTCACCTGAATAAAAATAATTCATTGATATTCAAAATTAATTTCCTACAGGAATGCAGAGGCGGCGGGAAGATATGCCCTTAATGCCGCTGAAAAAACACATAATCTGTACGGCAATAAAAGTCACGGCCTAATCTGGCTAACAAACAATCAATTGTGATATAGTTCACAAAATTAATGAAACAAACAGAGTGTTTCTTTTTTGTGTTCTGCAAGCCCCGCGATAGCCAGATTGTATCACGCCTCCCGTGAACAACGCCGCGCTGTCCAGGGCATCGGCTCTTTTCAGAGGAATTGTTTGATGGCTACCCTCACCACTGGCGTGGTTCTTCTTCGCTGGCAACTTCTTAGTGCCGTAATGATGTTTCTGGCCAGCACGCTCAACATCCGTTTTCGTCGGTCTGATTATGTCGGGCTTGCAGTGATCAGCAGCGGTCTGGGCGTGGTTTCCGCCTGTTGGTTCGCAATGGGGTTGCTTGGCATCACAATGGCGGACATCACCGCCATCTGGCACAACATCGAGTCGGTGATGATAGAAGAGATGAATCAGACACCGCCACAATGGCCAATGATTTTGACTTGATATGTAGAAGCCTCCATAACGGAGGCTTCTTTTTTTATGGCTGGCAGATGCTTTAATCATCCACCTTAAAACAATATAACCTATTGGTTTAATGACAAATCAGAACGGAATGTCGTCATCAAAGTCCATCGGCGGCTCGTTAGACGGCGCTGCCGGAGCGGACTGCTGCGGGCGAGACTGCGCGCCGCCGCTGAACTGATTACCACCCTGCGGCTGCTGAGGCTGACCCCAACCGCCCTGCGGCTGACCACCACCGATATTGCCACCTGCAGGTGCGCCACCGCCCTGACGGCCGCCCAGCATCTGCATGGTGCCGCCAACGTTTACCACAACTTCAGTGGTGTAGCGATCTTGACCGGATTGATCGGTCCATTTGCGGGTACGCAGCTGACCTTCGATATAAACCTGAGAACCTTTACGCAGATATTCGCTGGCCACTTCTGCCAGTTTGCCGAACAGCACAACGCGGTGCCATTCAGTCTGCTCTTTCATCTCGCCGGTCGCTTTATCACGCCAGGATTCGGAAGTAGCCAGCGTAATGTTGGCAACTGCGCCACCATTTGGCATGTAGCGTACTTCCGGGTCCTGACCCAGATTACCAACGAGAATAACCTTGTTTACGCCTCTGCTGGCCATGTTCGTGTCTCCTGAAAAAAAATCGTTCTGAATAAGTGTAAACGCGCGATTGTACCATTACCAATAGCGCTTTTACTATGTTGTGACCTCGGTTCAGGGAAACAAACCTGGCCAGACATTGTTACACAACACTCCGGGTAATGCATTCCAATACTGTATATTCATTCAGGTCAATTTGTGTCATAATTAACCGTTTGTGATCGCCGGTAGCACCATGCCACCGGGCAAAAAAGCGTTTAATCCGGGAAAGGTGAATGGATAAGATCGAAGTTCGGGGCGCCCGCACCCATAATCTCAAAAACATCAACCTCGTTATCCCCCGCGACAAGCTCATTGTCGTGACCGGGCTTTCGGGTTCTGGCAAATCCTCGCTCGCTTTCGACACCTTATATGCCGAAGGGCAGCGCCGTTACGTTGAATCCCTTTCCGCCTACGCGCGGCAGTTTCTGTCACTGATGGAAAAGCCGGACGTCGATCATATTGAAGGGCTTTCTCCTGCCATCTCGATTGAGCAGAAATCGACGTCTCATAACCCGCGTTCTACGGTGGGGACAATCACCGAAATCCACGACTATTTGCGTTTGTTGTTCGCCCGCGTCGGTGAGCCGCGCTGCCCGGACCACGATGTACCGCTGGCGGCGCAAACCGTCAGCCAGATGGTGGATAACGTGCTGTCGCAGCCGGAAGGCAAGCGTCTGATGCTGCTCGCGCCAATCATTAAAGAGCGCAAAGGCGAACACACCAAAACGCTGGAAAATCTGGCAAGCCAGGGTTACATCCGTGCTCGTATTGATGGCGAAGTCTGCGATCTTTCCGATCCGCCGAAACTGGAACTGCAAAAGAAACATACCATTGAAGTGGTGGTTGATCGCTTCAAGGTGCGTGACGATCTCACCCAACGTCTGGCAGAGTCGTTTGAAACCGCGCTAGAGCTTTCCGGTGGTACCGCGGTAGTTGCCGATATGGACGATCCAAAAGCGGAAGAGCTGCTATTTTCCGCCAACTTCGCCTGCCCAATTTGCGGCTACAGTATGCGTGAACTGGAACCACGCCTGTTTTCGTTTAACAACCCGGCGGGTGCCTGCCCGACCTGTGACGGCCTTGGCGTACAGCAATATTTCGATCCTGATCGCGTGATCCAAAACCCGGAACTATCGCTGGCTGGCGGTGCGATCCGAGGCTGGGATCGCCGCAACTTCTATTACTTCCAGATGCTGAAATCGCTGGCAGATCACTATAAGTTCGACGTCGAAGCGCCGTGGGGCAGCCTGAGCGCGAATGTGCATAAAGTGGTGTTGTACGGTTCTGGCAAAGAAAACATTGAATTCAAATACATGAACGATCGTGGCGATACCTCCATTCGTCGTCATCCGTTCGAAGGCGTGCTGCACAATATGGAGCGCCGTTATAAAGAGACGGAATCCAGTGCGGTACGTGAAGAATTAGCCAAGTTTATCAGCAATCGCCCGTGCGCCAGCTGCGAAGGGACGCGTCTGCGTCGGGAAGCGCGCCACGTGTATGTCGAGAATACGCCGCTGCCTGCAATCTCCGACATGAGCATTGGGCATGCGATGGAATTCTTCACCAATCTCAAACTCGCAGGTCAGCGGGCGAAGATTGCGGAAAAAATTCTTAAAGAGATTGGTGATCGCCTGAAATTCCTCGTTAACGTCGGCCTGAATTACCTGACACTTTCCCGCTCGGCAGAAACGCTTTCTGGCGGTGAAGCCCAGCGTATTCGTCTGGCGAGCCAGATTGGTGCGGGCCTGGTTGGCGTGATGTATGTACTGGACGAGCCGTCTATAGGCCTGCACCAGCGCGATAACGAGCGCCTGTTGGGTACGCTTATCCATCTGCGCGATCTTGGTAATACCGTGATTGTGGTGGAGCACGACGAAGACGCAATTCGCGCCGCTGACCATGTGATCGACATTGGCCCGGGCGCAGGTGTACACGGCGGTGAAGTAGTCGCGGAAGGTCCCCTGGAAGCGATTATGGCGGTGCCTGAGTCGTTAACCGGGCAGTACATGAGCGGCAAACGCAAGATTGAAGTGCCGAAGAAACGCGTTCCGGCGAATCCGGAAAAAGTGCTGAAGCTGACAGGCGCACGTGGTAATAACCTGAAAGACGTGACGCTGACGCTGCCAGTCGGTCTGTTTACCTGCATCACAGGGGTTTCAGGTTCCGGTAAATCGACGCTGATTAACGACACACTGTTCCCGATTGCCCAACGCCAGTTGAATGGTGCGACCATCGCCGAACCGGCACCTTATCGCGATATTCAGGGGCTGGAGCATTTCGATAAAGTGATCGATATCGACCAAAGCCCAATTGGTCGTACTCCGCGTTCTAACCCGGCGACCTATACCGGCGTGTTTACGCCTGTGCGCGAACTGTTTGCGGGCGTACCGGAATCCCGTGCGCGCGGTTATACGCCAGGACGTTTCAGCTTTAACGTCCGTGGCGGACGCTGCGAAGCCTGTCAGGGCGACGGCGTGATCAAAGTGGAGATGCACTTCCTGCCGGACATTTACGTACCGTGCGACCAGTGCAAAGGTAAACGCTATAACCGTGAAACGCTGGAGATTAAGTACAAAGGCAAAACCATCCACGAAGTGCTGGATATGACCATCGAAGAGGCGCGTGAGTTCTTTGATGCGGTGCCAACTCTGGCGCGTAAGCTGCAAACGTTGATGGACGTTGGTCTGACGTACATTCGCCTGGGGCAGTCCGCAACCACACTTTCTGGTGGTGAAGCCCAGCGCGTGAAGCTGGCGCGTGAGCTGTCAAAACGCGGCACCGGGCAGACGCTGTATATTCTTGATGAGCCGACCACCGGTCTGCACTTCGCCGATATTCAGCAACTGCTCGACGTACTGCATAAACTGCGCGATCAGGGCAACACCATTGTGGTGATTGAGCACAATCTCGACGTGATCAAAACCGCTGACTGGATTGTCGACCTGGGACCGGAAGGCGGCAGTGGCGGCGGCGAGATCCTCGTCTCCGGTACACCAGAAACCGTCGCGGAGTGCGCAGCATCACACACGGCACGCTTCCTTAAGCCGATGCTGTAATCGCAAAGGCCGCTTTCTGAGCGGCCTTTTTCTTTCAGAGTTGCACCAGCAATTTACGTTTTTCTTCCGGCAGTAAATTCACCGCCTGCTGATAAGACGCATCCACCAGATAATAGATTTGCGAATCTGGCAGCGAACCGTCGAGATACACGGTGCTCCAGTGCGCTTTATTCAGATGGCGGCTTGGACGCACATCGCTGTGCTGCTGACGTAGCAGCTCCGCCAGCTCCGGGCTGGTTTTCAGCGAAACAGCTGGGCGATTTTCTACTTCTTTCACCATCGCAAACAGTACATCTTCCACTTTGATCTGCGTCGCTTTCCAGTCGTTATGCACGCTCTGTTCTGCGCCTGGTTTTGCCATGCAATATTGTAGCAACTCCGAAATGGTCATTTTTTACTCCCCTTGTAGTGTCGCGATGATGCGACGCGATCCGCCGTGGATGCGATGTTCCCCCAGCCAGATGCCTTGCCAGGTGCCGGTCTGAATACGCCCTTTATGCACCGGCAATACAAGCGATGTTCCCAGCATTGAGGATTTGATATGAGAAGGCATATCGTCTGCTCCCTCATAGTCATGCTCATAATTTCCGTTATCGGGAACGGTACGGAGGAAAAAACGCTCCATGTCGTGGCGTACGGTGGGATCGCAGTTCTCATTAAGTGTCAGAGAGGCGGAGGTATGTTGCAGCAACAGATGCAGTAAACCGATGTTAACGCGCGGCATATCAGCCAGCTGATGCAGTATTTCATCCGTTACCAGATGAAATCCACGAGATTTGGCGCTAAGCGTGAGCGTCTTTTGATACCACATGTGCTGCTCCTTGATAAAACTCTCTTAATCAGTTTGCAGCAAGACAGCGAAAGGATAAAGGTGTGATTAAAAAAACAGCATTCGGGAGAGTGTCACGCTCTCCCGCTCTGTCAGTATTCTGAATTGACGATCACCTCTTCACCAAACGCACCCGCTTGTGGCAAGGGTTTGTAGGTAGAGTTGGAGGCGCGCAGAATGCGGATAACACGAGCGCCGACTTCGCGTGCGGCGGTAATATCGTTATCGGAATCGCCATAAAAAATTCGGATATTTTTATCCTGTAGCCATTGCGATTTTGTATTTTGACCTGGTTTATCGCCTGCAAAAATTACCGGATTCATGTTGGTGGCAGGAATGTGAAAATTATCCGCCAGCGTTTTTGACACCGTTTCTGTTTTGGTCGGGCTACGACCAGTCACAAAGAAGATCGCGTCACCGCGGCGTACATGCATATCAATCAGCTGGCGAGCGACCTCTTTTGGAATGCTGAATTCATCCCAGCCATTGTTCATTTTTTCCCAGAACACAGGATTTTTCAGATAATCTTCGCTTTCTGGCGAGAAGGTTTTTTTGCCGCGCCAGAACCCCGGACTGGAAAAAAGTACCGTGTCATCGATATCAAACCCCACCGCCATTGGCGGACGTCCTGCGAGGCTATTTTCTATTTGTGTGACTGAAACCCAATGAACAGGAGCCTGCTCTGCAAGTCTGGCAACGTTAGTACCAGGATTAAGCGGTGAAGGTGACGAGGCAAGGGCAACAGCGGAACTGTTTAGAGCGAACAATAAGCAAACGGCACTCAAAGCCTGTGTGATCTTGCGCATATTTTTCCCTAAATAGTCAGTCTATTGAAACGTTTTATTATGAGATTTGTTGCAAAAACCATCTGACCATAACGCCAGCTGCCAGGGAATAAAAGGGTTATCTACGGCTTTTGTTAAGAAAGGGAGCAGGATCACATGCGATCAGACTATGTTTGTTGTATTTAATAACTTAATGGCTCTCTATCGTGTAAAAATATTCGGATATAAAAACTTCTATTTTCTCAGTAGGAAATATCGATTATCAGAACCCATTCCTTTGTACGATTAGCCGAAAAAATACGTATACCCACTTATTGATGATTGAGCAGGCGGCTGTTCATCCGCCTGCCAACGACATTACATCACCGCAGCAAACGCCTTTGCCACACGTTGTACATTTGCCGTATTTAACCCGGCGACACACATGCGACCGCTGGCGATGAGATAGACACCAAATTCTTCACGTAGTCGGTCAACCTGAGCGGCACTTAAACCGGTATAACTGAACATACCGCGCTGATTAAGCAGATAATCGAAATTGCGTTCTGGCATTTCTGTGCTCAATACCTTCACCAGTTCCTGACGCATCGCCAGAATGCGAGTACGCATCTCTTCTACTTCCGCCAGCCAGCTGGCTTTCAATGCCTCGTCATTCAGCACCGCAGCCACCACCTGCGCACCAAAATTCGGCGGGCTGGAGTAGTTGCGGCGAACTGTTGCTTTCAATTGCCCCAGTACGCGGCCTGCGGCTTCGGCATCTTCACACAGCACAGAAAGTCCGCCGACGCGCTCGCCGTAAAGGGAGAAAATTTTCGAGAACGAATTGCTCACCAGAGCGGGTAATCCAGCGCTGGCAATGGCGCGAATGGCGTAGGCATCTTCTTCCATACCGGCACCAAATCCTTGATAGGCAATATCGAGGAATGGGATAAGCTCGCGGGCTTTGAGAATTTCAATCACCGCATCCCACTGGTCATTAGTGAGATCGGCACCCGTTGGGTTGTGGCAACATGGGTGCAGCAACACAATACTGCGGGCAGGTAATGTTTTTAGCGTCGCCAACAGGTCATTAAAGCGCACGCCGTTAGTCGCTTCGTCATACCAGGGGTAAGTACTCACTTCGAATCCAGCCCCGGCGAATATTGCTAAGTGGTTTTCCCAGGTGGGATCGCTGACCCAGACGCCTGATTCCGGGAAGTAGCGTTTCAGGAAATCTGCGCCCACTTTCAATGCCCCTGAGCCGCCAAGGGTTTGAATGGTTGCTACGCGCTGTTGTTGCAGTACCGGATGGTCCGCACCAAACAGCAGCGGCGCAATGGCATGGCGATAGCTATTAAGCCCTTCCATCGGTAAATAAAGCGAAGCGCCATGAGGCTGCGCATTCAGGCGCGCTTCCGCATCCGCCACGGCTTTCAGTTGGGGAATAATTCCGTCTTCGTTGTAGTACAGACCGATACTTAAATTCACTTTGTCGCTGCGAGGGTCTTCTTTGAAACGCTCCATAAGCGTAAGAATCGGGTCGCCAGCGTAGGCGTCAACTTTTTGAAACACGCGATGGTTCTCCAGGTTTACGGGCAGGTGGTTAAACCACAATAAACCGGAAGGTGGGGAAGATCGAGAGGATGTTCAGGGGTGAACGACAATTAGCAACAAAAAGTGACCAATGACAAACGCACATTCGCCAGAGGCACGACCTTTATAACAGCATGAAATAATATCAATTTATTGAATTAGTAAGATTTTATTAGCCGGATAGGCATTCATACCACATCCGGCACAGATAATCAGATATTACAGAACGATTAATCCACGTATTTCATCGCGACCCTTGAAGTCAGGCGCGTGATAAGTTCGTAAGCGCTCACTTTCGTCATTTCAGCGATACGTTCTACGGGCAAACCTTCGCCCCATAAAATGACCGGGTCCCCAGCTTTATCCTGCGCCTGTGGACCTAAGTCGACGCAGATCATATCCATCGCGACTCGCCCGACAATCGGCACTTCGCGACCGTTCACCAGCACTGGCGTACCGGACGGCGCGGCGCGCGGATAACCATCGCCATAACCCATAGCGACTACGCCAAGACGGGTATTACGTTCGCTTACCCAGGTTCCACCATAACCGACAGGCTCTCCGGCTTTATGCTCACGCACGGCAATCAGGCTGGAGGTTAGTGACATCACTGGCTGACAGCCAAAATCGGCACCGGTGGAGCGATCTTCCAGCGGCGAGACGCCATAAAGAATGATGCCCGGGCGCACCCAGTCAAAATGCGACTGTGGCCACAGCAGAATGCCACCCGACGCGGCAATGGAACGTTGACCTGGTTTGCCTTCACAAAAGGTATTAAAGATAGCGAGTTGTTTCTCGGTTGCGCCACATTTTGGTTCATCCGCGCGCGCAAAATGGCTGACGATATTCACCGGCTGACGAACGTTTTTGCACTGGGTCAGGCGATGATAAAACGTCTCAGCCTGTTCCGGCCTTACGCCCAGACGGTGCATACCGGTATCGAGTTTCATCCAGACGGTAACCGGCTCGTCCAGGCTGGCCTCTTCCAGCGCAGCAAGCTGTTCTTCGTTATGCACGGCGGTATGAAAATGTTGCGCAGAAATCGTCGGTAGATCTCTGGCATCAAAAAAGCCTTCGAGTAACAGTACAGGTTTGGTGATTCCCCCCGCACGCAGTCGCAGAGCTTCTTCGAGACGGGCTACGCCAAAGGCGTCAGCATCGGGGAGCGTTCGCGCGGTCTCAAGAAGACCGTGACCATAAGCGTTCGCTTTCACCACCGCAACCATTTTACTGGCAGGTGCCAGTTCACGAAGACGTTGCAGGTTGTGTCGCAGAGCGCGGCGGTTAATCACAACAGTTGCCGCTTGCATTTGTGTTCCTTGATAAGTGTTTGCTTTAATTACCTAATTCATAAAATAATTATTATTCGTCGTCGTACTGCGGCCCCGCATAGTTGTCGAAGCGCGACCATTGACCGTTAAAGGTCAGGCGTACCGTCCCGATTGGGCCGTTACGTTGTTTACCGATAATAATTTCCGCGATGCCTTTTAAATCACTGTTTTCGTGATACACCTCATCACGATAGATAAACATGATCAAGTCCGCATCCTGCTCGATAGAACCAGATTCACGCAGGTCGGAGTTGACCGGGCGTTTGTCGGCACGTTGTTCCAGAGAACGGTTCAACTGGGACAGCGCCACCACCGGCACGTTCAGTTCTTTCGCCAGTGCTTTCAGCGAGCGGGAGATTTCTGCAATTTCCAGCGTACGGTTATCGGAAAGCGCCGGTACGCGCATCAGTTGCAGGTAGTCGATCATGATAAGCCCAATGCCGCCATGTTCGCGGGCAATTCGCCGCGCGCGGGAGCGCACTTCCGTTGGTGTCAGGCCGGAGGAATCATCAATATAGATATTGCGTTTTTCGAGCAAAATACCCATGGTGCCGGAAATACGCGCCCAGTCTTCATCATCCAGCTGCCCGGTACGGATTTTAGTCTGGTCAACACGCGACAGCGACGCCAGAGAACGCATCATAATCTGTTCTGATGGCATCTCAAGAGAGAAGATAAGTACCGGTTTATCTTGCAACATCGCCGCGTTTTCGACGAGGTTCATCGCAAATGTCGTTTTACCCATCGACGGACGCGCTGCGACGATGATCAAATCCGACGGCTGCAAACCAGCGGTTTTTTTGTTGAGATCGTCATAACCGGTGTTTACCCCGGTAACGCCATCGTGTGGCTGCTGAAACAACTGCTCAATACGCGCCACGGTTGCGTCGAGCACATCGGCGATGTTCTTCGGCCCTTCGTCTTTGTTTGCACGGCTTTCGGCAATTTTAAAGACGCGGGATTCAGCCAGGTCCAATAGATCTTCGCTGGTTCGCCCCTGTGGATCAAAACCGGCTTCGGCAATCTCATTCGCAACCGAGATCATCTCACGGACAACGGCACGTTCACGCACGATGTCCGCATAGGCACTGATGTTCGCCGCACTTGGCGTATTTTTTGACAACTCTGCCAGGTAAGCAAAACCACCAACGCTGTCGAGTTGTCCCTGACGTTCCAGCGATTCCGCAAGGGTAATCAGATCGATAGGACTACCGCTTTCCTGCAAACGCGCCATTTCGGTAAAGATATGACGGTGTGGGCGGGTGTAAAAATCGTCTGCCACCACACGCTCGGCTACATCGTCCCAGCGTTCGTTATCCAGCATTAAACCGCCCAACACCGACTGCTCCGCTTCGATCGAGTGCGGAGGCACTTTCAGCCCGGCAACTTGTGGATCGCGTTCGCGGGGTTCAGCCTGCTGTTTGTTGAAGGGTTTATTTCCTGCCATAGTGAATGGAGTTACCGAGATAAAGAATGGGTCGAAACTTTACCATATGAAGCAGACCCTGACGATACGTTCTGGAGGACACATGGCAACACGAATTGAATTTCTTAAGCACGGTGGCCCGGAAGTACTTCAAGCCGTAGAGTTCACTCCTGCCGATCCGGCGGAAAATGAAATCCAGGTCGAAAATAAAGCCATCGGCATCAATTTTATCGACACGTATATCCGCAGCGGCCTTTATCCGCCGCCATCGCTACCCAGCGGATTAGGTACCGAAGCGGCAGGCATCGTGAGTAAAGTCGGCAGTGGTGTAAAGCATATTAAGGCAGGCGATCGCGTAGTCTATGCACAGTCGGCATTAGGCGCTTACAGCTCTGTGCATAACGTCAATGCCGATAAAGCGGCGATTCTGCCCGCGGCAATTTCTTTTGAGCAAGCGGCGGCATCATTCCTGAAAGGCTTAACGGTTTATTATCTGCTGCGCAAAACCTATGAAATTAAACCTGATGAGCAGTTCCTGTTCCACGCAGCGGCTGGCGGCGTTGGCTTAATTGCCTGCCAGTGGGCAAAAGCCCTTGGGGCGAAACTTATCGGCACCGTGGGAACCGCGCAAAAAGCGCAGAGTGCGCTAAAAGCGGGCGCATGGCAGGTTATTAACTATCGCGAAGAGAATCTGGTCGAGCGGTTAAAAGAGATCACCGGTGGCAAGAAAGTGCGCGTGGTGTACGATTCCGTGGGCAGAGACACCTGGGAACGGTCGCTGGATTGCCTGCAACGCCGCGGCTTAATGGTCAGTTTTGGCAACTCATCAGGTGCGGTTACCGGTGTGAACTTAGGCATTCTCAATCAGAAAGGCTCGTTGTATGTGACACGCCCTTCCCTGCAAGGCTATATCACCACGCGGGAGGAATTAACCGAGGCCAGTAATGAACTGTTCTCTTTGATTGCCAGCGGTGTGATTAAGGTCGATGTCACCGAGCAGCAGAAATATCCGCTTAAGGATGCACAGCGTGCGCATGCGATTCTGGAAAGCCGGGCGACGCAAGGCTCCAGCCTGTTGATTCCATAAAAGAAATAGGGCTTCCACTTGGGAAGCCCTTTCTTTTTATAGTTCGGCTGTATGTAGGGTACAGCACGATGAATCTGTTAGAGGCGCAATAGTGACAGATTTGATTATCAATTCCTATTTTGTTCTAAGGATAAAACCTTAGGTTGTGATCGTCCGCACAATCCCTTAGTAACGCCAACGGTCATAGCGCTGATATTTCGGCACTTTTGGTGCTTTAATCGCCTTAATAACCCACACCACCGCAATCGCCAATAACAGCCACGGCAGCAACTTAATCATCAATGCCAGCATACCGCCGAGGAACATAATGGCCGTCGCCACAACCAGCGCAGCGATAATACCCAGCAACGAAACGCCGGTGACCATCAGCATGACAAAAAAGCCAATCACAAAAAGTAGTTCCAGCATGATGCTCTCCCAAATATGAAATCTCTTGCTGGCATTACAAGAATCATGCCAAAAATAATCTATTGATTTAACAGCAAAACGCCCCGCGACGGTGCGCAGGGCGTGGTCAATTTGACTACTTTTTGGTGAAAAGTTAACGCTTATCTGCCACCAGTTTGAGCGCGTGTTCCAGCACGTTAATGTCAGCACCCGCTTTATGGGCATTTTCACTTAAATAACGCCGCCACTGCCGCGCGCCAGGAATACCCTGGAACAAGCCCAGCATATGCCGGGTAATATGGCCGAGATACGTCCCCTGGCTGAGTTCACGCTCAATGTACGGATACATGGCACGCACCACCGCCACCGGATCGGCATCGGTATCCGAAGAACCAAAGATCTCTCGGTCTACCGCCGCCAGAATGCCTGGATTCTGATACGCTTCGCGCCCGACCATCACGCCATCCATATGTTGCAAATGTGCTTTAGCCTCTTCCAGCGACTTGATGCCACCGTTAATCGACATCGTCAGATGCGGAAAGTCACGCTTCAGTTGATAAACGCGCGGATAATCGAGCGGCGGGATTTCACGGTTTTCTTTCGGGCTTAACCCAGAAAGCCAGGCTTTACGTGCGTGGATGATGAACATCTCACACTCGCCTTTACCGGAAACGGTGTTGATGAAATCGCAGAGAAATTCATAGCTGTCCAGGTCGTCAATGCCAATACGCGTTTTCACCGTCACCGGAATCGATACGACATCGCGCATCGCTTTCACGCAGTCGGCAACCAGCTGCGCATTGCCCATCAGGCACGCACCAAACATGCCGTTCTGTACCCGGTCAGACGGGCAGCCGACATTCAGGTTGATCTCATCATATCCGCGCGTTTCTGCCAGCTTCGCACACTGCGCCAGCGCCGCCGGATCGCTACCGCCCAGTTGCAACGCTACCGGATGTTCTTCTTCACTGTACGCCAGGTAATCACCTTTACCGTGAATAATCGCCCCTGTGGTCACCATTTCTGTATACAGCAACGTATTGCGGGAAAGCAGACGCAGGAAATAACGGCAGTGCCTGTCCGTCCAGTCGAGCATAGGAGCAATGCTAAACCGAGAATTCCAGTAAACACCAGTTTTTTCAGGCATCACGCTGGTTTGATTAATTTTTTGTGTTTCATGATTATCGTGCATTTTTGAACATTTCAGGCTATTTTTCTCGCGTTAGGTTCCCGCACAGGTTCCCACGTTTTATGGGAACCCGAAATAACGAGGTCGTGTAATGGCGTACTATAACATAGAGAAACGACTAAAATCCGATGGCACACCACGCTATCGCTGTAATGTGATTATCAAAGAAAAAGGTGTTATCACTTACAGGGAAAGCAAAACATTCCCTAAACATGCTCATGCCAAAACATGGGGCACACAGAAAGTGATGGAATTAGATCTATATGGCATTCCATCATCAAATGCAGTCGACGGACTTACAGTCCGTGACTTACTACACAAATATTTAAATGACCCAAATGCCGGAGGTAAAGCAGGCCGTACTAAAAGATATGTGCTGGAACTGCTTATGGATAGTGACATCTCCGCGATCAAACTATCTGAACTGACAGAAAATGACGTAATTGAACATTGCAGGCTAAGAAACAACGCTGGTGCAGGTCCAGCTACAGTTAGCCACGATGTTAGTTATCTTGGCAGTGTTCTGGATGCTGCCAAACCTGTATATGGAATTAATTACACATCAAACCCAGCGAAAAGCGCTCGCCCATATCTACTTAAACTTGGTTTGATTGGTAAATCAAACCGTCGTAATCGTAGACCAGCATCTGATGAACTGGACATGCTCATTGAAGGCCTTCAACAACGATCTACTCATAAATGCTCAAAAATTCCGTTCGTTGATATCCTCAAATTTTCTGTGTGGTCCTGTATGCGGATCGGAGAAGTATGCCGGTTACGATGGGAAGATCTCGACCAGGAACAAAAATCTATACTCGTAAGAGACAGGAAAGATCCACGCAAAAAGGAAGGCAACCACATGAAAGTAGCCTTGCTTGGGGAAGCCTGGGATATCGTCCAACGACAGCCCAAAAAATCGGAATTCATTTTTCCATATAACAGCACTTCTGTTACTGCAGGATTTCAGAGGGTAAGAAGCAAATTAGGTATTAAAGATCTGCGATACCATGATTTGCGTAGAGAAGGGGCAAGTCGCTTATTTGAGGCTGGTTTTAGTATTGAGGAAGTCGCTCAGGTTACAGGGCATCGTTCATTAAACGTGCTATGGCAGGTATATACCGAACTGTATCCGAAATCTTTACATAATCGTTTTGAAGAGCTCCAAAGGAGCAGAAATAAGACCTCTTGACACTGTTTATCCATACAGTTAAAAATAATACTGTATACAAACACAGTATAGAGGGACTTTTATGCGTATTGAGATCTGCATAGCCAAAGAAAAAATGACTAAAATGCCAAACGGTGCTGTGGATGCGTTAAAGGAAGAATTAACCCGACGCATCAGTAAACGTTATGACGATGTAGAGGTGATCGTAAAAGCCACCAGCAACGATGGGCTTTCTGTTACACGCACCGCAGATAAAGATTCTGCAAAAACATTTGTTCAGGAGACTCTGAAAGATACCTGGGAGTCTGCTGACGAGTGGTTTGTTCACTAATAAACACGTAAAATCGGTAACGGCTGGAAATCATTCAATACTCGCACTATCGAAAGTTCACCAGCCAACCGCAGCACGTCCTGCATACGTCGTGTCTGCGGTTTTTCTTTTTCGCTTACATTGTGTCTGGTTCTTCCGGCCACTCAATATCAGGTGCAGTTGATGTATCAACACGGTTCAGCAACACCCGATACTTCTTCCAGGCTTCCAGCAACGAGTTTTCTTCCTCCGTTGCGATCTCCAGATCTACAGCATCCTGAAGCGGCGCTATATGCTCACTGGCTACCTGCATCAAGCTGTTTTTTGTTTCTTCCGCTTCCCGGATCCGGAATAGTTTTTCTGCTTCTGCATCTTTCACCCAGGCTGTGCCGTTCCACTTCTGATATTCCCCTTCCGGCGATAACCAGGTAACATTTTCCGGTAACGGACCGAGTTCAGAAATAAATAACGCGTCCCCTGATACCACGTCATAAACTGTTTTACCCCGATGGTCTTCAACAAGATGCCACGATGCCTCATCACTGTTGAAAACAGCCACGAAGCCAGCCGGAATATCTGGCGGTGAAATATTGGTACTGTTTGCTGGCAGACCTGTATGAGGCGGAATGTATGCGTCACCTTCACCAATAAATTCATTAGTTCCGGCCAGCAGATTATAAATTGTTATAGTCCGTGGTTGTTCACTCATTCTGAAATCCATGTTCACCTCTACTTAATATCAGAGACAGAATATTGTTTATTGAGCGTATGGGTGTGAGCACCAATAACGATGCTACTTCCGTGGCTATGTGCGCCAGAGATGACATTACCTACGGGATTTTCTGGATTAATCCGGTGTATATGCGAACCAGGGCGAAACCGGTTATTAGCCTGATGTTGTATCAGTACATCATCAGCCTGATGTTCAGGGTTAATACAGACCTGCCCGGAACGTGAGCAATACGTCCGATAATCGCCGCATCCAATATATTTAGTATCCGCATAACGGCAAACAGAATTACCCGGACAGTATGCATATGTGCCAAATACTGCCGACTGGCGGGATTGTGCGTATTCCCAGTTAATTGATTCTGTTTTTTTATTAAAGTTATCCCATGCCTGCTTCATCTGCCGGGCAACACTTTCAAACGGCACCTGACCACATCCGGCTCCCATTGCAGGGAATACCACCGTTTTTATTTTCCTGTCTGTCGTTGCGTGTTTATTGTGCTGAAAGATGGCAAGCAGAGCGGCCCAGGTTGCGTTATATACAGCGTCTGTTCCGTCAATTGTCAGCGGAACACGCATTGTTGGCGCATGTACCAGCCAGGGATGATGATTATGCCCCGTTTCAATAACAAATGCAGAACCTACAGGCTGCTCGCCGAGATATTCACGAAGAATATGATTCTGAACGCGGGACTGTAACTGAGTACCGAAGAATGCGGTAATGGCGGCATCAACACCGCCATCCATCAGGCCGAAACTGTTTGCCGCACTTACCATGCAGTCAAATTCCCTGATTGTTTCAAATGGCTTTCCGACAATATTCACATTATCTGCA
The DNA here is from genome assembly GCF_002966045.1 of Escherichia sp. MOD1-EC5189. NCBI lineage: Bacteria > Pseudomonadati > Pseudomonadota > Gammaproteobacteria > Enterobacterales > Enterobacteriaceae > Escherichia > Escherichia sp. MOD1-EC5189. The sequence goes on along the minus strand of NZ_PTRX01000019.1, from coordinate 670 downwards.
TTTGCGAATACCCGCTTAAATGCTTCAGCCATTTCTGTTACTGGTGCAGAAAGAATGAGCGTAATCATGCAAGCCTCACAATATAGTTAAATGCGATGTTTTTGACGGTGTTTTCCGCGTTACCAGCAGCGTTAACGGTGATGGTGTGTCCATGTGAACCAATCGCAACGGAGTGCGTATGAGCACCAATACCGACAGTATGCGCGTGTGCACCTGCAGATGCTGCTGTGCCGGACAGTGAATGGCTATGATTACCATCTGTACTGGTATTCGCTAACCACCCCGTAGACATACCTACTGAGCCTTGTACACCCCAGGTATTTTGACCTGAGCTTGTATAACCATATTGATAAGTATCTTTAAAAACACTGGGGTTAAATCGACGGCCATCTCTATGGCTGTGATTACCAGCTGCATTCGTGCTGCCACTTAAACTATGGGTATGCGCACCAGTGTTATTCGTGGATTTAGTGCCGTAATCAAACGACGATGTGGTTTTCGTCCCCAAATCCGTACTGGATGCGCTGGCGCTGTGGGTATGCGATTTAATGCCGTCCTGTTCCTGAGACAATACGGCCCGACCACTGGCAGGTTTGCCCTTAATCGTCCAGCCACGCATATCAGGGATCACGCCTGACGGATAAGCGGCTGCAAGTTTCGGGTATGCAGA